>JBHEPI010000135.1:0-64403 GCA_046260345.1 Marinobacter sp. | reverse complement strand
GGCCTTCGGGATTATGACCCCGCTGCCATGGACGCCGTGGTGGAAGAATTCTACCGGCTCAAAAACAAATCCTGGGACTAACAGGAATTCCGTCATGGCAACACCGCCAAGCCGCGAAGAGAAACAGGCGGCCCTGGCCCGTCTCGACAGGTTCAGCCGGATGGCTGACAACGCCATTGGCATACCTTTTACCCGCTTCCGGATAGGCTTCGAGCCCATTATCGGGCTGGTTCCCGTGCTTGGTGATTTCGCCGGCCTGATCATGTCCTGTTATGTACTGCTGGAAGCACATCGGGCCGGAGCCAGCACACGCGTCAAAGGGCAGATGGTGCGGAATATGTTGATCGACTTTTTCGGCGGTCTTATTCCTGTCGTCGGCGATGCCTTCGACTTCGCCTGGAAGGCCAACGCCCGCAATGCCCAACTGTTGCGTGATTACCTGGAAGCCGAACTTCAAACAGAGCAGCCCAAACCGGTATTTCCCTGGAAACCGCTTCTGGTCATTATAGGCATTCTCTCCGCGCTGACGGCCCTTGTGGTGCTATTGGCCCTATGAGTCGTGATCACTACGGATTTGTGCCTGGAAGCCCCAGGGCTTAACCTTCAATCAGGTACATTGAACGATTGAAGGGACAACCACTATGGCGAAGAACATTTGCTCCAATTGTGGGACGGACATTCCACCCGGCAGCAAAAAATGCCCGGAATGCGGCAACCTTCAAACCTCAAAACTCAAAATGGTTCTGGGAGCTGCCACTGTGCTTCTGGCTGCTCTGGTCATAGTAGTTGGCGCAATCAACATTATCGCCAGGGATGACCCCGCCAACCCGGCCGGCGACACCACCGAAATTACACCTTAAAGAAAATGCGGTATTGATGGAAACGGGCACGCAAACACCGGCGGCCTAATTGAATAACCAGAATAACAACAGGTAAGACATCATGACCGATGCAAAAACGGATATCGCCTGGGATTACTTGATTCAGGGCGCCAAAGTCTTCGATGGCAGCGGCGAACTGCCCGCGTACGAAGATATCGCCGTTGCCGATGGAAAGATCGCCGCACGGGGGGCGAACCTCGACCCGCAAAAAGCGCGCAAGGTTCTCGATGGCAGCGAACGCTGGGCCATGCCGGGGCTGTTCGACATCCACACCCACTATGATCTGGAACTGGAAGTGGCCCCTGGTTTACCGGAGTCCGTGCGCCACGGCACCACCACGGTAGTGATCGCCAACTGCAGCCTGGGGCTGGCTTTCGGCTCCCAGCGCAAAGACGGTGCAGACCCGATCGTGGACTGCTACGCGCGCGTGGAAAACATCCCCAAGAATGTACTCCGGGCCACCGCCGACCGGGTAGACTGGCAGACCCCGAAGGAATACATCCGGCATCTGAACAAGCTCAGCCTTGGACCCAATCTGGTCACCCTGGTTCCGCATTCCATGCTGCGCATCGAAGTGATGGGGTTTGAAGCAAGTATCTCCCGCGACCCTACCGAGGACGAACTCCAGGCTATGGAGTCCTTGCTGGAGCAGGCACTGGACGACGGCTATGCGGGCTTCTCCACCGATGCCCTGCCGTTCCACTACCTGGCCAACCAGCCCAACACCCGCAAAACCATACCTACCCAGTTCGCCAAATACCCGGAAATTAAACGGCTGACCGATGTGGTTCGTCGCAAGGGTGGTGTCTGGCAGGCTACGCCGCCGAAAGACAGCACCATTGGGACCATAAAGACCTTCCTGCTTAGTTGTGGCCGACTCCATGGCAAACCCCTGAAGACCACTGTGGTGGCCGCCCTCGATGTGCACAGCAACCGCAAGATTGTGCGCCTTGCACGCCTGCTGGCCAGGGTACTCAATTCCCGCCTGATGAAGGGGGACTTCCACCTGCAGGCACTGGCGGCACCCTTCAAGGTATGGTCCGATGGCGCGGTAACCCCGCTCTCGGAAGAGATCGAAGAGCTGCGCACTCTCAATGAAACGGAACTTGAGGATCGCGAGGGTAGACTGAAAATCCTCAACGATCCTGACTACATCCGGCAATTCAAGGCCATGTGGATGAGCGGCAAGACCGGCTTTGGGCTCAAACGCCTGAAACGACTCGTTCGCCTTGAAGATTACGCTTTTAACCGAACGCTCGGGGATATGACCATCGATGTCTGCCCCCTGAAGGACTGGCAGGGTAAAACCTTTGCCGAGGCCTTTGCTCGCGTCAGAACCTTCAACGCAGCAAAGCCTCTTGAAACCAGTACTGCGGAACAGGCCCTGCTGAATGAGCACTTTGCCCGGGTGAGAGATGAGGGTGACTTCGTACTGGCCATGCTGCGGGCCTTTGACCGTGACCTGAGCTGGTCCACCATCTCCGCCAACCGCGATGAGCGCGTCGTGCGCGACCTGCTGATGGACCGCCAGCTACTGCCCGGCTTCAATGACAGCGGTGCTCACCTCACCAATATGGCATTCTACGATGGCAACCTGAGGGCACTGAAACTGGCATCAGACGGCGGCGATATGGACGTCGCCTACATGGTCCGCCGCCTTACCCGCGACCCTGCCCGGGTATTTGGCGTCAAGGGAGGCAGCATCGAGGTGGGCGATCAGGCCGACCTGATCCTGGTCAACCCGTCCGCTCTGCGTCGCATGGACCACAACAACACGGTAAAGCGTCAGTACCGGGAGGAGTTCCGCCACGAGCAACTGGTCAACCGCACCGACGGCGTAGTGCCCCTGGTGATGATTGCCGGCCATCCAGCGTGGCATGGAACTGACTTCGATGAGTCACTGGGGCAGCAAAAGATGGGCACCGTGCTGGACACCACCTTTTAGCCAAAAAACCAGTAGCACACCAGAATCGCCGTCAGCATCCCGGCTTGGATTCAGCTCCTGCAGTGAATGCACGGCCTTGATTCCGATGGGCGTGGCGGCGTTATTCAGCCCCGGGATATTGGCAGCGAAATTCATGGTGATGTGGCCCTGCGCCGGGTGGCCACCAGAAAAAGCCTAACCAGATTCCGTTGAGCATTGTGTGATCCGTTTCCCTGTGTTGTGAATGACGGATTCTGAATCAGAGCGCTACTGCTTGAGCGTCATTCAGTTGCTTTCTGGCAGGTTGCGTCAGCCCTTCGGACCCGTGCCGTCGTATACCTTCTGGCTACATAAAACCTACACTTCGAATACTGTTTAGAACCCAAATTACGCGACAAACGTCTAAAATTGTTACCAGGTTCCAGCGAAAAGCCTGAGAATAACCATTGCAACGTGTTACCGGATACCAGCCAATCCTGCAAACTTCACCAGCAGTAATTTGCCGGCTCGGAGCGCTTTTGTGGTTGCTGATGGCTGTCGCGCCCTTCGCGACAGCATCGGCCCAGGATACGGCTGCACTGGCAGAAGACACCGTAGCACTTGGGCCCTACATGGAGCACCTTGAGGATCCTGAACGCGCCCTGGAACTGGATGATGTCCGGGCCCTGGGCGAGCGCTTCAGCTCCCACACCGGGGAGGTGCTCAACATCGGTTACACCAGCGCCGGCCACTGGGTGCGCTTCCGACTCCAGAATACAGGCACCGAACCCCTGACACGTTACCTGGAGTTCCGGTCTCGTTTCGTCGACCATTTGAATCTCTATCAACCCCGGGAACAGGATGAGTACGAGAAAATTGAATCCGGGCGGCTGGTAGCACCGCCAGAGCGCCCCTACCAATCAAGACACTTTGTTTTCCCAATCACACTGCCACCAGACACTGATGCTTACTACTACCTGTATGCCGAGAGTGCCGATACCCTCACTATTCCGCTGTACCTGCACACCGATAACGGGCTCCAACAAACCGAGCTGACCAGCCGCTCCTGGCTGACGTTCTACCAGGGCTTGATCGTCACCATGACTGTGTTCAGCCTTTTCTTGCTGGTGACGCTACGGGACCGGGTCTACGGCTACTACATCGGGGTCATCGTGGTGCATCAGGGTCTGTTCTTTACCCTGTTCAACGGTCTTGGCTATCAATACTTCGGGCTGGAAAATCCCTGGTGGTCCCGTGAGGCCATGTCAGTGCTCGTCGCCCTGACGATGTGGATGATCATGCAGTTTACCCGGGTTTTGCTGGCAACCACGGAGCAACAGCCTCAACTTGACCGACTGATCGTACTTATCCAGTACGCTGCACTTTTCATTACCGGAGTAAGTCTGTTCGCGGACTACTACTTTTCCATCCGTCTCGCCAATCCACTTGGCTCAGTGACGGCACTGACTCTGTGGATCGTTGGCTGGAGCAGCCTGCGCAAGGGCCACCCGGCAGCGCGGTACTTCCTCATCGCCTGGGCCATGTTGATTATTGGTGGGCTGACATACAGTCTGAAGTCCTGGGGGCTGGTTCCCAGCAACACCTTTACAGAGCATAGCTGGCAGATCGGCGCGGCAATTGAGGCCATTTTCCTGTCACTGGCCATTGCCGACCGCATCAGCACCGAAAACAGGCAACGCATCCAGCTGCAGCAGGAGGCACAACAGGCTCAGGCTAGGACCCTGGAGATCCAGCGCAGGGCCAACGAAACCCTGGAGCAAACTGTCCGGGCGCGCACTGAGGAGCTCAGAAAAGCCAACCACAAGCTACAACAGCTCAGTGATACCGATCAGCTCACCAACATCAGCAACCGCCGATCGCTGGACCGCTATCTCGCACACACTTTCGAACGGGCATCAGTGGGCGGGAAGTCAGTCGCTGTGCTGATGATTGATGTTGATCACTTCAAACCCGTCAACGACATCCATGGACACCAGGTTGGAGATGACTGCCTCAAGGTTATTGCCGAACGCATCCAGGCAAGCTCCCGCTGGCCGGCGGATATGGTTGCCCGTTACGGTGGCGAGGAGTTTTGTGTTGTATTGCCGGATACCGACCAACATACAGCGATGACGATAGGACAGCGTATTCGAGAGAGTGTGATTTCCAAGCCGGTGCCAACCCGTATCGGGGCACTGAAACTAACCATCAGTGTGGGCGTCTACGCAGCCACACCATCAGCTCACGAAACTCCCGACAGTTTTCTGCAACAGGCAGACCAGGCGCTTTACCGGTCCAAGCAGGAAGGTCGCAACCGGGTTACACTGAACGACGCAGAAACTATCCGGAGGCGGTGCTCTGGACCTCCACCAGCGCCAGTTTTGTCAGAGGCATTGAACGGTATCAGGGAACAGATTGAAACGCTGGAGAACCTGCTTCACATTCCTGCATCCACTACCGCAATGGCATTCGCCCGGGCCATAGCGGCGCTCAACGCCAAACGCGTTGCCATCGCCGCCACCTACCCAGAGGACGTTGCTTTGCTATTCAAGGCGTTCCTGGAGCACTTTGATATCGAAGTGGTGCAAATGACCAGCCATGGCATTATCACCGCTGCAGAAGTGGGCACTCTGGAAAAAGAGGCCGTGCTGCGATTCGCAACCGATAACAACCACCCTGATGCCGATGCGTTGTTGGTGCCCGATACCGCTCTGCACAGCGCCGCCTGGCTGGAGGACCTGGAGGCCGCAGCAGGCAAGCCTGTGCTGACGGCCAATCAGGTCAGTTTCTGGGAGGGACTGAGGTTATGCGGAAAGCTTACACCTCAGCAGGGCCTTGGCACCCTGTTCAGGGTGACCCCCTGGGATTAAGTCGCTCGTTTTCGCTGGGTTACCACAAGGGCGACCCCGGTAATGGACACAGCACCACCGATCATTGCGAGCACGCCCAGCCGTTCATCAAACAGCCAGTAAGCCTCCAGTGCGGTCACCGGTGGCACAAGATAGAAAAGACTTGCCACTTGCGAGGCAGCACCACGACGAATCAACCACATCAGTAGCAGAATTGCGCCGATCGAGACGCCCAGTACCAGCCAGACCATGGACCATATCAGCGGCAGGGCCCACTCCACCTCGCGGGTTTCAAAGGCAAAAGCACCGACGGCAAAAAACGTTGCCGCAGCGCTGTACTGGATGAACGTGCCGGCGACAAGATCCGCCTGGGTGCCATGACGCTTCTGGTATACAGTACCCAGGGATATGCCGCCCAGCGAGAGCGCCGCCCAGATCAATGTCCATAGCGGGAAGTCCGTGGTGGATGGGCCACCCCCGAATTTCTCGAGCAGCACCAAGGTTACCCCGACCAGGCCAAGCGTCAGCCCCAGCCATTGGCGAGCCGAGACACTCTCCTTGAGTACCAGAATAGCCACCGCCGATGTCACCAGCGGTTGCAGGCCAACAATGAGGGAGATAATTCCCGACGGCATGCCCCCCTGAATGGCATAATACACACCACCCAGATAGCAGCCATGCACCAGCAATCCCGTCACCGCCAGGTGCCCTGCACCGCGCCACCCCGGCCAGCGGGTTTTCATGAACCAGGCAAGCACGCTGAGTAATACCAGCGTGAACAGCATGCGTATCAGCAGTAGCGTAAAAGGCTCGGCAAACGGCAAACCGTATTTGGCGCCGATGAAGCCGGTACTCCACAACCAGACGAACAGAGCGGGGACAAAAAACGAGTAGAACACCGGGGGCAGGACCATACGTTAGCAAACCTTAATCAACTCAAAATGAAATTTTTATTCCTGTAAATCAGATCTTTAATTTATCGGCGCGCCACGTTCAGAACACATGCAGACTTCTACTGTTTGTACCTTCACAAGGCATGTGCCACGTTGAACAGGTAGCCAGATAACGGGAGAAAAATATGCTTTATTGGTCGATAGTATGCCTGATTGTCGCGGTTATCGCCGGTGTACTCGGATTTGGCGGTATCGCAGGAACAGCCGCAGGGTTTGCAAAGATTCTGTTCTTTATCTTCCTCGTTCTGCTTGTTGTATCGCTGGTTTCCGGCGCGGTTCGAGGCAGGGGTCCAAAACTGTAGGAACAGGCATGCCCGGAAGCACCAGAGGTCAACGTGTTTTCCGGGCCTTTACCACCGCCTTCACTGTTGCATCACAAACCTCTTCCTGATTTCTGCCAACACACTTTATTGTTATATCAGCAAACCGGGAATAGAGTTTGAGTCGCTCACTGAACAACTCCTCCAGCGACTGGTCCGGACGCCTTGAAATACCTCGCGCACTGTAATCCCCAATACGCTCAAGCACCTCCTCCAGCGGGATATCAAGAAACACAACAATCCCCGTGGCCTTCAAATGACGCATTGCCGGTTCACTGTACACAGCACTGCCACCCGTAGATATCACCTGACAGCGCACATCCAGCCTGAGCAGCACCCGCTCTTCTATTCGCCGGAGCGCCTGATAGCCTTCACCATCAACAATGTCCTGCAGGTTGCGGCCAGCTTCCTGCTGAATAAGCAGATCCGTATCGGTAAAGCCCAACCCAAGCCGCTTGGCCAGTAAAACGCCCACTGTGCTTTTGCCACTGCCCGGCATACCGATAAGTACAATATTAATAGTACTGCCGGGAAACTTGAATGGCATGCATGCCTCCGTATGCATCCGAGGGAATCGATAGAATTCACTTTCAAAGCATATCCTGTACTTGATCCGCCCATGCGAGCCAGGTTTCCAGACCCATGAAACCCCGGCGCAGTGCCATGTACTGATACCGGGACTGCCTGATCAGGTGCTTTCCAGCGTTGACGCAAGCAAGACAGCATTGGCAAATGAGAACTGGAAGGCAATACTCGAAAAGTAACATTTTTCCGACAAACCGGGCGCTTTTTTCAGAGGCACTAGCACGTATAATTCCAAGCAGAATAGCTGGGTGAAGGGTAGCCATCCCGTATCAATCACGCAAAGAGTGAACAATGACAAGCGGTACAATTTTTTTAACCTCATCGCTGGCACTTCTGCTGATAGCCATTAATGGCCCCGTCGTAGCAGATGATGTCAAACGCATCGTTCACCCGGATGGAACCGTCGAGTACACCAACGTAAACGACAGCGGCCAGAAGAGAGCCTCGACAAAGGATGAAGTGGTATACCGTTACAAGGACGATAATGGCGTGGCCACCTACAGTGGCATTCAACCGTCCAGTGCGGACTTCGATGTTATCCGCTTCGAATGCTACGCCTGCGACCCGGATTCCAACATTGACTGGCGCAAAACCCCTCTCTATCTGAAACCCTACCGTAAAGAAATAAGATTCGCCGCCAATGAGTTTGAAGTGGATCCGGCTCTGGTACGGGCGGTCATTCATGCCGAGTCTGCCTTTAACGCAAAGGCGCTTTCTCCCAAAGGCGCCCAGGGCCTGATGCAGTTAATGCCTGCCACAGCCAGAGAACTGGGTGTCCGCAATGCCATGGCTGCCCCGGAAAACATCCGCGGCGGCGTCAATTACCTGGCCCGCATGCTCAGACGCTTTGACGGAGATATCAAACTGGCGACGGCTGCCTACAATGCCGGTCCGGGCGCGGTCGGGCGCCATGGTGGCATACCGCCCTATGCCGAAACCCGCGCTTATGTGGAGCGGGTTGGTATTCTTCATGAGCGATATGCCCGCAACTAACCAAACGCCAGCCACGCTCCCACCACTACCATCAGGCTGCCAGCCACCCGGTTGACCGTGCGAACGCCCCCGCCCTGTTTCAAGGCCTTGCGCAACGTCTTGCCTCCGTGGGCATAGAGCTGCAGGCAGAAAAATTCAAGGCCCAGGATAATCAGGATCAGCGCTGTCAGTTGCGGCGCCATCGGCAGTTTGCTGTCGATAAACGGAGGCAGCAGTGCGATAAAAAAAGCCCAGCCCTTGGGGTTGGCAATCGCCGTCACAAACCCCTGGAGCGCCAATTGCAGACGTGAGCTTTCAACCGGCTCCGAGTTTTCGTCCGGCATTGCCATTTTACCCCTGGACAACCACATCTGGATGCCGAGCCATGCCAGGTAGGCACCTCCGGCGTACTTGAACACTGCAAAGGCTGTCGGGTATTTCAGCATGAAAGTTGCCACACCCACTGCCGCGGCCGTGGCAACCAGAGCAACCCCAGCGAGTTCGCCCGCCATCATCCACAGTGCACGCTTCACCCCGATGGTAATGCCCAGAGACAGCGCCAGGGTCATACACATTCCCGGGGTAATGGACACCACGAAAAACGTCGGGATAAAGGCAGACAACAGGGCCAGGTTCAATGACAACACAGACGTAATCTCACGTTGAAGGGACCAAAGCGCTCAATTATACAGGCCATGCAGATAACGCAACCCCGAGAGCTGTGCCATCTGCCCACGGATCCACGCCACCCGCTCCCAAACGTAGGCCGAGGGGTTAGCGGCACTGAGCGCTTTGGGGTTGGGAAGGACTGCTGCAAGCCGGGCCGACTGGGTTTGAGACAACTGACCGGCAGGAATGCCGAAATAAAGTCGGCTGGCAGCCTCAACGCCATAGACTCCGTGGCCAAACTCGGCGATATTCAGATACACCTCGATAATCCGCCGCTTGGGCCAGAGCCCATCAATGCCCAAAGCCAGCCCCGCCTCCAGCGCCTTGCGCAGAAAGCTGCGCCCGTTCCACAGAAACAGGTTTTTCGCAGTCTGTTGTGTGATCGTACTGGCGCCCCGCAAACCGTGCCCCGCCTGGTACTCCGACAAAGCTTTACGAATAGCCCCAAAATCGACACCGTGGTGGTGCGGAAAACGCTGATCTTCACTGGCCACTACCGCCAGCGGCACCCAGGGTGAGATATCATCCAGGCTGACCCATTCCTGCCTCATTTCCTGGCCAGAGCCGGACAGCAGGTGGCCGAGCATAAAAGCGGATGTGGACGGATTGACGAACCGAAAAAGCAGAATCGCTGCGATTACCAGCAACAAAAGCCCCACCAGGGCCCAGGCAAACGCTCTCAGAGATGTTCGGATCAAAGAATGTCGAGCCACAGTGCTATCATCAACCGATTATGGATATCGTCGTTTAAACGCAGAAGGTCTGACAAGACTATACCATTGACCCTATGAAGCTTTCCCGAATTCTCAGTAATCAAAACGATGTCAGCCGCAAGCAGGCCAATGCGCTGATCGCCGCAGCGGCAGTAACCGTGGATGGCGTGACCTGCAGGGAAGCAGCGCGTGAAGTGGACCGTTTTTCGACGGTAACCTGCGATAGTCGCGTCATCCAGCCGAGTGAGCAGGCCTGCTATCTCATGCTGCACAAGCCCGCGGGATACCTCAGCGCCACAGCGGATAAGGTTCACAAAACCGTAATGGAGCTGATCGACCCGAGCCTCCACAACGGCCTTCATATTGCCGGGCGGCTGGACCGGGCAAGCACCGGCTTATTAATTCTCACCAATAATGGCACCTGGTCGCGCCGGCTGACCGAGCCGGAAATCAGGATACCCAAGGTGTACAGGGTCGCCACCGCCAGTGCGATCACACCGGAGACTGCAGAGCGGTTCACGGAAGGCATCTGGTTCCAGTTCGAGCAGCTCAGAACGTCACCCGCCGGGCTCGAACTGCTTGGTGAGCGGGAGGCGAGAATTACGATTTACGAGGGCCGGTATCACCAGGTGAAGCGCATGTTTCATGCGGTCGGCAATCGAGTAACTACACTTCACAGAGAGAGTATGGGCAATATTTGCCTTGATGACAGCCTGACACCCGGCGCCAGCCGCCTGCTGACAGAAACGGAGATCAACTCCGTCTGATAAAGGCCTGACCATGACTGAAAACAGCTCGAACTATTACCCCAGACCGCTACGGCATCTGAGCAGTTACCTGTCCGGGCTTGTACAGGGACGACTCTGGCTGAAAGTATTGGTGGGAATGTTCCTGGGCCTGGTCACGGGCACTTTACTGGGGCCCTCAGTTGGTCTGGTGGAGCCCGAAACGGGCACTCTCATAGGCAACTGGCTGGCGTTCCCGGGCCAGCTGTTCCTGGCCACCATCCAGATGATCGTGATTCCCCTGGTCATCGCCTCCGTCGTCCGTGGGCTCGCCGCCAGCGAGGATCTGGATCAGCTCCGGAAAATGGGGCTGCGGGTGACCGGCTTCTTCGTCATCACCACCGCCATCGCCGCATCCATCGGGCTCTGGGTTGGCAGCCTGATGAATCCCGGCAGCATGATGACTGGCCTCGCAAACACTGTCCCGGCCGGAGAAGGTACAAACGCCGCAGCAACCATGCCGAGTGTGGACGAACTTCCCAGAACCCTGATTGGCCTGCTTCCCGGTAATCCGCTGGACGCCATGGTCGAGGGCCAGATGCTGCAGGTGGTGATTTTCTCCATCATTGTCGGCATTGCTCTGGTCAGTATGGCTCCGGAGAAATCCCGCCCCTTGCTGGACCTGCTGGACTCCCTGCAACAGGTCTGCATGACGGTAGTGCGCTGGGCCATGCGGCTGGCGCCCTATGCGGTGTTCGGGCTTATGGCACAGCTCACTACCACTATTGGCTTCCAGGCCATGATGGGCATGGCTTCTTATGTTGTAACCGTTCTGGTGGGTTTACTGCTTTTGCTTGGGCTGTACATGCTGATCCTGAAGCTTCTGGCTGGCCAACCCCCTGTGCAGTTCATCAAGGACAGCCGCGACGTTTTGCTACTCGCGTTTTCAACCTCAAGCTCTGCAGCGGTGATGCCGCTGTCAATTCGTACTGCTGAAGACAAGCTTGGGGTGCGGCCCTCGGTCTCCCAGTTCGTGATTCCCCTCGGCGCAACCATCAACATGAATGGCACGGCGCTGTATCAGGCTGTAGCGACGGTTTTCCTGGCACAGGTCTACGGCATTGATCTCAGC
Organism: Marinobacter sp.; assembly: GCA_046260345.1. Classification (GTDB taxonomy): domain Bacteria; phylum Pseudomonadota; class Gammaproteobacteria; order Pseudomonadales; family Oleiphilaceae; genus Marinobacter. The sequence continues at coordinate 52,701 of JBHEPI010000135.1, read as the reverse complement.
ATGGGCAGTATGGCACTGGTCGTGGCCATGGCTGTGGGCGCCTCCATCGGCTCACCTGCCACACCGGGCGTGGGCATCGTCATTCTGGCAATGGTGCTGCAGACCGTTGGCATTCCGCCCAGCGGCATTGCCTTGATCATGGGCGTGGATCGGATTCTGGATATGTGTCGCACGGCTATTAACGTTACCGGCGATCTTGTTACCTGCCGGCTTATGGAAAACTGGTCAGGTAAGCGCCTGACTGAAGAGCCTGTATCCCAGCAAACCTGAAGACGACAATAAACTTGTACCGCCACTCGGAACCGCGAGGACAGCCGCAATGAGGACGAAGTCCGTCATCTCAACCACCCTCTTCCCTGAGGGCGATCCGGCCAATCAATCGCTATTCGGAGGCCGCGATCAGGCTGGCGTTACCACCGGCTGCGGTAGTATCCACACAGAGGTGACGCTCGATCACGTACCGCTGATCCAGTTTGTGCTCTGTGATCAGCGGCAGCAGCGCTCCGTCACGCTTCATCAGCGCCAGGCGGTAGGGTTTCAGGAACGTCGGCTTGGCACAGCTGACAATAGCCTCGAAACCGTCAACCGTTTCAACGGCATCCGCTTCCAGGCGGCCTTCCATACCGACCACCGGTAAGCCCGCCCTGGCGGCGCGATCCACCATGTCACTGACATCCAGCGCAATCACCACCGCCTTGTTGCCCTGTGCAAGAGCCATGGCCATCTGCTCGACGGCTGTTTCCTTATCCGGGCCAAGACACAGCACCGTGCCGCGGGCGTGGTTGGTCAGAATGTTGCTCTCACCGGTTGGCCCCGGCATTTCCTCAGCCTGAGCGTCCAGTGGCTCCGGGACCGAGTCAAAGACCTTCTTCATGGTCTCGATCCGCACTTTCGGCTCCTGGGTGTTCATTTTGTCAAGCTTGCCAATCAGGTTCTTCAGCTTCTTGGCATCCACCTTTTCACCGCCGGATTCCGTCGTACGCTGATCTGCTTCGCCTTTCATAAATCGACGCACGTACTGGGGACCGCCCGCTTTCGGACCGGTACCTGACAGACCTTCGCCGCCGAACGGCTGGGAACCGACGATGGCTCCGATCTGGTTCCGGTTAACGTAGGTATTACCCACCTTGATGCGACTGGCGATGCGATCAACCCGGCGGTCAACCCGGCTGTGAATACCGAATGTCAGGCCGTAGCCCTTGGCATTAATGTCGTCCACAACCTTATCAATATCTTTCGCATCAAAGGTCGCCACATGCAGTACCGGGCCGAAAATCTCTTCTTCCATATCCTCAATGCCGTTCACCCTGAGCACCGCAGGAGACACAAAGTTGCCCGTGTGGGGTATCGACAGCTTCTTCAGCAGCTGGCCCTTGTTCTCAAACTTCTTGCAGTGATCGATGATTTTCTTTGCCGATGGATCGTCGATGACCGGGCCGACATCCGTCGACAGTAGCCAGGGATCACCAATGCCCAATTCTTCCATCGCGCCATAAAGCATGTTCAGCAGGCTATCGGCAATATCTTTCTGCACGTACAGCATGCGCAGCGCCGAGCACCGCTGACCAGCGCTTTGGAATGAAGAGGCCAGCACATCCCGGACAACCTGCTCCGGCAGTGCGGTGGAATCCACGATCATGGCGTTCAGACCACCGGTTTCTGCCACCATCACCGCATCCGGCTCCATATTTTCTGTCATGGCCCTGTCGATGACCTTGGCCGTCATGGTGGAACCGGTGAAACAGACCCCGGATACGCGGGAATCCGAGGTCAGTCCTGCACCTACGGTGGCGCCGGTGCCCGGCACCAACTGTATGACATCCTTGGGGATACCGGCCTGATGCATCAGTTCGACAGCTCTCACCGCCAGCAGTGATGTCTGTTCTGCGGGTTTGGCCAGCACCGTATTCCCCGCCACGAGGTTGGCCAGAATCTGGCCGGTGAAGATAGCCAGCGGAAAGTTCCAGGGCGAGATACAGACGATGGCTCCGCGAGCCTCACCACTGTCCTTGTAGCGAACACCTTCATTGGCGTAGAAGTGCGCAAAGTCCACCGCTTCCCGAATCTCAGCCACGGCGTCCGACAACGACTTGCCTGCCTCGCGACAGGTCAGTGCAAACAGCTCGTAGGTGTTCTCCTCGTAGAGATCCGCCACCTTTCTCAGCATGGCTGCACGCTCTTCCACAGGGACCTGCGACCAGGATTCAAAGCCTTTGTTGGCCGCCGTGATGGCGGTGTCAACATCCGCCTCGTCGGCCCATGTCACGTGGCCAACCAGGTCATCCGGGTTGGCCGGGTTGCGCACCACCTGTACTTCGGTACCCGATACTTTACCGGCAATCAGTGGCCCACCTTTCCAGTGATGCTCCTTGTACGCACCACGGCCCTTTTCAATGGCCTCTATCGCCACCGGATCAGTGATGTCCCAGCCTTTGGAGTTGCGACGATTCTCACCAAAGATCCTGAACGGATGCACAATTGCGTCGCTGGAAATGTTTTTGCCCATTTCCCTGACCGAGTCGATCGGGTCTTTCGCAATCTGTTCTGGGGTAATACTGGTGTCCACAATCTGGTTCACGAAGGAACTGTTAGCACCGTTTTCCAGCAGACGGCGCACCAGATACGCCAGCAGTTCGCGATGAGGGCCAACCGGCGCATAGATCCGGCAGGGTACACCGCTCTCTTTCATTACCTGGGCATGCAGGGACTCACCCATTCCGTGCAGGCGCTGGAACTCGTAGTTGGCTTCACCACGTACCCTGGCCAGCTCCAGAATAGCCGACACGGAGTGCGCATTGTGAGTCGCGAACTGCGGATAAATTCGATCGGTCATGTTCAACAGTTTGGTGGAACAGGACAGGAAAGACACATCACTGCAGGCCTTGCGAGTGAACACAGGGAATCCGTCCAGGCCCATCACCTGGGCGCGCTTGATTTCAGCGTCCCAGTAGGCACCTTTAACCAGCCGCACCATGATGCGACGGTCGTATTTTTCAGCCAGCCCGTATAGCCAGTCCAGCATGAATGACGCACGCTTGCCGTACGCCTGAACGACCACGCCAAAACCATTCCAGCCTGCCAGTTCCGGGTCACTCAGCAGAACCTCGATGATGTCCATTGAGAGGTCCAGCCGGTCCTGCTCTTCGGCATCGATATTAAAGCCCATATTGGCAGCCGCGGCTTTCTTGACCAGCCGTTTTGCTCTTGGCACGAGCTCCTTCATTACCCGCTCTTTGTTGCCATATTCATACCTTGCAAGCAGCGCAGAGAGCTTGACGGAAATGCCCGGGTTCTTGCGAACGTCACCACTGCAATGCCTGGCGATACTATCGATAGCGTCGGAGTAGGAATTGTAGTAACGCTGGGCATCGTGATCCGTGCGGGCCGCCTCCCCGAGCATGTCATAGGAATAGGTGTAGCCCTTCTTCATGTAGTCTTCACCGGCTTTCTGGGCTTCTTTGATGTCGCGCCCGAGCACAAATTGCCGCCCCATTTCTTTCATGGCCTGACCCGCAACCACACGAATCACCGGTTCGCCCATCCGTTTGAGCAGTTTACGGAGGGTTTCACCCACGCCCTGACGCTCGGAATCCTTGAGCAGGTTACTCGTCATCAGCAGGGCGATAGTCGCTGTATTGATTAGTGAAGAGGCGGCCTTGCCCCGGTGGTCACCCCATTCACCAGAAGTGATCTTGTCCTCGATCAGGTCGTTGATGGTTGTGCTGTCCGGCACCCGCAAAAGCGCCTCGGCCAGACACATTAGAGCCACACCTTCTTTGGTGGTCAGCCCGTACTCGGCCAGAAACTTCTCCATAATCGTGGACTTGGCGTTTCTACGGACATTGCGCACCAGTTCTGCTGCACGGGCGGAAATTGCTTGCCTTTCTTCCTGAGTCAACTGAGCGCCAGCAATCATCTCACTGATGACTGTGTATTCATCGGCCAGGTAGTAATCACGAACGGCCTGCCTGCTATCAACGAGCTCAGGCGTTTCTGATTGCTGTGGTCTCATAGTTGAACCCTCTCAGTTATTTGTCTTCCCCGCATTCTACCGGGAACAATAAAGTCTATTTGACTGTAAAAACCAGACAGACGCTTTAATTAGGCTTTTTTCATGAACATAATTTTATGTTCAGACTGTCTTATGGTTAGTATTCAGGCGAATTTACTGACCTGAAAAATCAGTTTGCCTTTGCGGCGAGCTCCCGAAGCACGCTGTGAGCCACCGAAAAAACGGCGCAGTCCACGTCATTCGCGGCCTGCATATCTCCGAGCATCCGATGCCAACGGGCCAGGAGCAAGTGCTTATCGTTGCGCCAGGTTTCAAGCATTTGCTCTGGCGAAGCCCCTTTGCCTGCCTCTCCGGGTGCTACGGAAAACACACTCGAAGTGAGGTTCCGCAATTGATGATCCAGCTCATCACGGTAATGCAGCATCGCCAGCACCTGCCAGTGACCACGCGCCCTGAAGGCCAGCATTTGCCGATCCAGCCAGGTCAGGTTAAGACCTTCCCCCAGACTGAAATAAACCCAGGCCACAGACTCCAGAGCCTGCCCCAACTGGCGACCGATCTCGATGATGTCCATCAACCAGTACCGGCTTTCTGCAGACGCCCCATAAGCCGCCAGCCCTTCCGGAACTGTCTGCTTACAGTACTTATCATAGCGTTCCTGCCAGCGACTTGCAGGGATCACCGATCCCAGACGCTCCTGGGAGACCAATACCTCAGCAAGAGGCTGCTGATAAGACGAAACGCAAGAGGTCGGATCCAGATCCCTTCGACGATTATGCAGCAACCAACTGGTACTGCGCGTGACCAGACGAATCACGTCTGTGAATAACTCCGCCTGAATGTCGGGGCTGATCCGTCCATCCAGTTCCTCTATGGCTGTCCACTGAGACTCTACGTCATGGATCTGGAGGGAGATCAGGTAGGCTGCAGCTATCCGGCCACTATCAGCGCCAGTGGCATTCCGGAGCTTGTCCGCCCAGCTGATACCCATGCGATTCACCATATCATTGGCGATCTGGGTGGCTGAAATCTCTGCCCGCAACGGATGCGCGTCAATCGCTTCGGGGAAGTGTTCCAGCAACGATGCCGGGAAGGCTGAGTACAGCGCCCGGGCAAAGCGATCATCGTGAACAATACGCGTGTTCAGCAACGCCTGCTTGAGTTCGATCTTGGCGTAGGAAATCAGCACTGACAGTTCCGGGCGGGTGAGGCCAGAGGAGATTCCACGCCGCTCCTTCAGCTCATCATCATCAGGCAGGAATTCAAGAGCCCGGTCGAGCTTGCCTTCGGCCTCCAGCCGCCGCATCAGGCGCTCGTATTCATCCATGCTGGCAACCGCACTGTTCTGGGCCAGGCATAGTGCCATCGCCTGGCGGTAATTGTTGCGTAGCACCAGTTCCGACACCTCTGCCGTCATTGCCCTTAACATCTGGTTCCGCTGCTCAAGTGCCATCTGCCCACGCCGCACCTGCTCATTCAGAAGAATTTTGATATTGACCTCATGGTCCGAGCAATCCACTCCTCCCGCATTATCAATAAAGTCGGTGTTAGCCGCCCCGCCTGCTCGGGCGAAGCCAATTCGGCCGAGTTGGGTAAAGCCAAGGTTACCGCCCTCACCAAGCACGCTGCAGCGTAATTCGTGGCTATCGACCCTCACGGCATCATTGGATTTGTCACCAACGTCCTCGTGGGATTCGGTCGGCGCCTTCATGTAGGTGCCGATGCCACCGTTCCAGAGCATGTCCACCGGCGCCTTCAGCAGCGCCTTGATCAGCTCGTTAGGCGGCAGTCTGGCCGCGTCAACGCCCAGGCGGGCCTGCATCTGTTCAGATATCGGAATCCACTTTGCAGCCCGGGAAAACACCCCGCCACCCGTGCTGATCTTTTGCTCGTCATAGTCCGCCCAGCTTGAGCCCGGCAACTCGAACAGACGCTTGCGCTCCGCAAACGCAGCCGCCGCGTCCGGCTCAGGGTCAACGAAAACATGCAGATGATTGAACGCACCAATCAGGCGAATACGATCCGACAACAGCATGCCGTTGCCGAATACATCTCCCGCCATGTCGCCGATACCGACCACGGTGAACTCTTCGGTCTGGGTATCAATGCCTCTCTCCAGAAAGTGTCGTTTGACCGACTCCCAGGCTCCCCGCGCCGTAATTCCCATCTTCTTGTGGTCATAGCCCTCGCTGCCCCCGGAGGCGAACGCGTCTCCCAGCCAGAAGCCATACTCCCGGGCCAGTTGATTGGCAATGTCAGAGAAGGTTGCTGTACCTTTGTCCGCAGCAACAACCAGGTAGGTGTCATCGCCATCGTAGCGAACCACATTGGCCGGCGGCACCACTTCGCCCTCACTCAGGTTGTCGGTCAGATCAAGCAGGCCCCGGATGAACGTTTGATAGCAGTTAATGCCTTCCTCCCTGAAGGCTTCCCGGGAGCCGTCTTCCGGCGGCCTTTTAACAATAAAGCCACCCTTGGCACCAACAGGCACGATCACTGAATTCTTCACCTGCTGAGCCTTTACCAGCCCGAGAATTTCAGTGCGATAGTCCTCACTGCGATCAGACCAGCGCAACCCACCCCGAGCCACCGGGCCAGCCCTCAGGTGAACACCTTCAACCCTGGGTGAGCACACGAACACCTCAAAATGCGGACAGGGTTTGGGAATATCGGGAATGGATGAGGGATCAAGCTTGAGCGACAGGTATCCTATGAACTCGCCGGTATCCTGGCGCTGGAAATAATTGGTTCTCAGGGTCGCCTTGATGAGTATATAAAACCGTCTGAGAATCCGGTCATCATCCAGACTTGTCACTGCCTCAAGGGCATCAAGAATCTCGGTTTCAATACCGGCAACAACCACTTCCCGGTTTTTCGCTACTGAAGCGTCAGGATTGAATCGGGCATTGAAAAGGGCAACCAGGCGCGAGGTAATATCCAGGTGTCGCGCAAGGGTGTCGGCGATAAACGGCTGACTGAACCCGAAACGCAATTGCTTTACATAACGGGAATAGGCTCGTAAAACGCTGACCTCTCGCCAGCCCAGGCTCGCAGCCATCATAAGCTGATTGAAGTCATCGTTCTCCGCAAAGCCATTCCAGATCTCGCGAAATCCCTCCTGCAGCAGGGGTTTGGCTTTTTCAACATCAGCGCCCCGGCAACGGGAATGAAACTGTACGGTAAAATCACTGACTCCGAACTGTTCCCCGTCGCGCCTGCGGATGCGGTAGGGATGCTCTCCCAATACTCGCATGCCCAGGTTTTCCAGAATTGGAATCACATCCGACAGGATCACTGATTTTCCCTGGCTGTACAGCTTGAAATTCAGTTCCTGGTCGCTATGCTCGGCTGGCTGGTAAAAGCGCATGGGCACATCAGAACTCAGGGCTATGGACTGGATTTGCTGAACATCCTCAACCGCCTCTTCAACGGAAAACTTCGACCGATAGCTGGATGGAAAACCGCCACTGAACATGCCGGCAGACTGTTTTCCGGGGCCTTTCCCCAAAAACTCTTCCAGCCGAAGCAGCAATGCTTCATCCCACGACCGGGATTCTTCCATCATCGCGGCAACAATGTCTCGCAGGTTTCGCGAGTCGTCAGAATCGTAATCTTCCCCTTCCAGGGCTTCTGAAATTTGTTCCAGCAAAGTTTGTTGTTGTCGGGATTCGGGCTGGGGCATCAGGGGTCTCCGGGGCTATCAACGGGTGCATGTATGGCTGAATACCTCCAGTATAGCCAACTCCCCGGAGGCTCTTTGCCCATATAGTTTTAAAGTGCAGGTATTTTGATTATATTCGTGGCCACAATTAGCCGTTAAATAAGCCAGGAAAACATTCTATGGTCGAACTGGACAGAATCGATCACTCCATCATCCGGGAACTGCAGAAGCATGCGCGAATCACAGTAACTGAACTTGCATCCCGGGTGGGACTGTCGAAAACACCCTGCCAGGTGCGCATGCGGCGCCTTGAGGAGCAGGGCTACATAACCGGCTATACCGCGCTGGTTAACCAGACCAAACTCGGGCAAAGCCACGTTGCATTTGCCCAGGTGACCCTGAACGATACCAGCAGCGGCGCACTGGCTGCCTTCAATAAGGCAGTAAAGCAGATCTCAGCGGTAGAGCAATGCCACATGATCGCAGGCAACTTCGATTACCTGCTGAAAGTGCGCACTCGCAACATGGCGGAGTATCGGCAGGTATTGGGAGAACAGATCTCCGCTCTGCCCCACGTACTTCAGACCAGTACCTTTGTAGTGATGGAAAATGTTAAGGATGCGGGAATAGCATGAATATCCGCACCCTGGAAACCTTTGTCTGGATTGCCCGGCTCGGAAGTTTTCGTGCCGCTGCCAGCAGAGTCTATGCTTCACAACCATCGGTGTCCGCTCGCATTGCAGGCCTTGAAGACCAGCTTGGCGTGGAACTGTTTGACCGCTCCGGCAAGAAGATTACGCTTACGGCCAGAGGCCGGGAGTTTCTGGTCTATGCCGAGAAAATGCTGAGCTTGCACGGAGAAATGCTTCAGGCTGTTGCCAGGCCTGCATCTATCAAGGGAACCATTCGACTGGCCGTATCTGAAACCATTGCCCACACCTGGCTTCCCCAGTTGCTGGAGCGCGTGAGTGAAGCCTACCCTGCCATCAACCTCGAACTGGACGTAGATATTTCTGTCAACCTGGCGGAGAAACTCAAGAACCACGAGATCGACATTGCCTTTCTGATGGGTGGCGTCAACCAGCCCGGCATCATCAACCGGAATCTGTGCCAGTATTCCCTGGTCTGGGTTGCCAGCCCGCAGCTTGATATTCCCGACCAAACCATGTCATTGGCCGAGCTCGCCTCATGGCCCATCGTTACCTACCCCAGACAAAGTGAGCCCTACATTGCGATCCGTTCGCTCGTAGATCCAATGAACCACTCCACGCGGGTTCATTCCTGTTCTTCACTGTCTACCATTATCCGTATGACCGTGGATGGCCTCGGCGTCAGCGCACTTCCACAGGAAATTCTGCAACGGGAGCTGGACGCCGGTGCTCTTCGCCAGTTCAAGGTTGACGCAACCGTACCTGACCTCAAATTCAACGTCTCATACCGTGCTGCACCAAGCAGCAGTGTGGTTCACGCCATTGCGGAACTTGCCATGGCCATCACAACAGAACGCGATTCGACAACAGATTAACCACGCAACATATTGAAACTCAGGACTGATTCATTTTTTCTATCAAACCTGATCCTTATTTTCGATTTGCGTTAATCATTGCCTCTGCCTTAAATGTTATAAACTCATCTATCAGGCAGAATCATGGCAACCATCGCTCACCTGAACGCACGCTCCACCCCCCAGACTGTTCGAATGGCCGCGCGGAATGGCAGCCTTACAGGCCCCACCTCCGGGCTTGCCAATGGGCATGTCCAGGTCAACCTGGTCATTCTGCCAGAATCCCAGGCAGCGGGTTTTCTGCGTTTCTGCCAGGCCAACCCCAAACCCTGCCCTCTGCTGGCCGTCAGCGAGCCCGGCTCGCGCACCTGCACTCTGCTGGGCAGAGAGCTGGACATCGCCAGAGATGTGCCCGCTTACCGCATCTACCGATACGGCGAAGTCAGCGATACCCGATACGATGTCAGTGATGACTGGCGGGATGACCTGGTCACGTTCGCGCTTGGCTGCTCATTTACCTTCGAACACGCATTGATTGAGGCCGGCCTGACAATCAGGCACATAGAAGAATCGCGGAACGTGCCAATGTTCAATACATCCGTACCACTGACCTCCGCCGGCGGATTCGGCGGCAACCTGGTGGTGTCCATGCGGCCGTTCTCAGCCGCCGATGCGATTCGGGCCGTCCAGATCACCACGCGCTATCCGCAGGTTCACGGCTCCCCCGTGCACCTGGGAGATCCATCGCTGATCGGAATTTCTGATCTGAGCCATCCGGATTATGGCGACTCCGTTTCCGTGGGCAGGGATGAGATTCCGGTTTTCTGGGCCTGCGGCGTCACTCCGCAGCAGGTTCTTATCGATGCCGGCATTGAGTTCGCAATCACCCACAGCCCAGGGCATATGCTGGTCACAGACATTCCCGACAGCAGCCTGGCCCTGTTCTGACAGGCACTACCCCGAAGACCACAGAGAGGAAACCCTTATGACTACAAGAAAAAACTTCACAAAAGCCACCCTGATCAGCCTGGCATTCGCAGGCTCGCAGGTAATGGCACAGGATCTGGACAAAACCAGCATCAACTATGTCGGTAGCTGGAGCAGTCTGTCCCTCTACCAGAACTTCGAGCGCCCGTTCTGGGAAAAACATGTCCCGGACGCATCCGATGACCAGATCACCACTGAAGTGACAACCTTTGATCAGATGGGGCTTGGCGGCGGCGAAGTTTACCGCCTGATGGGCCGCGATGTGGTGGAGGTTGCCTCCACGGTGGCGGATTACGCGGTGGAAGACGCACCAGAACTGGAAGGCCTGGACATGCCAATGATTGCTCCCGATGTGGAGACCGCCCGTAAAGTGGCGGAAGCCTATCGCCCGGTACTCGCCGATGCATTCAAGGAGCGCTACGAGGGTGCGCAACTGCTTGCGGTTGTCCCCTACCCCTCGCAAATGGTGTTCTGCAATGCCGACATTGACGGGCTGAGTGATCTCAAAGGCATGAAGGTCCGCGCCAGCGGTCGGACCACGGCCGAATTCCTGGAAGCCCTGGGGGCCGAAGGCATCACACTGAACTTCAGTGAAGTGCCCGGCGCACTGCAGCGTGGCGTTATTGACTGTGCGGTGACCGGTTCCCTGTCTGGTTACAGCTCTGGCTGGCACGAAGTCTCCACCCATCTCTACCCACTGCCGGTCGGTGGCTGGGATCACGTGGTTACAGCCATGAATGGCAAAAAATGGAACTCACTTTCAGCGGCAACCCAGGAGTGGCTGACCGCGGAGCTGAAAGAAAACTATGAAGATCCGGTCTGGGACTCTGCGGTTGAAGAGACGAAAGAAGGCATCGCCTGCCTGACCGGTAATGGCGAATGTTCCCGTGGCGATGCCGGCGACATGGTGCTTGTAGAAGCCACCGACAACGACTTCACTGAGGCCTCCCGCCATCTGGAAGAAACACTGTTGCCGAACTGGGCACAGCGCGTTGACCAGGAATGGGTGGATCGCTGGAACGAAACCATTGGTGCGGTAACAGACCTGAAAGCGTCCCAGTAACAGCCATATAACCGTAACAGCGACGGGCCGAACCCATCGGCCCGTCGCTCGGGAGAACAACATGTTACAACGGGTGAACACCGTTCTTGACCAGGTGCTGACCGGCGTTCAGGTCGGCTCGCTGTGGATGGCCCGCGCAGCTGGCGTCATGATACTTCTGACCGTCATTCTCGTTACCATCGAAGTCGCCTCACGGATTTTTATGGGCCGCTCAGCTGTCCACGCCACCGAACTGACCGGCTACATCATGGCCATCAGCGCGAGCTGGTCCTTTGCCTACACATTGATGTGCAAGGCGCACATTCGCATTGATGCGCTGTACCTGACATTTCCCATGAAAGTACGCGGTGTGCTTGATCTGATCGCCTTACTGGCATTGGCCATGTTCTCTATCCTGGTGGTCGACGCAGTTTTCCAAGTGCTCAGCGACTCCTACAGCGGTGGGTCCACCGCCAACACGCCACTGGGCACACCCTTGTGGATGCCACAGATGCTTTGGCTTGTGGGCCTGGTCTGGTTTGGCTTTGCCGTTTGCGTGGTTTCCCTGCGAGCCTTTGTCGGGCTGCTCAGCGGCGACACCGAAGCCGTTCAGAAACTGGCTGGCAGTCCGACGCTGGACGAACAAATTGAAGAAGAAAATATGGAAGCACGCTCATGATCATTACCGCACTGGTCATTCTGATGGTTCTTCTGTTAATGAGCGTGCCCGTCGCGGCCACGCTGATTGCACTGGCGTTGCTGCTGGCAGAGCTGTTTTCCCCCTTCCCGCTGATCAATGCGATGGGAGATGTGCTCTGGTCAGCATCTGACAAGTACCTGCTGATCGCCATACCACTGTTTATACTGCTGGGAGAGATTCTGGTGCGCACCGGCATTGCCCGCGGCACCTACCGTTCCCTGGAGAGCTGGATGTCCTGGCTGCCTGGTGGTCTGCTGCACGCCAACATTGGTACCGCAACTCTGTTCTCGGCCACCTCCGGTTCCAGTGTTGCCACGGCTGCCACCATTGGCACCGTAGCACTCCCGCAAGGTAAAGAAATGGGGTACGACCCCAAACTGTTCACCGGTTCAATTGCCGCCGGCGGCACCCTCGGAATCATGATTCCACCGTCGATCAACCTGATTGTTTATGGATTCCTGACCGAAACCTCAATTCCACAGCTGTTTGCTGCCGGCCTGATACCCGGCCTGCTGCTGGCTCTGATGTTCATTGTCGGCACCGCTCTAATCTGCATCTGGAAGCCGAGCCTTGGAGGGCCCAGCGTGTCGCACAGCTGGGGCGATCGTTTTTCCGGCCTGAAACACTTGGTGCCGGTATTGACGCTGTTCGGCATCGTGGTCGGGTCTATCTATGCTGGCGTAGCAACACCGACCGAAGCGGCCTCCCTGGGTGTGCTTGGCGCCCTGGTGATTGCAGCCTTTATGGGAAAGCTGTCCGTGAGTGTTATTACCCAGGCGCTGGACGGCACTATGAAAACCACCGGCATGATTATGCTGATTATCATTGCCTCCTACTTCCTGAACTTTGTGCTGGCCTCAGCCGGAGTAACCCGGGAGTTGACCTCGTTCCTGGAGAATGCAGGGCTTGGGCCCTATTCCACGCTGATGCTGGCCATCCTGCTTTACATCGTTCTCGGTTTCTTCATTGAAACCCTGTCTTTAATGGTGATCACCATTCCCATCGTTGCCCCGATCATTATTGCCATGGGCTTTGATCCGGTGTGGCTTGGCATCCTGATCATTCTGCTGATTGAAATGGCGCTGATCACACCACCGGTGGGGCTCAATCTCTATGTGGTGCAAGGGGTCCGGAAAGGTGGACCGTTCAGCGACGTGATGAAAGGCGCCATGCCCTACGTTGGCATCATGTTCCTGATGGCGATAGTGCTGGTGCTGTTCCCGCAGGTGGCCACATTCCTTCCCGAGCTGATGAAGTAATCAGCCACGAACCCGATGACCGGAGAGACTTAATGACAACATTCCAGATCGCTGATACCGCGGAAACCATTGATGTAGATGTTTACCAGCTGGTGATTGCAGGCTGGGCAGGGCGGGTTCAGTCTGCCATCGACGAGCATATAGAAGAGCTTAAAGAGATTGGCGTAACCCCACCTTCCAACACCCCGTTATTCTACCGTGTGGCTGCGGATCAGCTCACCATCGCCCCGGACATTCAGGTGCTGGGAGAAGCCTCCAGCGGTGAAGTGGAAGTGGTGCTGATCGGTACTCATCAGGGCACGCTGGTGGGTATTGGTTCGGATCACACCGACCGTGAAGCAGAAGCCTGGTCCGTGGCCCATTCCAAACAGGTCTGCGCCAAACCCGTCAGTTTTCAGTTGTGGCGGCTGGACAGTGTGATCGACCACTGGGATGAACTGCAGATGGCATCCTACGCCACCATCGACGGCGAAGAAGCGTTGTACCAGGAAGGTCCGGTCACTGGCCTGCTGCATCCTGCGGAACTGCTACGGCGATTCGGGCTGGACAACGCCGAACTGGCCCCGGGACAGGCCATGCTGTGCGGCACGCTGCCGGTGATCGGTGAACTACGCCCGGCACAGGCTTTTCGCATGGTGCTGAAAGATCCGGTCACCGGCCGCGAACTTCAGCACCGGTACGAGATTCAGACCTTGCCGGTGATCGCATGAACCAGGAAACCACGCTGGCCCGGCTGCTGGACCAAATGGCCATAGGCAAACAGCAGGCCACGGAGCTGCTGAATAGCTGCCTTGCCCGCATAGACGATCACGACAATCCCAACGCGCAGATCTATACCAAACGATTTGATCACACCGCGCGAGCGGAGGCACGGGCCAGTGACCAGTTGCGTGCAGCCGGTGTTCAGGGCGGTCAACTGGCCGGGCTGCCGGTCGCGCTGAAAGCGCTGTTTGATGTGGCCGGTGAAATAACCCACGCTGGCTCCCGCAGCTGGCAGGCGCCAGCGCAAACTGACGCGCTCATCGTGTCCCGTTTGCGGCGTGAAGGCGCGGTGATCACCGGCCACACCAACATGACGGAATTCGCCTATTCGGGGGTAGGACTTAACCCCCATTACGGCACACCGGACAACCCGCTGGCGCCGGGTCGCATTCCCGGCGGATCTTCCTCAGGTGCAGCGGTCGCGGTGGCACAGAACATGGCTGCCGCAGCCATCGGCACTGATACCGGCGGCTCGGTTCGCATTCCGGCGGCATTCTGTGGCCTGGTCGGATTTAAACCATCCCAGTTCCGCATACCCCGCGACGGCACCTTTCCGCTCTCGGACAGCCTGGACTCCATCGGCCCGATTGCCCGCAGCGTTGACTGTTGCGCGCGGCTGGATGCAGTTCTGACCGGTCGCCGTTACCACCCCCTGAAACCCGCCAGCCTCAGGGGGCGCCGGTTTGTAGTACCAACCAACCTCATGCTGGACGGGCTGGACGATTCGGTGGCAAAGGCATTCTCCCACAGCCTGACGATGCTCCGGGACCAGGGCGCCATTATTATTGAAGCGTCATGCCCGGTGCTCACCGCACTGCCAGAACTCATGGAGGGTGGCGGTTTGACGGCAGCCGAAAGCTATTTCGTGCACCGCCAGGCAATGGCGGAACATGGTGATAAATACGATCCTCGGGTACGCAGCCGGATCGAACGCGGCGCAGCCATCTCTGCGGCCGATTACCTGGAACTCTGCCGGCGCCGGCTGCACCGGAAACAACAGGCTGACGAATGGCTGCAGGACTTCGATGGCCTGCTGGCACCCACTGTGCCGGTGGTGCCGCCGCTGCTAGAGGACCTTGCAGCTGATGACGAATACGCCCGCCTGAATCTGCTGATCCTGCGCAACCCTACCGTTGCCAATCTGCTGGACCTTTGTGCCATCAGCCTGCCCAACCACGCGGCCAACGAGTTGCCGAGCGGGCTGATGCTGATCGGCCGCAACGGCACGGATGAAACCCTATTGCGACAGGCGCAAGCCATCGAAGGCGTGTTGTAAACACCATGCTGACCGTTCTGATGACCAAGCTCATAGCCACCGCAGTCGTGGTGATTCTGGTGTCGGTTTCGGTTGGCAAACTGGGGCCGAGGCTGGGCGGCATCATTGCCGGAACACCAATTATTCTCGGCCCGGGCTATTTTTTCATGTTGCAGGAGTGGCCAGCGGAATTTATCCAGGCCGCAGCACTGGCCACTCTCCATGCGCTGATTGCCACCCTGCTGTTCAGCATCAGCTTCGTACTGACCGCCAAACGACTGGGCGCCCTCATGAGCCTGGGACTGGCTACCCTGATATGGGTTCCCGGCGCCTATCTGTTTTCGTTCATTCCCGGCGGCGTTGCCGCCGCCGTGGTGATCTATGGCGTGGTGTTACTCGCAGCGGACATCACCAGGCGCATGCTGGCCCTGAAACAGCCCAGAGTGGTGGCCGTATCCGGTTGGTTTGACCTGGTGCTGCGGGGCCTTCTCGCCGGTGTGCTGGTTGCAGTCGCCACTACAGTGGCAGCCCGCGCTGGCCCCATGCTTTCGGGCATTCTGGTGGGCTTTCCCGTCGGCCTGTTCACCATCGGGTGGACCCTGCATGACCGTTATGGAGCCGATGTAGCACGAGCCACCGTAGCTGCAGCACAGCAAGGCATGCTCAGCCTTGTCGCCTTTGCCGTGGCAACGTCGGTTCTGGTCGACCACGTACCACCGATGATCACGTTTGTCTTCGCTCTGTTGGCATCCATTGCTGTCAGCGCGACTCTGTTCATGGTCAGCCAGTGGCGTCTTCACCGCACCTACGGCCACTTGCTTGACGCTCCAGTCGACAACAAGAGGAAATCACACCCGTGACTGAAGAAAACACAATGTCGGACGCATCCATTAGCGATTCCCGTTCCGGAGGGGAAAACGCCCGCCGCATTCTCCGTCGCGACCCGAATCCGCACATGTTCCGGCCGATCCGTTTCCGTTCGGTCGAGGCGCGCAACCGCATCATGCTCTCACCCATGTGCCAGTATTCCGGTGAGGACGGGCTCGCCAATGACTGGCACTTTGTTCACCTGGGTGCACGAGCAGCCGGTGGCGCGGGCTGGGTGTTTACCGAAGCCGTGCACATCGAACCCCGGGGGCGAATCACCCCGCATTGCCTTGGCCTGTGGAATGATGAGCAGCGAGACCGGCTGGCGCGTATTGCCCATTACGTCTCGGGCCAGGGTGCCGTAGCCGGCATTCAACTCGGCCATGCCGGACGCAAAGCGTCGGTTGGCCGCCCCTGGGAAGGGTCCCATCCCCTGCGGGCAGACACCGGCGGCTGGGAAGACCTGGTATCCGCATCAGCCCTCCCCTACGCCAATGGCTGGCAAGTACCGGCAGCGATGTCGTGCGGCGAGATCTCCGAATCCCTGCAGTCGCTGAAATCCGCCACCCGCCGTGCACGGGAAGCCGGATTCCGGGCGCTGGAACTACACGGTGCCCATGGCTATCTGATTCACCAGTTCCTGTCTCCGCTGAGCAACCAGCGCACTGATGCATACGGCGGCTCCTTTGAAAATCGTATTCGCTTCCTGCAGGAATCCATTTCAGTGGTCCGAGAGGAGTGGCCAGACGACCTGCCACTGTTCCTGCGGCTGTCCTGCACAGATTGGGTCGAAGGCGGCTGGACCCTCGACGACACGGTGCGGCTGGCGACCCTGCTTCGATTCCAGGGCGATGTGGACCTGATAGACTGTTCGTCAGGAGGCAATGACCCCCGCCAGCAAATCCCGATTCACCCGGGATACCAGATACCGCTTGCACAGTCGGTACGTTCGCGCGCGGACATTGCCACCGGCGCAGTCGGCCTCATCCACAGCCCCGATCTTGCCGAGTCCGTTATTGCCAACGGCCAGGCCGATCTGGTGATTCTGGGGCGCGCACTGCTGTCGGACCCGGCGTGGCCATTGCGTGCGGCCGCAGCGCTGAAAGCCGAAAATGTCGAGTGGCCCAAGCAGTATGAGCGCTCAAACATTTTTTGAGCCAGAACACATGTCATTAGCCATGACAGAGAGGACATCATGACTTCTTTACTATTAAATGCGGACATGGGCGAAAGCTTTGGCCCCTGGGTAATGGGGCTGGATCACCAGGTAATGCCACACGTGGATCTTGCCAACATCGCCTGTGGCTTTCATGCCTCCGATCCGGATGTCATGCGCCGCACCGTGCGAATGGCAGCGGAACATTCCGTGGGTATTGGCGCGCATCCTGCCTACCCGGATCTGGTCGGCTTTGGTCGTCGCTCTGTGGCCTGCTCAGCGGAAGAAATCGAAAACCTGGTGCTCTATCAGGTGGGAGCTCTCGCTGCCATGTGTCACGCCGAGGGCATCGAACTCCGCTACGTGAAGCCCCACGGCGCACTGTACAACGATATGGCCCGTCACCCGGAGATCTTTACCGCGGTTGCCCGTGCGATTCTGGCATACAAACCAGACCTGCCGTTGATGACGCTGGCAACACGGGACACCTCAGCCATGAGCGAGTTGGCAGAGCGGCATGGCATCACCCTCTGGTTTGAAGCCTTTGCCGATCGCGCTTACGACAGTGAAGGGCGGCTCGTCTCCCGCTCTCAGCCGGGCGCCGTTCACCACGACCCCGCCACCATCATTGATCAGGCCAAACGCATCGCCACCGGCCAGCCACTGGCGGCCAGCGATGGCAGTGAGCTGATCCTGACCGCCGACACCCTGTGCGTGCACGGGGATAACGAGGAGTCGGTGGCGTCAGTTCGCGCGATTCGCCAGATGCTGACAGCATTGAAAGAGGCCTCATGAACTACTCGCCGTTGCCCGCGCTGGAACGTGCGGGTCTGGATGCCTGGATGGTAAGGCTGTTCGACACCATAGAGGAGAAAAACCTGCTGTGGCTGACAGCCCTCACACACGATTGCGAGTTCGCCTTTGGCGACGCGCTGGTGGATATGGTGCCCTCCTACACTACTTTGATGGTGGTTTTTGATCCGGCCCGGATGACCCCCTGTGAGGCCCGCAACCGACTGACCGGGGTGCTGGCGCGTCTCACCCCGGTGGACAGTGGTGCCGAAGGTGATCTCCACGAACTGCCAACCTGGTACGACGCCAGCGTTGGCCCCGACCTGAGGCGGGTGGCGGAGTTGTCTGGCATCACAGAGCAGGCGGTTATCGACAGTCACAGTTACCACCAATACCGGGTATTCGCGCTGGGCTTTGCCCCGGGGTTTGCCTTTATGGGGCTGCTTGATGAAAAACTGGTCTGCCCCCGCATGGACACCCCACGCGCCAGGGTACCCGCTGGCAGCGTTGCTATCGCCGGCCAGCAGACCGCAGCTTACCCGGTGGTCACGCCTGGCGGATGGAATCTGATAGGACGGACCGCCGCCCGCCTGTTCTACCGCAACCGTGACGGATTCAGTCTGCTGAAAATGGGCGACCGGGTGCAGTTTGTGGCGGTGGACAAGGCAACCTTCGAAGATCAGGGCGGTGATCCTGCGCCTGTAGCAAGGGAGAAATCAGAATGATCTCTGCGCCAACGCCCGGATTTCGCGTAACCCGCGCCGGTCCGCTGGCACTGTTGCAGGATTCCGGACGCTTCGGGGTTCGCCATCTTGGCGTCACCCAGGGCGGCCCCGCCGACCTTCACGCCTGGGCCTGGGCCAATCATCTGGCAGGCAATACCTGGGGTGCTCCGGCACTGGAGATTACCTTTGGCGGTCTGGTGCTGGTGGCGGAACGGGATATGGTCATTGCTGTCACCGGCGCCGATCTCGGCACCAGGCTCAACCGACAGGCAGTGCCCCGCTGGCAAACCCTGACCCTGTCGGCAGGCGATACACTGACCTTCGGCACGCCCGCCAATGGTCTGCGCGCCTATCTCGCTGTGGCCGGCGGCTTCAGCACAGATTCGGTACTGGGCAGTGTGGCCTGCGTGGCGAGGGAGCAACTCGGAGGATTCGATGGCCGGGGCAACAGTGTTCGGGAAAACGATGTGTTGGACATCGGAGACAATGCGCCACAGCCAGCGGAGCAGGCCGCACCTGAATCAGACCAACCGGATTACCGGGCTGCGGTAACGCTGGACCTGATCCCCGGTGCCCAGGTTGCCGCCTTCACCGGCAAAAGCCTGTTCAATGCCTTCAATGCCGAATGGCAGGTGGATCAGCGCGCAGACCGCATGGGGGTCAGGCTGACCGGCCCGACATTGCATTGCAGCATAACGTCCATGGTATCGGAAGGCATTTCACTGGGCGCTGTTCAGGTGCCGCCGGATGGCCAGCCCATTGCGCTACTGAATGACCGGCAGACCATTGGCGGCTACCCGCGACTGGGTAATCTGACACCTCTGGCTGCCAGTCGACTTGCTCAATGCATGCCGGGACAGACCGTGCGACTGAGAGCTGCCGGTATCGACAGCGCGCTGCGAAAGCACCGGCAATTTCTGAAAACCTTCCGGTGAATCTGCGGGTCAGGCCCGCCCCAGAAACCGTCGCTCTTCCACATTGATCTTGATGCGATCACCTGTGGAAATATGCTCCGGAACCTGGATAACCAGCCCTGTAGCAAACCTGGCAGGCTTGGTTCTTGCAGTTGCAGAGCCGCCTTTGACGGAGGGATCGGTTTCCTCAATGACAAGATCCACCGTCGGGGGCAGGTCGAGAGCCACTGGCGCGTCGCTGACCAATATCACCATCAAGCCCTGGGTTTCCTCGTCAATGAACAAGAGTTCTTCCGCAATGGCTTCACGATTCAGACTGTACTGGGTGTAGTCCTCGGTATCCATGAAGACGTATTCGTCGCCATCGGAATAGGAAAAGCTTGCGGGCCGGCGTACCAGATCCGCAAGGTTCAGCATGTCCGAATCCTTGAACGTCTGGTCGATCTTGTACCCGGTCACAACATCGTAAAGGCGCATGCGATAGAGGCTGCCACCGGCCCGCCCCTGCGGAACTGACCGCTCGATATCCTTTACGAAGTACACGCTACCTTCGTACTCAACCGCCGAATTCTTCTTGATTTCACCTGCTTTTGGCATTGCTTCTGATTCCGTGACAAAAAGTGAAATATAAACGGTTAATCAGGCCCTGAGTGATTACGCCATCAGACCAAGATGCTCCGCATCCTTAAGGATACAGTCATCCAGCAGTTCCAGATATTCGGCCTTGGCCTTGCGCTTGGTTTGTTTGTGGGCCGTCATGTTGAGTTTCCTGAACTGCTGCGCCACTTCATTCGCCCGTGCCCTGAGCTGCTCAGGTGCAGCAATTTCATCCAGGAAGCCGGCCTGAACCGCATCAGCCGGGTTAAAGATTTCCGCATTAACCACGGAGCGATAGAAGTGACCAGGCGACAGACGATGACGGGCGATCTCGATACCGGCATGGTGCATGGTCATACCGATGGCCACCTCGTTGAGGCCCAGTTTGAAATCTCCTTCAATGCCGATGCGGTAATCCACCGACAGCAGGATAAAGGCTCCCTTGGCAATTGCATGCCCGCTGCAGGCACCAATGACTGGCAGCGGAAATGCAGCCAGACGACGCGTAAACTTTGACCCGACGGTGACCAGCGCAGAGGCCTCCTTCGGACCTTTCTGCATTTCTTTCAGGTCATAGCCACCGGAGAAAATACCCGGCTGCCCGGTCAGGATGACCACGGCCTTGTCTTCCTCAGCGCGGTCCAGGGCGTGATCCAACGCCTCAAACACGTCGTGGCTGAGCGCATTGGCCTTGCCGTTACTGATAGTGATCGTGGCTACGCCATCTTCCAATTGGTAATTTACAAGGTCCGTCACCGGAACATCCTCTTGCTGAAGTTGTCTTTTGAGGTGGTGAACTTTGCCACCTTCTACCCGAACTAGCCACCCTCTTGAGCTCGCCGTGCTTATCCCTGCTCAAAAGTTCGACATCTCGTCCTGCAAGTCGCGCTTCAATTCCTCCGGCTCGGTGATCCACAGGGTGTCATCGCGCCCCGGGAACACCCCCACCTGCAAGCCGTCTTTGGTGAGGCCCGGCACCCATTTCCTGAAAAAGTCGGGCAGCGAGATGCTTTTCGGCGATAGATCATCCGAGTCCTTTGCATACTCGGCAGCAAAGGCCGAGCCGGGCCAAACAGGTAAATGAGCAATATCGCCATTTTCCGACTCGATTTTCAGGAAACGGTTATCCGCATTTACCAGAATCCAGATTTCCCGCTCCTCGCCAACAAGGCTCAGAAAGTAGTCATATCGCTCCTCGCCATCCAGTTCGAGGATCTGGCTCAATTCGTCATTGTTCATCGTATTCACCAACGTTCATACTTCAGAAAGGTTGTGCGCCACGCTTACCTGCTAAACTCTCGTACTCAAAGTTCTTATATGAGCCGCGGAGTATGATTCCATAAACGCGCTCTGCAGGAAATCGGTAATCATTAATGGAGACCCGCCGTATGACACTTCATCTTGAACTTGCACCTCTGATCAGCCTGGGCGCAGGCATTGGCATACTGATATTTCCAAAACTGCTCAATTACATCGTAGCGGGCTACCTGATCATCCTCGGTGTTCTGGGATTGCTGGGGCATTCCTTCTAGGGCTCAAAATTCGCGACCGGGAAACCCTCTTGCTCGTTGCGGGAATATCATTTGCTAGAAATTCGATCGTCCCCGCAACAACACCTGCACCTGATCAATACTGTCATCACCATCCAGCGGGAAAGCGAAGTCCAGGTGGAGCATCCGCTGCACTTCAATCCGGCTTGAGGCCAGCCTCAGGCCGAATCCTATATCTTTCAGCACCCCATCGTCCGGTCCATTGTTGCGGCCATCGTCGAACCAGGCTCGTCCCACATCAGTGAATATCACCCCACCCAGCCGAAATAGTTTGTATGGGTGCCAGTCCGGGAAAAATCGGCGCTCCAGCGTCCATAGCGCCCGCCGGTTACCCTGCTGGTATTCGCTCGGATAACCTCGGAGGCCATTCTCACCGCCAATCAAAAGTTGCTGGTCGACGGTCAGGTTATGGGCTGCGGTGACGGACAGATTGGTGTACCAACTATTCCAGCGCACCGACCCGCCATGAAAGTACTCCAGACTGAGTGTTCCCTGAAGATTTTCGAAGCGGTTATCGTCCAGCCGATAGTTCCCGCTCTGGCTGATGCCGTATCGGGCGTAATTGGTTGCGGTGGCCAGTAGCGCATCCTGAAACTCCATATTCAGCACCACGCGATCTTCTGTGGCGCCCAGACCAGACGATGAATAACCAAGTTCGGTACGCCACACAGACCCATCCCGGACATCCTCTACCCGCTGCAACTGGGTCAGGTTTGTCATCTCCCGGAAGCGGTTTTCGCGATAGTCAAAGCCGATCCATGGATAACTCAACGTCCGGTCCTCTGGCAGCAAATCAAGATCTGGCTCATCCGGCAGGCGTTCAAACTCCAGGGCATCGAAACGGTAGCCGGCAAGCAGCCGAAACAGCCGGTCATTGCGTTCCAACAGCCGCCATCCTGCATCAACCCCAACAAACTTCTGGCTACGACGGTAATCAGCGATGGCCTCAGCACCCACAAAACGGGATTGTTCACGCACGTCGTCTATGCCGCTCAATCCAAACCGCCAGTCAGCACTTTGGCTGAAAAACGGGCGCTCCAGGTAAGCGCTGCGGCCACGCCCATCGCTGCGGTCATCGTAGGCAAATCCGCTCTGCCAATGGGACCCAAGGACATTAGGGTCGTCATAATAGACACTGGTTTCGGAGCGGTCGGGATCTTTCGTGTAGGAAATACCTGCGCTTTTTCCGGAGCCCAGAAAATTCGGGTCGGAAAGGCCGGTGTTGGTGGTGTTCTCGCCACCGGACCGCGATCCCCCGACAGTGGGCAGCAGCGTCCAGGTGTCCCGCGCCAGAACGCTCACCTCCAATTCATCCCCACAGACACGCGTCACGCCGACCCAGGCGGCCGTCAGGTACTCGCGCTGGCGTAGGACGCGCTCGGACTCGGCAATCAGGGCCGGGTCGTAGGGATCCCCTTCGTTGAACACCAGTTGGGCACGCAAAGCCGACGCCCAGGTGGGCGTATTCAGCGCATTCAGGGTGCGATAGAGAAAATTGTCCTGTTCCGGATCACTGACATCAAAAATGGGGCGACGAACAATGCGGACCCGGCCAATGCGGGCCCCCTCAGGGATTACCAGGTCACTCTGGCGTGCCAACTGGTCCCGGGGCTGGTCAAGGTCGATAGATTCTGGCTGAACGTTGCTGGCGATACATTGATCCGTACTTGGTTCGGCACCTGCAGCCGGGCTGACCAGGAATAATCCACTAACGAGAAGCAGCCACCTGAAAGCTCCCGAACCGCAACGCGGCCTGCGCGAGAACACCCCGGATGACACGCTGCTTTCCAACATCGCGGTGCGAATCATGATTGATCACACTAAACCCATGCCGCCAGCAATATCCTCGCACACCTCGCCGATGCCGGCGGACGCTCCCGCAATCCAAACGGTTTGTATGGGCATACCCGATATATCCTTGAAGTGTCAGATTGTATTGGCAAACAGTCTGACAAAGAGACTACACCAGCCCCTGTTCCCGTGCCATTGCCATGGCCGCTTTGGGCCCCGTCCAGAGTGAAGGCAGGATAATCAGCGATACGGGTATCGCCGTCATTACAATGAATTGCTGCAACACCCCGATCTGCCCCGCTCCCATATAAAGAAGAATGGCCGCCATCAGTGCCATGGCACCACCCCAGAATACCCGAATCCAGGGGCTTGGCTCATCGTGGCCGGCACCAACCATGGCAATGGCATAACTCATGGAGTCGCCCGTGGTGGCAACGAATATGGTTGTAAGCAGCAGAATCGCCGCCGCCATCCAGGTACCACCAGGCAGTGCCTGAGCCACCGTCAGAGTGGCAACGTCAAAACGGAAATTGTTCAGTGCGTCGGTAAGGTCGAATGTGCCCGCCAGCTGATGGTAAATGCCGGAACCACCGAGCAGGGTAAACCAGATAGTGGTGGCTATCGGTGCCAGCAGGGCCACCGCCAGAATCATTTCCCGCACCGTCCGCCCACGGGAAATCCGTGAGACGAAGACTGCCATCAGAGGCGTGTAACCAATAAACCAGGCAAAGAAAAACACCGTCCACCATTTCATCCACCATTCAGGCGCAATCTCGGCCGTCATGGTCGCCATGGCAAAAAAGGAGGTTGCATATTCACCCATGGACTGGATGTAAGTATTGGCCAGGAACAACGTTGGGCCAAAAATGAAAATCACGGCTGCAATAGCCAACGCCAACAGCACGTTAAAGCGGCTGAGAAGCTGAATCCCTTTGTGCAATCCCGTCATGGCGGATGTCATGTAAACACCAGCAAGAATGACCAGCACCGTCAGTTGTGTACCGTAGCCATCAGACACGCCAAACAGCTCATGCAAACCAAAACTCATCTGGGTCGCCAGGAATCCGATCGGGCCAACGGTGCCTGCCACCACCGCAATCACACAGAAAGCATCGATCACCCCGCCAAGGCGGCCCTGAATCACCTTCTCACCAAACACCGGGTACAACAAAGTTCGTGGCTGAAGAGGCTTGCCCTGGCCGTAATGGGCCCGGGTGAGCACGAGGGCCGTCAAAGACCCTAACACCGCCCAGGCGAGGAATCCCCAGTGGGTGAACGACTGGGCCATGGCTGGCGCTACGGCAGCCGCGGTGCCTGCCTCGGTATCAAAGGCCGGTGGCGTCACCACGAAATGATAAACCGGCTCGCCCGCGGCAAAAAACACACCGCCTCCTGCCAGCAGGGTGCACATGATCATCGACAGCCAGCGGAACCGTCCGATTTCCGGTCGGTCAAGATCGCCGATTCGTGCTGCTCCTGCGCGGCTGAGCGCCGTGCCAATTGCGATGAAAAATGTCAGTAACAGCAAAAGCTGGAAGAAGGTCCCCAGATAGGTCGCTGTCCAGGCAAAGCCACTGCCGATGAGGTCAGCGACGTAATTGCTGTTCATAATCGAGGCGCCAACGAACAGCAGAATAAAGCCGATAGTAAGCACCAGCACTACCGGATCGCTGTCAGCCAGAGCACTGGATTTTGCCCTCGGGGCGGACGGAGATTTCGCGGTCATAAGATCGGTCTCTCGAAGAAAAAGCCGCGCAGGCTACAGGAAATGTCATGACTATGCACGCACGAAATGGAAGCTACGCACGGGAGGGAAGAGCATCAAAAAAAACAAAACAGGCACGCTTGTACTGTTTCGTCGAAAATTATTGAACCATGAGTCTGTGGTGCAACGTATTGGATTGGGAGTTAATACCAAAAAGGACGTGTTTGACCATGACATTGCCAGTTCAGGAACAATCATCCGCTGCCAACCGCCTTGAATCGATGCAAAACCGACCAGCACTGCGCAGAACCCCCAACCTTGCAGAGGGTGGTGTCGATGATAAGCGCAACGAGATTGCGCTTTATTTCACCAATACCTTCGACACCTACACACGGTTATTCGACTGTCTGGCCGATGATGCGGGCTATTACAGAAAGTCCATTTCACTGAGACACCCGCTCATTTTCTATCTCGGCCATACCGCGACTTTTTTCGTCAACAAACTGATACTGGCAAAGCTATTGCCAGAGCGCATTGACCCGCACATGGAATCCGTTTTCGCCGTAGGTGTGGATGAAATGAGCTGGGACGACCTGAACGATGATCACTACGAATGGCCCAGTGTTTCTGCCGTGATGGATTACCGCGCCAAGGTACGCGCCAGCGTGCTTGAGCTGATTGAAACCCTGCCTCTGAATCTGCCCGTCAACTGGGAAAACCCCTGGTGGCCGATCATTATGGGCATCGAGCACGAGCGCATTCACCTGGAAACGTCATCCGTGCTCATCCGCCAGCATGATCTGGCCAGGGTAAAATCGCAGCCGGCGTGGGCACCCATACGCGAAACCGGGGACGCACCAGAGAATACCCTCATCAGTGTTCCTGCCGGCACTGTTCAGATCGGCAAATCTTTCGACGATACCTACTACGGATGGGACAATGAGTACGGAGAACACGACGCGAGCGTTGAGAAGTTCAACGCCAGCCAGTATCTGGTGAGCAACCAGGAGTTCCTGGAATTTGTAGAGGCTGGTGGCTATGAGCAGGACAGCTACTGGAGCGAAGAGGGAGGCTCTTGGCGCCGGTTTGCCAAAGCGAAGCACCCGACGTTCTGGCGCTGGCACAATGGCTGGCACCTGCGTCTGATGACCGAAGAAATTGAAATGCCCTGGGATTGGCCAGTGGAGGTGAACTACCACGAAGCCAAGGCCTTCTGTGAGTGGAAGCAGGAACAAACCGGACTGCCGATCCGCCTGCCAACCGAGGACGAGTGGTACCGCTTGTGCTCGGAGGCTGGCATAGAGGAAATCGGAACGGACCCTGCCAATGCCAACCTCCATCTGGACCATGGCGCATCTTCCTGCCCGGTTACCCGGTTCCGTCACGGCGAGTGGTTCGATGTTGTCGGGAATGTCTGGCAGTGGACAGAAACACCCACTTACCCGTTTGACAACTTCAAGGTGCATCCGCTCTACGATGATTTCACAACGCCCACCTTCGACGGGCAACACAACCTGATCAAGGGTGGCTCCTGGATTTCCTGTGGCAACGAAGCAAGGCTGGCAGCACGCTATGCCTTCAGACGTCACTTCTTTCAGCATGCCGGTTTTCGCTACATCGCCTCTGAGCATGAGGCGACCCAACCCAATGGCTACTACGAAAGCGACCGGCTGCTGACCGAGTACGCAGAGTTTCACTTTGGCGATACCTGGTTCGGCGTTGAGAACTTCCCGAAGGCCCTGGCGGACCTGGCATTGGCGTCCATGGAAGGCAAGCCCACCGGAAAAGCCCTGGATCTCGGCTGCGCCTGCGGTCGCTCAAGCTTCGAGTTGGCGAGACAGTTCAGCGAAGTGGAGGGCGTAGACTTCTCGGCCAACTTTATCCGGCTCGGGGTGGAAATGGCCGAGCAAGGCTCCGTTCGTTACTCGCTTGCCGAAGAAGGAGAGCTGGTCAGTTATCACACCCGGACCCTCAAAGAGCTGGGGCTTGAAGACTGCGCCGGTAAAGTAAGTTTCCATCAGGGCGATGCCTGCAACCTCAAGCCGCACTATGCGGGCTACGATCTGATATTGGCGGCCAATCTGATTGACCGGCTTTACCGGCCAAAGCGTTTTCTGGACAGCATCCATGAACGGATCAATGACGGTGGGTTGCTGATCATCGCCTCACCCTACACGTGGCTGGAAGAGCACACGCCGAAGGAAGAGTGGATTGGCGGTTTCAAAAAGGATGGTGAAAATTACACCACACTGGATGGCCTGAAAGACTGTCTTTCCCGGAACTTCCGTTTGGTGAGTGAGCCGAGAAAAGTGCCGTTTGTGATTCGCGAAACCCAACACAAATTCCAGCACACGCTTTCTGAAGTTACTGTCTGGGAGCGGTTGCCGCGCTGATCAGCGCGTCGACCTCCTGATCAATCGCCTTGCTTGCCACCAGCTGCTCAAACCAGCTGGTGGCTATTTCGTCAGTCAACAGTCCCATCAGTGCGCCAAGCACCATGCCCCGGTGAACATTATCACCACCCAGATTGGTGTTCACGCGAAGCGCGAGCCAGGGGTCCCTGTGGTACTTGTAAGCCAGATACAGGACAACCGGCCACGAATCGGAAATATAGCAGGCCGGCGAGTACAGCCGGCCGACAACCTGCAGATCGGGCAGATTGCGCTTCACCAGACCAGCGATATCGAGACCAGCCCCGCCTTTGCCGGCTTCCGCCAGAAGCGACTTCACATCCTCTTCACCCGGCCTCTCCATCAACCCGCAGAGCAGGCTTACATAGCGGTCACAGACCTTCATCAAAGACTCATCCGGATGGGTCAGTGCCACATGTTCGCGGCACAATGCCTGTATCGCGGGCACGCCGGCACCCCTGAGTCGTTGCGAGAATACCAGCGGGGCAATTGTCGCCAACCCGCCAACTGACGGCGTATCGTGGGTTGTCATCGCGCATTTTTCCGGAGGGAGGCCCCGCTGCAGGTTGGCAAAAAAACCCCGATGGTAAGACTCGGCGTAAGTATCCGTGTGCGCGGGAGGGTCTGCCGTCATAAAGCCGATATAAGCCGACAGAAATGCCTGCTGATCATAATGCCCTTTCCCATCAACCAGCGAACGCATAAGAACACGGGCACAGTGGGCGTTCAGGGTATTCTCTCCCGGCCCCATCCCCTGATGATAATGAACGTTCGGCACGTTCCAGTACTGGGCCTTGCCCTTCAGAATGACGTCACCCACAATTCGGGGCGCCCTCTCATTTGTCGCGCTCCGCACTGAACGGCGGCCTCCGCTGCTGGTCGAATGCAGCGACATGATAGAGGAAGGGTGAAAATCCGGCGCGGCCTCAAACCGCTGAACACCCCCGGGAAAGGCTTTCTCGATGTCCATCGGGTTGTAATACCAGTGCACCGGCATTGCCAAGGCATCGGCAATGAACTGGGTCTTGAGTGCACTGGCAACACGATGTGATGAATCAGAATCCATGGTCAAGCGAACACCTCCGGGCCAGGCCTGAACATTCCGTGCCCAAGTCTGGATTGAAAATTCTTTCGGAACCTGATTTCTATTTACGATGGGTTTTGAACAACAAATCAGAAATCAGGACCATTGGAGATACCAACAGCCACCATCAATCATGATGTGATAGGGTTAACACACTGATTTCGCGAGCCTCAGACCCATGCGCATTCGTATCACCCACCAAAGAATTACTATTGCGTTGCAGTTGATACTGTTGGCCGAAACGGCATTTGCAATCTGGGGCCAACGCTGGTTTACCGCGTTCCTGACCGCAATGATCATAGCGATCACTTTTTTCCCGCTGCTGTTTGAGCGCCGTTTCCGGATCCACATTCCGCCAGAACTGCAGCTTGCTGCTATCGCATTCGTGTTTGCGTCCCTGTTTCTGGGCGAGATACGGGATTACTACACCCGCTTCTGGTGGTGGGACATGGCACTGCATACCATGTCCGGCTTTTTGCTGGGCATTCTCGGTTTTCTGCTCGTCCACATCATGAACGAAACCGAGAAGATCCACGTGCACATGAAACCCGGTTTCGTCGCCTTCTTTGCTTTCATGTTTGCATTGGGTGTGGGGGCGTTGTGGGAGATCTTCGAGTTCACCATGGACTCTTTTTTCGGCATGAATATGCAGAAACCCATGCTGGGCGACCCGTCAGGGCTGACCGACACCATGTGGGACCTGATCGTCGACGGCGTTGGTGCCCTGGTCATTTCCCTGTTGGGCTGGCGTTATCTCAAGAATCCCGACGAACGGTCGTTCCTGGAGCGCTGGATCGATTCGTTCATCGAACGTAACCCCAGGTTCTTCAAACGGTAAAGGCACGGGCGGCCGGGTCAGCCAAAGTAGTCCTGTATCCAGTCAAACAGTGTTGTTGTGTCTACATCCGACAACGCCATCTGTTTGAAATCGTCACCCACCTCATCTTCGATGGTCACAAACTGGTAGAGCAGCACGCCCGGCTGCTCATCATGCAGGATGAGGGTTATACGCCGGCGTGTGCGCAGGCAGTCGATGGTCATCACATCGGCGGGAATGCCCGAATCACGCATGCCGCGGCGCACTTCCACTACCGGATTGATATGCTGATGGGTCGCCTGTATGCGGGCATGGGCATCACTGGCCATGTCGGACAAGGCTTTCAACGGATCTTCAGACATACTATTCAACCACTCCTGATCGGGGAACCAGACAATTCATCGCCGTGATGGACAGATCCCGGAACACGTCGTCGGAGGCTATCACACTCGGGAACCTGTCATAGAGCGCCCGCCGGCAGGAAGATGTGCGGGCCTCGCTTTTGCTGACGCATTCTGAATGGGCTTCTGAGCGGCGGCTCTGCCCGGCTGCATCCTCACACAGGGCCGGAACCTGAGTAATCACCCAGTCCACAGCAACACTGCGCTCAACCGGATTTGCGGCAAGATTGGTAAAACGACTGGCATCAACAGGTTCCGGTTGTTCCCGGGTTTGCTCCCAGAGAACAAACAGCAGGGATGCGGATACCAGTACAATGGTGACCTTGGGAAGCTTCATGGGCGCCTTTTTAATCCGGTGAAACCGGCTATGGATGATAAACACTCGGGAGTGTGCTGTCTCGGTTTGCGCGGCTATACTGACTGGGATTTTCACCTCAGGGCCACTCATGGACAAAGGCCCACCCCCTATACAACAAGGAGTTTGGCACATGACCACACTGATCGTCGGCCTGGTTCTGTTTCTCGGCGTGCACTCACTGTCCATCGTCAACGAACCGTTTCGCAATCGCCTGCACGACTCTCTGGGCGAGCTCCCCTTCAAGGGGCTCTACGGACTGGTTTCCCTCGTCGGCCTGGTACTGATCATCTGGGGCTACGGTGCTGCGCGCATGGATCCGACCGTGGTCTATGTACCACCGGGCTGGCTTAAGCACCTGTCCTTTCTGCTTCTGGTCCCGGTCTTTCCGCTACTGTTCGCCACTTACTTTCCGGGCAAGATCAAGGCAAAGGTGGGGCACCCGATGCTCGTCGCGGTCAAGCTCTGGGCACTCGCTCACCTTCTGGCCAATGGCATGGTGCACGACCTGCTCTTGTTCGGCTCCTTCCTGGCGTGGGCGGTAGTTGACCGGATTTCCATGAAGCGCAGAACCCAGCGGCCCATCCCCACCCTGCCAGCATCCAGAGCGAATGACGCCATCGCCGTGATCGGCGGACTTGCGGTGTATGTGGTCATGGTGATCTGGGCGCACCAATGGCTTTTTGGTGTGGCGCCGGTCTGAGCCTTTCCTATCTAAACCAGCTCAGAAAAACGGACAGACTCGAACTCATCTGCAAGCGTATCGGCTAGATGGCGAATGTGCCCGGGCGTAATTTCGCAACAGCCACCAACAACGCTTGCACCCTCCGCCAGCCAACGCTGCACATGCGCAGCATAGGCACTCGGTGAAATATCCGCCCGCGCCTCCAGAGCATCAGCCAGACCGCCATCGGCCATCGCCTGTACCGACTTGAAAGCATTGGCATAACCGCCCACACACGGATAAAGCCCAGCCAGTTCGGGCATGCTGGCAGTCAACACTTCGGGGTCGCAGCAGTTCAGCATAATAGCGGTGGGCGCGTAGCTTTTCACTGATGAGACCGCTTCGGCCAGCGATTCACCGGATTTCAGCCTGCCATCCTCCTCAAGACGAAAGGCCACGCCATAGGGCTTACCTGCCTCGCTCGCTGCGGCACACGCAGCGCGGGCTTCCAGGCTGTTGGTCATGGTTTCGATCAGGAACACATCGGCGTCGGCCTGCAACCGGACCAGTGTGGAATATTCGTTTCTCAGATCTTTAAAGGCGCGGTCAGGCTGGCCCCGATAGCTGCCGGTCAGTGGGCCCAGACAACCTGCAATATCCACCTCTGCGCCGGTCTCAGTGATAGCACGCTCGAGGGCATCAAAGGCTTGCTGATGAACCTCCGCCATCTGTTCGTGCATCCCCTGCTCACGCAAGCGGGTTGGTGTCGCCGCGTAGGTATTCAGCGACAGGGTCCTGGCCCCGGCACGGATAAAATCCGCATGCACCGCCGTGACAACCTCGGGTTGCTCCAGCATCACCGCCACGGACCATAGTGGAGAACTGACACTGCGAGCCCTCCGATAGATTTCCTGGCCAAGGCCACCATCCAGAAGTACAACCGATCTCATACTGTATTCCTCGCAAACAGGCGCTGATCGTCAACCACACATGCACGCCATGAAAGACATGGTAAATTTTGCCAGCATCGCTCAATCAGTACGCAAGGCACAAGCCTGAAGGCTTTCGAGCAGGTTTTCCGGTCTCTTCCCGGCTCTGCCGGCCACCAGAGTGAATGACGTAATCAGCACCATCGCGATGTATGTGGTAATGAAGGTCCAGGCGCACCACCCATGTGCAGCTGCACCAATCACCAACACAAAACCCGCCAAAAAACGACCCTGACCGCCCACCTTTTACATGTCAGCATGTATATTTAAAGCGTTTCCAGGCATATGGCACAACGGTTGCAACCAAGACTCCATATATCCAGCAAAACTATGAGGGAGTCATCCGTGCACCTGAAACGCTTCAAAACTTTATGGGGACATGAAGGCTCATTGGCGCAAGCCGTTGATCAGGTCAACGAGGCCGGATTTGATGGTATCGAGGCGCCTGTGCCTGGAACCGCCCAGGCGGCTCATGCCTTTGGTGAGACTCTGACCGCGAACAAACTCCTGTGGGTTCAGGAAGTCTGTACCACCGGGAGCTACGTCCCGCGACGCAATGCCAGCATCACAGAACATCTGGAAGATTTCGAAACCAAGCTGCTGAGCGCTACCAGAACCGGCCTGAAGCCGGAATTTGTCAATGTAATGGGCGGCTGTGACGCATGGCCCATCGATGACTCAATACGCTTTTTCTCCGAAGCCCAGAACATTGCTGACAGGCTCGGCATTCCGGTCAGTTTCGAAACCCACCGGGGCCGCAGTTTTTTCAGCCCATGGAACACGGTCGCCATTCTGGAGAAAGTGCCCCACATCGACGTCACCTGTGATTTCAGCCACTGGGCAGTGGTCAGCGAACGCCTGCCACACATCGAGTGGGACTGCATAGTGAGAACGGCTGAGCAGGCGCGCCACATTCACTCCCGCGTTGGCTACGACCAGGGCCCACAGGTACCACACCCGGCCGCACCCGAGTACGCCGAGGCGCTGGCCTCGCACCAGGCCTGCTGGGAAGCGGTGTGGCAATCACAGTCCGAACGGGGACTGGAATACAGCTACATGACTCCCGAATTCGGAACCGATGGCTACCTGCACCTGCTGCCGTTCACCCAGGCACCCATTGCCGATCTCTGGTCTCTCAATCGATGGATCGGGGAAGAGGAACTGTCGCACTTCAAGCGCTGGCAATCCTCAGCTGCCCAATCTTCGAAAATCGCCTGACGCTTTATCGTCCAGAATCTACAGGAGACAACAGGACCATGCCCAACATTACTCAGCATCTTCGCCATTCGGACGGTGTATGGCCGCTGACGCTTGTCCTGGCCTACATTCTCACGACATACATTGGCGGCTGGCTATTGATGGCCCAGCCGGGATTTTTACTGCCGGCATTCGGCGTGCTCGCCTGCGCCCACGGCATGGTAATCGCTGCTTACCTTGTGCATGACTGCGCCCACAATGCCATCTTTAAAAAGACCGAACACAATACCCGCCTGGGCAGACTGCTTAACTGGATAACGGGTGGCAGCTATGGCACCTACGAAGATCTGCGGTACAAGCACATGCGACATCATGTGGACAACGCCGATCCGATTTCATTCGATTACCGCGAATGGCTGAAGGCCCATCCCGGAACCGAAAAAATCGTTTTTGCCCTGGAGTGGTGCTACATCCCGGCCGTCGACATTCTGATGCACGCCGTGCTGATGGTGGCACCTTTTACGCGCATTGGCACAAGCTCGCTGAGAAAACGCCTTGTAGCTGTTCTGCTGACCCGTGTAGCGGTGCTCGTGGCGCTGGCTATCTGGAGTATGAAAGCCGTTCTGTTGTACGCCCTCGCCTATCTGCTGATGCTCATGGTGCTGCGATTCTTTGATGCCTATCAGCACAACTATGAAATCGTGGTCAACCTGAAAGCCCCGGACGCGGAATTGCCCCGGAAAGGCGACCGCGAATACGAACAGGACAACACCTACAGCAATCTGATTTCACGCCGCTGGCCCGTCCTGAATCTACTGGTGCTCAATTTCTGCTACCACAATGCGCACCATGCCAAGCCCACGATGCCCTGGTACAAACTGCCGGCGCTGCATAACGAACTGTTTGGCAACGCCTACACCCGCACTGTCGGCATGAAAGGACAGCTCAGGAGCTATCACCGCAACCGTCTCGACGGCATCTACGCAGAAACCTACGGGCAGGTTGAGGTACCCGAAGCATTGCATGATGGCAAAGCCGTTCCGGTTTACGGGCTCAGCTTCCTGACGGCTTTCTGAGGTTAAACCAATGACCGCAAAGCTCTCGGACAAAGCGACACCACAAGCGATGGCCACGGAAAAAGCCACTGCTAATAAGGCGCAGAAACGGTCGGATTACTGGTTCGATTTCAATCAGTCGATTCCGGGTATTCAGCGTCTGGTCCTGGGCGCCATGGGCTGGATTGCCTTTCTTCTGCTCTGGCAGATTACCTCGCAGATGGGCCTGGCGCCGGATCGCCTGTATCCCGGACCCATGGCTGTTTTCAGTTCACTGCAGGAGTTATTCCTCGAGAAAGACTTTTTCAGCGACGTGATATCGAGTGTCACCCGTATCGTGATCAGCTTTGGCATCGCTATCCTGATCGCTCTGCCTATTGGGCTGTTGATGGGTTCGTTTGCCCGGGTAGACGGTGTGCTCAATCCGCTGCTTGGTGCCTGGCGTTATCTGCCGGCGCCGGCCTTTATTCCGCTGCTGCTGATGTGGCTGGGCACCGGAGATACCCAGAAGATAACGCTGCTATTGATGGGCGTGGTGTTCTTCCTGGTCATCATGCTTGCCGATGTCACCCGACAAACGCCAAAGGTATTGATCGAAACCGCTAAAACGCTGGGTGGCGGGCGCCGCATTATTCTGTGGACTGTGCTCTTTCGTCACTCACTCCCCGGTTATGTGGATACCTGCCGGCAGATGCTGGCAGTAAGCTGGACTTACCTGGTGATCGCTGAAATTGTCGCCGCAACCGACGGCATCGGGGCCATGATGATGCGGGCCAAACGCTTTGTGCATGTAGACGACATCATGGCGGGCATCGTCACCATCGGCGTACTCGGCCTACTGTTCGACGTTCTGTTCAGGCTGGTTTACCGCAAATGCTTTCCCTATCTCGGCCGAGGGCACTCCTGATGAGGGCGCTCGACCAGATGTATTTTCCAACCCAAGAGGTAATACAAAATGGACTGGCTTAAACGTGGTCTCTGTATAGCTATGCTTGCCCTGATTTCGGGAAATGCCCTGTCGGCAGAAACGGTGCGCCTGTCGCTGTTTTCATGGCCGGGCTATGGTTTCTGGTTTATCGCTCAGGAAAAAAACCTGGCACCGGATCTCGACTTTGAAATCACCATTATCGAAGACCCTTACGAGAGTTTCGCACTGATGTCTGCAGATGCACTGGATGTCACGTCCAGCACCGCAGAATACGCTCCGATCGCGGCAGACAAAGGCGTCCCGATCAAGATGGTCACCTATACCAATCCGTCCTATGGCACTGACAAAATCGTGCTTGCGCCCGGAATCGAGAGCGCTGAGGACCTCCGGGGCGAATCCGTCGCAGTACTCGAAGGCGGCCTGACCCAGATTTTCATGGGCATATGGCTGGAAGAAAACGGTGTTGGCATCGACGAAGTCGAATTCACCAACCTGATTATGGACGATGCCGTGGGTGCACTGGTTGGTGGTGATGTCAGCGCCGCTGAATTCTGGGAACCGTTTGGCTCCCAGGCGCTGGACGCACTGCCTGGTTCCACTGTTGCCGCCTCCTCGGAAGAGCCCGGCTGGATTGAAACGGCCCTGCTGGGTGATGCCATGTACATGAGTGACACGTTTCTGGAAAACAAGCCTGAAATCGCTGCCAAGACGATGCAGGCCTACTTCGATGCCGTGGACTTCTGGAAGGAAAACCCCGCCGAGGCCAACGAAATCATTGCCAAGGCGCTGAGATTTCCGGTGTCTGATGTTGAAAAAGTCATCGGCTCAACTGGTGAAATCCACAAGGGCGGCATCTGGATATTCGACAAGACTCAGGCTGCGAAATATATGGGCCTGGTGCCCGGTGAGCTGCCCCTGGGCCTGCCCAATGGCCAGGTTACGGAAAACTGGGAAACGGTTACCGACTGGTGGCTAAAATTCGGACTCATTGAGCAACGTCATCCGATGGAAGCAGGGGTGGATATGACACCGCTGAAAACCATCCTTGAGTCCGGTCAGTAAAAGGAGTCATCGCCATGCTTTCCACCAAGGGTCTCTCGGTGTCCGGCATCAGCAAAACCTTCCGGTCTGGTGGTCGCACCATTCTGGCGCTGGATGACATTTCGCTGTCACTGCCCGCAGGCAAGGTGGGTGTTTTGCTCGGCCCCTCCGGCTGCGGCAAATCCACCCTGTTGCGCATGGTGGCCGGACTGGAGAAACCCTCGGAGGGCGACATCAGCCTCAATGGCCGGGCGGTCGATCAGCCTGGCCGTGACCGGGGCATGGTGTTTCAGGACTACACCTCGTTTCCGTGGCTGACCGTGCGCGACAACGTCGCCTATGGCCTCAAAATCAATGGTGACAGCAGCGCGCTCAACGAAGGCTCCGTTGATCACTTCATCCGCGCTGTTGGCCTGGAAAAATTCGCAGACGCCTACCCCCATCAGCTTTCCGGAGGCATGCGACAGCGAGTGGCCATTGCGCGAACCCTCGCCAATTATCCGGACTTGCTCCTCATGGACGAACCTTTCGGCGCCCTGGACCCGGAAACCCGTTGGCAGATGCAGGACCTTCTGTTGAACGTGGTTCGCAAGGAGCGCACCACCGTCATGGCCGTATCTCATGATATCGAAGAAGCACTGTACCTGGGCGACGTTGTTTTCTTCCTGTCCCGCCACCCGGGGCGGCTGAAGGAAACCATTTACACCGATTTCAAAGCCGGGCTGCCACAGAACGACCGTGAGGCATTCCTGCAATCCGACGACTATCGGCGACTGGAGATTCATATTCGCCGGCTGATGCGAGACGAAGGGCGCGATGCGGCCTAGTTCAGAAAAGGACTTTCACTCGCTACCCATTGATGGTTTTGCTGTGCCGACACAGTGGCGGGGCATGCGGGCTCTGCTGGTTCCTGCCGGCCCGGAGTGGGTTGAACTGGACTATGCGGCTGTTATCGAAAGCCAAGACAAGCTTCGGCACTTCTTCGGGCCAGAGGACCCATGGCCACCGGAGAATCTAAACCTGGAAATGGATGAAGCTGACCTTGCATGGCATGCCCGGGAATTCGAAACCCGCCGCTCATTCGCCTATCACCTGCTGAGTCACGATCAGCAACGGTGCCTAGGGTGCCTGTACCTCTACCCTTCAGCCAGCATCAGACACGATGCCGAAGCCTATCTATGGACGCACATTGACCTTGATGCAGAGCGTGCGCAACTGATAGAAGATGAGGTTATTGACTGGATAAGCACTGACTGGCCCTTCAAGGCCATTGCCTGGCCGGGGAGATTCATACCATTCGAGCAATGGCAGCGTGCCGGCATACCCAACTACTACGCCACCAACCGGTGACGGCCAGGCGACAACCCCAACTGACCCTCGCCCCTCTCCTGGGAAGGCGGACGCCAGCGATACAGGAGTTTTTGTCTCTGTCAGCTTTTCAGGCGTGTATAAATTTGTAATTCCTCTTCGCTATTGCACCGTCCGGGCACCTGGCCACCACTCACCACAGATCCAATAAACCCTATAAAAACAATAGATTAAAAAGCGTACCGAGAGTACGAAGCACGTAAGTTTCTATCTCAACATGTTTCCTTCCGTAAACGCCAGTTTACTGACGAAACCTGTCTTTAAAACCAGATCCAGACCTCATATAACCCAAAACCGCCACTGTATGATTTGCTCAAATTCGTCAAAAAATTGGTGCAAAAAATGTCATATTGCGGCCATAAAATATCGAAGCTTGGACTGCTGATGATTTCTGCGGTGACCCTGCTCTCGGGCTGCGGTCTGGACATTACTTCCAACGACAACAGCACAGTGGCGCAGTCTGAGGGCCCAAATGAGCCGACCGTTGAGATTGCCGGCGCTGCCATGAAAGGGGTGATTCAACAGGGGCTGGTAACAGCCAACCGACTGACTGCCGACAAAGACGGCAACTACACCCCACAAAGACAGGCTGCAAAGCCGGTATTGACCGACGACAACGGTAGTTACACGTGGCAGCTGCGCGGGAAGGCAGATAGCTGGGCCCTGGTAGAGCTTCGGGCAGACGGGAACACCCGCATGATTTGCGACGTGGTCCCCCAATGCATACAGAGGGACGCCGAGCCGATTGCCTTCGGCCACCCAATGGGGCTGGACAGTAGTTTCAGGCTGCGCGGCGCAGGCGACCTACAAATGGAAACCGTCAACCTGACCCCGCTGACCCACCTGGCCGTAAACCTCGCTGAACGCACCCCCAACGGGCTTTCTCCCAAAGCTATCTCCAAAGCCTATGAAACGGTAGAGGACTGGTTTGGCCTGACAGCCGGCTCCCTGCGACTGGCCCCACCGGACCTGACCCGGCTGGATGAATCCGGCAGTGTGTCTGCAGACGCCTTGCATGTTGCTATTGCCAATGCCGCTTTCCTCGCACTGGTGAACGACAATGCCCAATGGGACACCATTTCCGATGTATTGAATAACCTGGCCATGCAGGCAAGTGAAACCGGGCGGATCAGCCTGATGGGGGATGGAGTGAACATAGCTCTGGCAGATCTCGTTACCGCGGCAGCGGTGCAGGCGTCCGAACTTCAGGCCACCGTCGATTCGAGCATCATCAGCCAGCGACTTGCGGTGGTTGAGCACCGCAACGTGCAACGTTTCAAGACCCTTGCAGACGTTTACCAAGACAGCGATACCAGCCTGGCAGACACAGACAGCACAGCTTCCGACCCCACAGAGGATACGACGGGTGACAACACCGGCGACACCGAACTGGCTGATGAGACCGAAGATACCACAACTGTCGACGGCAACACCGGAGACACCGTCGCCGACACGGAAACTGAAGCCAGCGAGCCACCGGCAACGGAAACTTCTCCTGAAGACATCATTCCAGCCAACACTGCACTACTGAGCTGGACTGCACCGCTCACCCGTGAAAATGGCGAAAGCCTGTCCATGGGTGAAATCGCCGGCTTTGAGGTGGTCTACGGTAAAAGCGAAGAAACCCTGGACCGGAACCTCGCCATTGGTGATGCCTCGATCGACGAACTGCTGGTGGATGAGCTTACAGAAGGCAACTGGTACTTCGCCATCCGCACCCTTGATACCGACGGCAATCGGAGCCGGCTGTCCGAGGTTGTGCACAAGCAGATATAAAGCGGTATCACTGGCCGGGGAAGGCCTCAGCCCCGGTCACGCCGGGACAACTTCAGTTCAAGCTTTGCCTTGAAACCTTTTCGCGAGGACACGGGGATAGAATGGCTGTCCCCGTCGAGATCGGCTTTACGGCCGTCCCCGTCACCCTGGTTCTCGTCTGCAAGTACATACCTGACTGACCAACTCCCATCGGTCTGGGGAGTTACCCGAAGCACGATGGTGTCCCGGAACAGGTACTCGCCAGGTATCCTGTCCTCGAACCACAGCTTGCCATCAATCAGGTAGTCAGTGGGTGAAACCGCCAGCTCTACGGCCATGACCAGAGTGCGGCCCCGTTCCACCGTTATGCGTGAGCTGTCCAGGAAGGTTGAAAACAAGACGGGTGACCGGGGGGCACTGATGCCAAGCTCATTTGGCCTGAACATCTCGTCAAACTTGCGCAGCACCGCGCTGAAGGTTTCTCTGCGCCTTTCGGTAAGCCGGTAATCACCTGCCCCACGCGGCGAAACCACAGATTCGAAGTAGTAGGAAGCGCGAATCTGTTTACCCGCCTCCCTCGCCTCTTGTACCTTCTTCGGAAGAGGAAGCTCTTCCACCTCCAGAATGCCGTCAACGCGAACATCCCCGAACAGAAAGCGAACCAGGTTCTGGTAGCCCTCTTCTGAATTCACTATCCCGTAGGGGCCACTGTGGCTGCGATAGACAAAAGCGCGGGGAGCTCTCTTCACAGTCGCATTCGCTATGGCCACCAAGCCATCACTCATTTCACCCGCCAATCGACGCGACAGCCCGCCCGCAGCTTCATAATCCCTGTGATTGGTACCTACCAGGCAGAAAAAATTATCCGGATCAAACTTGCCCTCCAGTGAATTAACATGCCTGGACGCGTCGCTTATACCAAGATACTGGGCCATTACCTTGCGGTTAAAATTATTGATGTCCCAGAAACTCAGAAAGGCGGGCACGTTCAGGCCCACCATTTCGATGCCATTGTGCGGTGTTGCATAGGTAAACACCCTGGCGACGGAAGCCCGCACTCCGGCACTGGCAACGCTTTCATTTTGCAGAAGACAGCGGACAATCAAACCACCCATGGAGTGGGCAACAAGATGTACCCGAAACTCGCTGTCGCTGACGATCTGATTGTCCACCAGGTTCTTGCGGACATTCTCGACAAGTTTTCCCAGCCGCCTGGCTGCCGCCATGATGGAAAGGGCATCTCCGTCGCCGAACTCCTTGTCTGCCTGATCGTAATAGCGATAGATAACAACGGTTTTCAGGCCGATGGGACGATCCAGCTCCGCGCCCTCGGAGAAAGCATCGGTATAACCGTAGTCCTTCATCAAGCGGACCAGGGGCGACTCGAAGATCTGCTTGCGAACCTTACCATCCCATGACTGCCTGGCGCGGGTTGCCCCGAGGTTGAATCCCATGTGCGGCTTATCAACTGCATCCGCCACCTCTCCTGGCGTCA
This sequence comes from Marinobacter sp., assembly GCA_046260345.1. Lineage (GTDB taxonomy): Bacteria > Pseudomonadota > Gammaproteobacteria > Pseudomonadales > Oleiphilaceae > Marinobacter. Next base: position 11,862 of record JBHEPI010000135.1, on the reverse strand, counting down.
TCGCGTATCCACGGACATAAATAATCGGGTAAACGTTATCCTGTACCACCGTGCTACCTCCTCCCTGAAAGCCTGATCTACCGAAGCGAAATTCATTCCAGAAACCTGAATATACAAGGGAAGTAGAGGGCAGTATACGATCGGAACATTCGGGCAACCGCAAGTGGTAAAAAAGTCTGACGCTGTTCACGAGCTATATAAGGGCCGGGCCAGACTGGATAAACAGTGGCGCAGAGGTCATTATTCAGCCAAAAGACCTACTGGCTGATCTGATCGCAAAGCGGGGAACGATGGAATTCACCTTCCTGGGCACATCTGCAGGCACTCCGACCCGGTCGCGTAACGTGACCGGCCTGGCTCTGTGCCACACCGGCCCCAAACCCTGGTACCTGGTAGACTGTGGCGAAGGGACCCAGCACCAACTGTTGCGCACCCGCTATTCGGTGATGCAGTTGCGGGCCATATTTATCACGCATATACACGGCGACCACACCTTCGGTCTTCCAGGGCTACTGACGAGTGCCTCCATGCTCGGCCGCACAGAACCTCTGGACGTCATTGCGCCCGTCCAGGTACACCGCTTGATTGATGCAGCGATCGAAAACACCGACTCCAGCCTCAGCTATCCCGTAAACTTCATCGATTCCGAGACAGCGGCGTTCCACTGGCAGGATGAACTCATTTCCGTTACTGCCGTGGCGCTATCGCATCGTGTTTCCTGCCGCGCCTACGTGTTCAATGAAAGGAATCTGGAGCGGCAACTGCTGCAGGACAAGCTGACAGCCGACGGCGTGGAACCCGGGCCCGGGTGGGGTGAGCTACAGAAAGGCCATGACGTAATGCTGGAGGACGGCCGCCTGCTCAGGAGTGAAGAATACACAAAGATTCCCCGCGCCGCCCGCCGTCTGATCGTAGCCGGGGACAACGACAATCCGGCACTGCTGAAAGATGCCTGTCAAGGCTGCCATGTGCTTATCCACGAAGCCACCTACACCCAGGACATCGCGGACCGGGTCGGCCCCTGGCCACAACACAGCTCCGCCGAACAGGTGGCCCGGTTTGCCCAAAAGGTACACCTGCCCAGCCTGGTGCTGACCCACATCAGCTCACGCTATCAGTTCGGGCCGGGCGGCACTCCCCATATCAATCAACTGGCGGCAGAGGCCCTGCAGCATTACCGGGGCAAACTGTTCCTGGCCCGGGATTTCGATAGCTACCGTCTGGAGAAGGATTTATCCCTGACCTGCCTGAGTGCCGAAAGCTGAATCCCTCTGAACCACTGACGTTCCCGATCTACCAGCGAAACCAGCACGACAGGAAACCCGAAATTGCCCTCACAAGGCCGCCGTCAGGTCTTGTACCAGCAATAAACCCGCATCGGCGGAATGTTCCGCATCTCCAGCGTGCAGCTGGCAGGTGCCCCCATGACCGGGTTGGTAATCCGGGCGACATCCCCACGGAACTGGTAGGCAATAAAGCGCCCGCCCTCGGCGAGGTTGTCTTTCACCGCCTGCGCCACTCGTGTACCCACCGCTTCCGGCATTTTCGAGAAGGGTATGCCGGAGATGACCACATCCGGTTTCTCCATACGGTTTAACGCCAGAATCTCGGCGAGATCCTCCGCGCTACCCATGTGGTTGGTGAAGCGCGGGTCTGTAATTTCGCCAAGCAGTTCGTGGAAGTAAGAGCTCAACTCAATTGAAAGCAGCCGCGAACCCCGCCCCATATGTCGCAGAAATGTTCGCGTGGTACCGCCCGTGCCGGGCCCAAGTTCCACCACATTGTTGGCGGAGGCGAGGCCCGATGCCTCGATAATTTTTTGCTCCAGGAATCGTGAGCTGGGGATAATAGAGCCTACCTGGCTCGGTTTCTGCAGAAATCCGCGAAAAAAAGCCGCCGGGCTTGTTCGCCGGTTCGGATCGTACTTGGGGCCACTAGTTTCCTCACCCATCGAGCTCTCTCTCTACAGTGTGGATTGTCAATTGAGCACAAGATTGACGCCTGTATTCACCGCCGTCAAATACTATCAGCCCGCTCTTCCCGAAGCTTGGCGCGGACATTCATCAGCACGTGCCCATACCGGTTGTCGCCCCGGCGATCACGGCCACAACCCCAGAAGTAATCGAAGTTGCTGTTTTCTACAATCTTCTGGTCGCCGGTATCAAGCAGTTCTTCCGCCAGCTGGGAGTAGGTACGGCAGCGCACATACACCCCTCGTGTCATGACGGTTTCACGCACCTGTTTCCAGTCCCGCCGCAGGCTCTTGTGTCGCTTGCGGCCCAGTTTTCTTGCCTGCGCGGGTGTAGCCGCAGCTCTTATCTTTTCCTGCCAGGTTTGGTCAGTAAACTTCATACCCTGGAAGTAGTGCTCAACCGTTGGCCAGACCTTGCCCTCCAACTCAAAACTGAAGGCGGCGTAAGTACCAAAAGAGCTCTCTGGATCGGAGCGTGAAATGAAAAGATCGTTCTCGCCGCTGTCGGCTGGAAAAAGAGACATGGTTGCGATCGCTCGACTAGTAAAACGGACAGTTTAACCAACCCCCTCTTTCAGATCACCCCGGAGCGCTCACAATCAAGCTGGAATTTCGCGGTGCAGGCACAACAACAAATCGTCGTGGTGGTCTATCCTTGTGTGAAGTTTCCCGCAGTTTCCAGACCTGCCAGCCACTCATCCGGAGGATGTTGATGACATTACCCTCGCCGTTGACCGCAGAACAGGTTTATCACCAGTGCCCGCTGGAGCAGCTCGAGTTCGACACCACCGATTCCCTGGAGGACCTGGAACTGCCCTGCGGCCAGGCCCGTGTAATCCGGGCTCTGGAATTCGGGGCCAGCATGCAGGCGAACGGATTCAACCTGTTTGTTCTGGGTCCCTCAGGCGCGGGCAAGCACGAACTGGTGGAGCGTTTCCTCTCCAAACATGCCGAAGAGCAACCCGTGCCGTCGGATTGGTGCCATGTCCACAACTTTGAGTTCGCGGACCGGCCCACCTCCATACGCCTGCCGGCTGGTGAAGGGCGGCAGTTCAAGAAAGACATCAACGACCTTTCCGGGGAGCTGCGCACAGCCATCCCGGCAACCTTTGAGAGTGAGGAGTATCAGGCGCGCCTGCAGGAACTCCAGGAGGAAGTGGCAAAGCGCCAGCAACAGGGTTTGTTTGAAATTCAGGAAGAGGCCAACGCCAATAACATCGCCATGATAACGACGCCGGCCGGCTTTACCTTTGCTCCGATGCGCAACGGCGAAGTAATTGATCCAGAGGAATACAAAAATTTCTCGGATGAAGAAAAAGCACTTGTTGAATCCAAGGTCGAAGATCTTCAGAAAAAACTGCAGCAGACCATTCAACAGATTCCGCGCTTGCGCAAGGAAGTCCGGGAACGGGTTCATGCGCTTAATGAAGAAATGGTTCAGCTCACTCTCGGCGGCCCGATCGGGGAACTGCGCGAGAAATGGCGGCACCTGTCCGCAGTCGTCGATTACCTGGACGCCATACGCGAAGATGTAGTGGAGCACGCCGAAGCGTTTCAGGACAGCGAAAATGGGCCACCCAGCGGACTGCTGGGCCGGTACAAAGTCAATTTACTGGTGGATAATTCAGAGACAACAGGGGCACCGGTCATCTATGAGGACCTGCCGAATCACCAGCACCTGGCAGGCCAGATTGAACACCGGGCCCGCCAGGGTACACTGTACACCGATTTCACGCTGATAAAGGGCGGCTCTGTTCACCGGGCTAACGGTGGTTACCTGATCATTGATGCCCGCCGGATACTGAGCCAGCCGATGGCCTGGGAAAGCCTGAAACGCATCCTGTTTTCAGGCGAGATCCGGATCGAATCCCTGGAACGACTGTATGGGCTGGCGAGCACCATCAGCCTGCAGCCAGAGCCCATTCCGGTCTCTGTTAAAGTCGTATTGCTGGGCGACCGCATGCTGTATTACCTGCTGTCCCACTATGACCCTGACTTCCTAGATCTGTTTAAAGTTGAGGCCGATTTTGAGGACGATCTTGATCGGGATGACGAGAGCTACGGACTCTATGCGCGCATGATCGCCACAATGGCACGGACGCTGAAGTGCAGGCCACTGGACCGGGCTGCGGTGGCCAGGCTGATCGAACAGGCAAGCCGGCTGGCGATGGATCAGCGCAAGCTGACGGCGCACGACCGGGTACTGAGGGATCTCGTCAGCGAGGCCGACCACTGGGCGGCTCGGGCAGGCATGGCCACCATTGAGCAGCCGCATGTCCAACAGGCGATTGATGAACGGGAATTCCGCGCCAGCCGGATTCGCGAGCGAAGTCATGAGCAGATCGCCCGCGGCATCGTGATGATTGCGACCGAGGGAGAGACCGTAGGCCAGGTGAACGGGCTCTCGGTACTCAAACTCGGGGCTTCAATGTTTGGCCAGCCTACCCGGATCACGGCCACCGCCCGCCCAGGAAAGGGCCAGGTTGTGGACATCGAACGTGAAGCAAAGCTGGGCGGCCCGATTCACAGCAAGGCGGTGATGATTCTCTCCCGCTTTCTGGCCAGCCAGTACGCGGGTGATGGCGAGCTGTCCCTGTCAGCGAGCCTGGCTTTCGAGCAGTCTTACGGGGGCGTGGAGGGCGATTCCGCTTCCGTTGCCGAAACCTGTGTTTTGCTGTCGGCTATCAGCCGTTTGCCATTGCGCCAGGGCTTCGCTGTCACCGGCTCAATGAACCAGCATGGTGAGGTTCAGGCAGTGGGCGGTGTGAACGAAAAAATTGAAGGTTTTTTCGATGTCTGTCGTGAAGCCGGAAAGTTTCGCGGCCACGGTGTCATTCTACCGGCCAGCAATGTCGAACATCTGATGCTCAACTCAAATGTTCGCCAGGCCATTGCCGATGGCGACTTCAGTATCTACCCGGTGTCGCATATCAATCAGGCGATTGAACTTTTAACGGGTATGGAAGCCGGCGAACCGGACGAAAAAGGCGAATTCCCCGAGGCATCCTTCAACCGGGTAATTGCCGAGCGCCTGTCCCGGTTTGCCGAAATCAGCAAGAAGCACGATGACGGCGAAGAAAGCCGCGACAGCAGCGGAGACGCGAGCCGTGATTAATACTGAAAAGTCCGACGCGCCGGCTTCTGCACAAGGGCGCATACTGGTGCTTATCGACGGCTCACGGTTGAGCTACGAGGCGCTGGAGGCCGCCGCCGATATTGCCGGCAAACGCGGTGCCGAGATTCTGGGCGTGTATGTGGAGGAACTGAATCTGTTGCGCAGCGCCGGGTATGGTTTCTCAAGGGAGGTTGGCACGGCTTCCGGGATCAGCCGGCCACTGGACCCCGGCATTCTGCAGCAGCGCATGCAACGGCTGGCAAACCAGGCGCGTGTAGCACTGGCGAGGGCTGTAAAGCAGCACGGAGGCAACGCCGAGCTCAGTATTGCCCGCGGTCGTGTCGTTGAGGAGGTGCTGGCACTGGCAGGCCCGGACGATCTGCTTGTGCTCGGCAGGGCCGGCTGGTCTTCTCCGGCAGGCGCTCGTTTGGGCTCCACCGCACGGCGGCTGGTTCGGCAGTCACCGGGGCGGGTGTTGCTATGGTGTGAAAAGACGCTGCCACACCAGAACCGGGTGGTTGTTTTCCTGAATGACCATGATGAAGCAAATCACCGGGCGGCATTGGCAGCCGCCGAGATCTCCAGGCACCATCACCAGCCGGTGACAATTATCCTCGGTGCCGACGTCAAGCCAACCGACGGCCGGCTCGACGCGATCAGGCAAGACCTTGACGTACTCGGGGCCGGCATCCGGTTGCGGGTTATGCCTGATTCAAATCCGCTGACCGTAGCCCGGGTGCTCCGGGAGGAGCGGGCCTCGCAACTGGTCGTCAGCCGGGAGTGCGCGCTTTTCAATGAACCCGGCGCAGAGCAACTACTGGCCGCACTCAGCCTTCCGGTTACCGTTACACCCTGACTAAACATCATGCTGCATGAGCATGCTGAATGTCGACCAGTCCCGTCCCGGAGGCGGAGGCCAAGGCAACAAAGAGTGGAACCGCAACAGAGAACGGCCAACATTGCGCATGACCGGCCGGCACAGCATACTTGTTATGAAACATCTATTGCCTGGATAGAATGGCAAACGTGACGATGGAACAACAAAACATGCCGTGGCAAGCGATAGCTCACCGTGCCGCACGGGCGTTGTGTCTTTCAGTTCTACTTCTGACAACAGCATTGGTCAAGGCAGAAACACTGGCGCTAAAAGAACCGATTATACTGGTCACCGGCCCGAATCTGAAAAGCTGCTTCAAAATGCTGATGGCAGGTCGCGTCGACTTCATCAAGATCAATCATTATGTGGCCAACTACGTCATTCACCAGATTGATGTGTCTGCAGACAATATCAGGGCCCTGCCTTTCCTTGTTGAAAGGGTTTCTCTCCACATGATGGTGCCGAAAACACGGCGTAACGCGCGGGCGCTGATTTCCGAGTTCGACCGGATTTTCTCTGAGATACAACAGACCGAACGCATTGAGGAATGGACCCAGACCTATCTGAAAGCCCTCAACCCGGGTTCTGGCCAGCGTCCATAGTTGACCTACACCCGACACACCACGCAGACTCACAGTCAAGATTTGTCGCAAGCGGACACATATCCAATGTCAGCAAACGTAAAAACCCGGATACTGTTCCATTCAAAACGCCTGAACGTCTATCTGGTCCGGTATCCCGAGGGCCACAAGGTGGTGCCCCACGTGGACATGATTTCAGCGGGCCGGCTCTACAAATTTAATTGTGTTCTGGTCAGCCCGAAAGCCGGTGGCGAGTTTATCTGTGAGAAAACGATTTTTAACTTGTTCGGGCGCTTATACCTGTTCCGTCCGGATCTTTATCAGCACCGGGTTTCAAGGATTGAACGCGGAAATCGATGGTTGCTGAGTTTCGCACTGACCAGAAACGCAGGTCTGTGAGAAAAACAATCCGGTATACCCTGGTTGGCGTTTCAACCGCGCTCACCCTGGTGATCGGCTATCTTTGGCTGACCTTTGCCAGCCCCTTCGGCTACAACCCGCCAGACAACCTGCCCGCCATAGATGAAGGCACCACCTATTCAGTCTTTGTGTTCGGCACCCTGACAAAACCCTGGGTACGCTGGCTGGTGACAGGAAGAGCCGGCGGCAGTGAATCTGCCAAGCTACCCGGTTATCGCAAGGAGAGGCTGGACATCAGGCCGGATTCCGAAGCAGTCACCGAAGGACAAGTCATCACCGTAAACGCCGAGGAGCTCAGGGCACTGGATCGATACGAACGGCTGGGTGTGCGCTATGAGCGGGTAAAACTGACGCTTCAAAATGGCGAATCAGCCTGGGTTTACCGGTTGATGGACCCGGTCCTGCTGGAGATCTCGGAGGAGATTCACGATTAACCGGCAATTCCGGCCAAAACTCCCGGGGCTTTCACCTCACATGAAGTATTGCCGAAGCAATTGCAACACAAGAACCAGCACCATCAGCGGAATTATCCAACGGGTGATATTGCCAAAGCTCTTAAGCTCACCCTTGGGGGCGTATTTTTCCACCAGCGGAATAATGACAATCAATGCCAGAAAAAGAACAGCGAGAATTATCAGCAGCGTTTCCATAACCATTAACCTCCATACGTTAACTGCAAGCGCGCCCTCAGAGTTCCGGGCCGCAACAGCACGGTACCGAATAACAGAGCAAACGCGGCCACCATAAACAGCTTTTTCACAAAAAGGGAAAATAGCATGAACAGGCTCTTCACGCCGTCGGAGTTAATCGGCAGGCAGATGTGAATTGGCCTACAGTTCTTAATCAGGCAAGGAAATGATTGAGGACAAGCACCGTGTTCAAGCAAATGTTCGGCCACAACACAGGTCTTGCGGCATCGTGGCTGTTTCCTCTGGTGGCTCTTCTTGTCATTACCTCCACCCTGCCGCGCTCTGTTCAGGCCTCAAGTGATTTCTACCTGCTGTACCGGCAGTGGCAGCCTTACGGCTGGCCTGAAGATGTGCCGTCGGCAAACGAAGTGAGCCGTTCCCAGCTTGGGCTGGGCTGGCGTCGCGAAAGCACTGAGGCCGCAATTGGCGTTGATTACGATTACCAGCCTCTGCGCATACGCAGCGGCAAACCGGCGCACAACGGCCATTTGCACCGGTTGACCTTCGGGGGCCACTGGCAGCACCAACTCTACCGCATGGAAGCGCAGACGAGCGTTGCCGGCACCTCCAATATGTTCAAGTACCAGACCTTCCATAAGGATGTCGTGAATGGCCGCGTGGCAATATTCCGCGCGTTGGGTGCGGGCTCACCCGTGAGTCTGGGGGTCGGCGGCGACCATCGCTTCGGTTCGTTTCGCTGGCTACCCAGGATTCGCTGGGAGTACACAGGTGCCAACGGCCGCTGGCTAATGGATTTGCCGGTCCTGCTACGTTGGCAAAGCCCCGGTGAGCGCTGGGAACTGAAACTCGAGCGCAAAGGTGACCGCTGGGCCACGCTTGATGCGGCCCGGGAAGTCGAAAGCACTCTCTATCTGCGCGAGTGGAGAGCCGAGCTGAGATACTACATCAGCTCGGGTGAGAGGCTATGGCCATCAGTGGCTCTGGGGCTTGGTGCGAGTGTGGATACCCGGGTCCGATATCAGGACCTGGACTCAGGCACCCTGGACTTACGTTTGGGCGACGAGCTTCTGGGGAGCATCAGGCTCGGCTGGTAGATCAGTCGTTATCCAGAGCGCACAGCACCGGGGACTGACAGCTTGGCCAGCGCCTCAGACACCGGCGTGTCACCGGACACCACATCGAAAACACGATTGCCGGTATTATCAGAATCCAGCACCGCCAGCAGAACCCGGGCAACATCCTGCCGCGGAATCTTACCGAACCCCTCCAGCTTCTCGCTCAGCATCACTTTGCCCGTGCCTTCATCGTTAGTCAGCTGGCCCGGACGAACAATGGTGTAATTAAGGCCGCTGTTCTTCAGGTGCTCATCGGCGTTGCGCTTGGCCAGAAGGTAATGGCGGAGTTTTTCCGGCCCCTTCTCCGGCTCCTCAGCCCGCATACTGCTGACCATGATAAACCGCGTGATCCCCATAGCCCTGGCAGTATCCACCAGCCGGATAGCACCGTCCTGGTCCACATCAACGGTCTTATCCGGCCCGGTGTGAGGGCCGGAGCCCGCTGTAAAAATAACCGCATCGCAGCCTTTCATAGCCTCGCTACAGTCCTGCTCCAGGTCGCCGAGCACTGTTTCGGTAGCTCCCATCTGCTGCAATTCCGGGCCTTGATCAGGGTGACGGATCAAGGCCCGCGCCTCATGATCACTGTCTGCCATTTCCTGCAACAGGTGTTGCCCGATTTGTCCGTTGGCTCCCGCGATAAACACATGCATGGCGGATCTCCTGATTGGCTGTTTCGCTCGAATATGTCCTATAGCTGAGTGCATCACACCAACTATTCAAGGCAGGGAACACCGAAATACCTGTCAGCTCGCCAGCGCCGCCCTTACCTTCTTGCTCAGGTGGCCCATGTCGACCCGGCCAAGCACCTGGGGTTTCAGTTCGTTCATCACGCGCCCCATATCCTGCATTCCCTGAGCGTCGGTTGCGCTGATGGTCAGCCGAATCAGTGCGTCGAAATCATCCTCGGTCAGGGCAGCGGGCATGAATTCCTCGATAATTACCATTTCCGCCCGCTCCTTGTCGCCCAGTTCCTGGCGACCGGCCTCATCGTATTGGCTGGCGGCATCGCGTCGCTGCTTGAGCATTTTGTCGAGCACCTTCAGAACATCCTCGTCCGACAGCTCACGGCGCTCATCAATCTCGATCTGCTTGACCGCCGACTGGGCCATACGCAAAGTGACAAGCCGGCTTTTATCCTTGCTCCGCATCGCGTTCTTCACTGCGTTGCCCAATTTTTCCTTGAGTGATGGTTCCGCCATAATCGACCTCTGTTAACATTAATATAAAGTATTCCCTTTGTACCATCATCAGGCCCCCAGCATGAAACTCAATCCCTTTAACACCCACATAGGCCTCGCCCTCGGGGGCGGTGCTGCCAAGGGCATTGCCCATATCGGCGTTTTGAAGGCCTTCGAAGAAGAGCAAATCAGGATTCATTGTATCTCGGGCACCAGTGCGGGGGCACTGATCGCCAGTTATCATGCCTTCGGCCGTCCGGCAGAGTCCATACTCTCCGTCTGCTCAACGCTCAATCTGTCGAAGATTATAAATTTCACCTTTGAGCGCGGAGGCCTGTTCAGCACCGACAACATTCGGGAGATGATCCATCGGGACCTGGGTGATTGCCGGATCGAAGATGCCGACATTCCTCTGGCCATTTGCACAACGGATATCGAAACGGGTGAGCAACTGATTTTCAGGGAAGGAAATCTGGCGGATGCTGTCTGTGCGTCTATGGCCGTACCCGGTCTGTTTGTGCCGGTGGAGATCGACGGTCGCATTCTGGTAGACGGTGGCCTGGTTGAGAATGTCCCGATCTCACCGCTGGCAAAAATGGGAGCGGGTATCACCGTGGCCGTTGATCTGAGCCATGTGGGCCGGTACCCGAAACCGGAAAATACGCTGGATGTGATTAGCAACGCCATCAACATCGGTATCGACTTCAACACCCGCAAGCAGTTAAAAAAGGCAGACATCCCGGTGGCGCTGGATTTAAGCCGTTATAGCCTTACCAACAATGCTGACTGCGTGGATGAGCTTTATCAGGAAGGCTACCGCCCCATGAAGGCAAAGATTCGCCAGGTGCTTTGGTACAAGCGGATGAATGCCGTGATCAGCCTTATAAAAGCGGGCGGAAAGTTACTGCCCCTCAAGGTACCCGAGATTATCAAAGACCTTAAACACCACTCTTTTACGGCCCGCAAACGAAACCAGTGACGCAGCGCACGGGTAGCGGTGAACCAAAAAGCCCTTTAAGGCCTACTCTCAATACCTGCTTATTTTCTGAAGCGAACGGAGTTTCTGCATGATCACAGTTCACCACCTAAACAATTCCCGCTCACAGCGCGTTCTCTGGATGCTTGAAGAGCTGGGCGTGCCCTACGAGATCCAGCGTTACGAGCGCGACTCCAAAACCATGCTGGCGCCTGAGAGCCTCAAAAAGGTACACCCCCTGGGTAAATCACCGGTGATAACCGACGGCGATCTGGTGGTAGCGGAGTCCGGCGCCATTGTCGAATACCTTGCCCACACCTATGGCAAAGACACCATGCTGCCTGAGGCAGGCGGCCAGGCCTGGCTTGATTACACCTACTGGCTGCATTACGCCGAAGGCTCCCTGATGCCCCCGCTGGTGTTGCGCCTGGTGTTTGAAAAGGTAAAAACCAGCCCGATGCCATTCTTCATCAAGCCAGTGGCAAAAGGCATTTCCGACAAAACCAATGAAACCTTCATCGGCCCGATGATCAAGACGCATCTGGATTTTGTCGAATCCCACCTGGCACAGAACACCTGGTTTCTCGGGGATAATCTCAGCGCGGCGGACATTCAGATGAGCTTCCCACTGGAAGCCTCAGTAGCAAGAGGTATCACGGGTAAGAACCGGCCCCATATCACCGCCTGGGTGGAACGAGTCCACGCCAGACCGGCTTATAAAAAGGCGCTCGAAAAGGGCGGGAAGTACGATTTTGCCTGAGCTGGCAGCGGCGAGCTCGACATTCCGCCCGACGCTTTCACACAACGGCCAGTGGCCGTCCTGAGCCTGAACCCGGCGGTTGATATCACTTATGAAATCCCACAGCTGATTGCTGACCAGAAAGTCCATGCCCTGGACTCCCGGTACGATCCTGGCGGTAACGGGATCAATGTCGGTCGTGGCCTCAAACGACTTGGGGTACAAGCCCAACCGTT
>JBHEPI010000134.1:0-3461 GCA_046260345.1 Marinobacter sp. | reverse complement strand
CCGGCCGAATCGTGGTCAATCACGCGGCCCTGACGTTCGGAGCTGGTAGCCAGCAGCATTTCCTGGATGATCTCCGGCAGGGTGTCTGCCTCGGATTCAATGGCGCCGGTCAGCGGGTAGCAGCCCAGTGTACGGAAGCGGATGGACTTCATTTCCGGCTTCTCGCCTTCTTTGAGAGGCATGCGGTCATCATCCACCATGATCAGCGTTCCGTCCCGCTCGACGACGGGCCGCTTGGCGGAGTAATACAGCGGAACAATCTCGATGTTTTCCAGGTAGATGTACTGCCAGATATCCAGTTCCGTCCAGTTGGACAGCGGGAAAACCCTGATGCTCTCGCCCTTGTTGATCTTGCCGTTATAGATGTTCCAGAGCTCGGGGCGCTGGTTCTTGGGATCCCACCGATGGTATTCGTCACGGAAGGAATATACGCGCTCCTTGGCACGGGATTTTTCCTCGTCCCGGCGGGCGCCACCGAAGGCGGCGTCAAACTTGTACTTGTCCAGGGCCTGTTTCAGAGCCTGGGTTTTCATCACGTCGGTGTGTTTGGCGCTGCCATGGGTAAATGGCCCAATACCCTGTCTGATACCGTCCTCGTTCTTGTGGACGATGAGGTCGAGCCCGTACTCTTTTGCCTTGCGATCCCGGAATTCGATCATTTCCCTGAATTTCCAGGTGGTGTCTATATGCATCAGCGGGAAAGGTAGCTTGCCCGGGTGGAAAGCCTTCCGGGCCAGATGCAGCATCACCGCGGAGTCCTTGCCGATGGAGTAGAGCATAACCGGATTGTCGAATTCAGCAGCGACTTCCCGGATGATGTGGATGCTTTCAGCTTCCAGCTGTTTGAGATGCGTCAGGTTGTAAGTGGTCATCGTATCCTGTTACCGCGATTGCGTGCCTGAATGGCTGGGCGTGTGAATACCGCAATGATACCAGATTAGGCCATGGCATAAGAAGCCGGGTAACTAGAGTTTGCTGCTATAACAATATAGCGGCGGGGCAGTGTGACAGGCCAGTGTCTAGGTGCTCAGGGCGCCGAGTCGGCGAGCAACTTGCTGACATAGTTGTTGACGTAATCGAACCCGTTGCCTTCAAATTCTGCGAACTGGATGCCTAGCTGAAACTGGTCCCGGGCAATACGGCGCATGTGGACGATATGACCAGTAGTAACCACGGAAACCGGTTGTTGGGCAACCACGGGAACTGAGAAAGTGGCGGTAACGGATATCCAGTTGCCGGGTGCGGGCGTTTTCTGTCTGGGGACCAGGTTTTTTACAGCTTCCTGGCAGCAGAGAACCATGATCCCGGTTCGCGAAATGTTGGAGACTTCGCAGGTAAGGCGGCAGCCATCGCTTTTTTCGATTCTGACTTCAGTGGCAACATCAACACGTTGCTGATTGCGAAGGTTTGGCTTGGCGGCAACTGGTTTCATAATGACTCTTCTGGCATCTCTGGTTTCAAAGGAGGCTGCCTTACCCATCGTTCAGTCCTTTTTATACTCGCTGCTGTGTTTTGTTACATACACAAGAAAATCCCGCAAGGTGTCATGATTTCTTAACAAGACGGGTGCGGGCTGGCAACAAGCGTTTATTGTTTCGGCCTTAACTCCCTGAAAGTCTAGTTGTTTGTTTGGTGATCAGCAAGTTGCCTGTCGCCAAAGCTGTCAGTTTTGTGAAATGAATATGAACATGACGTTACATATGTTGATGTATGTCAGTTTCCGGTGGCGTGGTTTCAGGCCCCAACGTCACTGACGTCAGCAGCCTGGCTGAGGTAAACTACCCGCCAACATTCACCTGGAGCCGATTCTGGCGCCATGATTCCGTGCAGGTTATGACAGACAAAATTCCTACCGTTCCCCAGGGCGGCGGCAAAGTAGGCTTTATCAGCCTTGGCTGCCCCAAGGCGCTTGTTGATTCAGAGCGCATCCTTACCCAGCTTCGGCTGGATGGCTACGACGTGGTGCCAACCTACAACGATGCGGACATTGTTGTGGTCAATACCTGCGGCTTTATTGATGCGGCTAAACAGGAATCCCTCGATGCCATTGGCGAAGCGATCAATGAAAACGGCAAGGTTATCGTCACCGGCTGTATGGGCGTTGAAGCCGAAAAGATCCGCGATACCCATCCCGGCGTTCTGGCGGTCTCCGGCCCCCATGCCTATGAGGAGGTCGTCGGCGCGGTGCACCAGTTCGTGCCGCCCAGAGCGCAACACGACCCGTTCACGGATCTGGTTCCACCCCAGGGCATCAAACTGACGCCCCGGCACTATGCTTATCTGAAGATTTCCGAGGGCTGCAACCACCGCTGCACGTTCTGCATCATCCCCTCCATGCGTGGAGACCTGGTCAGCCGGCCGATTGGTGATGTGATGGACGAGGCCCAGCGTCTGGTGGATGCCGGCGTGAAGGAGTTGCTGGTGATTTCCCAGGACACTTCAGCCTATGGTGTGGACACCAAGTATCGCACCGGTTTCTGGCAGGGCCGCCCGCTAAAAACGAAAATGCAGTCACTGTGCGAAGCGCTGGGTGAGATGGGAGTCTGGGTCCGTCTGCATTACGTTTACCCGTATCCCCACGTGGACGACATCATACCCCTGATGGCCGAGGGCAAAATTCTGCCTTACCTGGATATCCCGTTCCAGCACGCCAGCCCGAAAGTGCTCAAGGCCATGAAGCGACCGGCCCACGACAGCAAGACTCTGGAGCGCATTCACAAGTGGCGGGAGATCTGCCCGGAGCTGACTATCCGCTCAACCTTTATCGTGGGCTTCCCGGGCGAAACCGAGGAGGATTTCCAGTACCTGCTGGACTGGCTGGATGAAGCGCAGCTGGATCGGGTCGGTGCCTTCAAATACAGCCCGGTGGAAGGGGCCAAAGCCAACGAGCTGGAAGGTGCGGTGCCGGAAGAAGTCAAAGAGGACCGTCTTGCCCGGTTTATGGAAAAACAGGCCGAGATCTCGGCGGCCCGGCTGCAGGCCAGGATTGGCCAGACTATTGATGTGCTGATCGATGAAGTCGACGAAGAAGGCGCCATCGGCCGCTCCAAAGCCGATGCGCCGGAGATTGATGGCATGGTTTACCTCAACGAGGAGACCGACCTGGTTCCGGGGCAAATGGTTCAGGCCGTGGTTGAGCATGCGGATGAGCATGATCTGTGGGGTCGGCTGGTGTGATTGGCCTCTGGTTGGTTTTCTAGTCTGGCTGTTTCGGGGGAGGGCGTCGGCGGGCGGCTTCTCCCAAAAAACGCTACAAGCAAGTCCGTGTGCGCTTGAGCTCCGCCATCCATGGCTCCGCACATTTTTGGGAGAAGCCGCCGGCCGACGCCTATTAACTCCGTGATAACGCCTGAAAACATTCAAGCGTAGGTCGGATTAGCGAAGCGTAATCCGACAAATGGTGTCGATCGATTGCACGGTGTCGGATTACGGCTTCGCCTAATCCGACCTACGACTCCCAA
>JBHEPI010000082.1:0-8528 GCA_046260345.1 Marinobacter sp. | reverse complement strand
GGAGCGTATGCCAGCCAGCAGCAGGGCGCGCACTTTGGCGGCATTTTCCTCGCGCTGGAGAATGGTGGGTTCACCAGTCACCTGAATGCGCTGGCGGAAGGTGCTGATGGTATCTGCATAAACGGATGCCAGGTTGGCTATGAGGTTGCCGTGGCTGTAGCCAAAATGGCTGGCGGTGTGCCTGGCCTGGTCAATGCGGCTGCCAATGACGTCCAGCATATCGCTGTTCCGTCGGAGTTTGGAAGCCATATTGATGAGGTTGAGGGCGTAGCGCAGAACTTCAATATCCTGCTGCTTGCTCTGCTGGCTGAGAACGCTGGCCAGGGTGGACAGGCCTTCCCGCAAATCTTTCAGCTCACCGCCGTAGACATCCAGTGTGGTTTCCGGTTGGGTGGCGAACAGCGAGCGCATGCAGGTTTCGAAGCTGGATTCCGCGCATTGCCCGGAATGGGCAACTTGCTGCACCAGTGCCGACGCCTGAAAAACCCCGGCCAGGGCAAGCGTCTGGTCGTGTATCGATCGGCTCATGCGCCGGCTCCCTCTGGCTTGTTGATGGTTGCTGCCGGTTCGGGTTCGCCGTCGCGCCAGGTTTGCTCGATAACCCCGCCACCCAGGCAGACTTCATCATCATAGAACACCACTGACTGACCAGGTGTCACCGCCCGTTGGGCTTCGTCAAAAACGACGCGGAATCCAGTGTCTGTGGCGGCTACCACGCAGTCCTGATCCGGCTGACGGTATCGTGTTTTGGCTTTGCAACGGAATTCCGCAGCCGGTGGTTCACCGGCAATCCAGTCCACCGGGCCACTGACCAGGCCACGGGAAAACAGCAGGGGATGGTGTTTGCCCTGAACGGCAATCAGCACGTTTCGGGAAAGGTCTTTTTCTGCCACATACCAGGGTTCGTCGCCGAACTCGCTGAGGCCGCCGATGCCAAGGCCCTGGCGCTGGCCGATGGTATGGTACATCAGGCCCTGATGGCGGCCGATAACTTTGCCATTCGGGGTTTCGATATTGCCGGGCTGAGCCGGAATGTATTGCTTCAGGAAGTCCCGGAACTTGCGCTCGCCGATAAAGCAGATACCCGTGGAGTCTTTCTTGTCATGGGTAATGAACCCCTGCTCGGCAGCAATACGCCGGACTTCCGGTTTTTCCAGTTCGCCCACCGGAAACAGGGTGCGGGCAATGCGTTCGCCGGAAACCGCATGGAGGAAGTAGCTCTGGTCCTTGTTGGGATCCAGCCCCTTCAGCAGTTCGGCCTTGCCACTGCCATCGTTCAGGGGGCGTCGGCGGGTGTAGTGGCCGGTGGCGATGTAATCGGCACCGAGCGTAATGGCGTAATCAAGAAAAGCCCGGAATTTCACTTCCTTGTTGCACAGGATATCCGGATTGGGAGTCCGGCCGGCTTTGTATTCCGACAGGAAGTGCTCGAAGACCCGGTCCCAGTACTCTGCGGCGAAGCTGGCTGTGTGCAGGGTGATACCGATTGAATCCGCCACGGCCTGTGCGTCAGCGAGATCGGTCATGGCGGTGCAGTATTCAGTGCCATCGTCCTCGTCCCAGTTCTTCATGAACAGGCCTTCCACCTGGTAGCCCTGATCTTTAAGGAGCCACGCTGCCACGGAAGAATCCACTCCGCCGGACATGCCGACAATCACTCGGGTATTTTCAGGTGCTTTAGTCATGTCTGCGTCTGTCGGGTTCAAAGGGGCGGAGTCTAGCATTTAAGCCCGGTTACGTCTGCGGTTCGACAATGACATCCAGGGGAAAGCGGCGCCCGTTTCGGTAATCTTCTATGCACTGCAGCACCAGCGGGCTGCGGAGCCTGTCGGATTGCTGCCTGATTTCATCCGGTGTCAGCCAGTGGGCGGCGATGATGCCGTCATCCAGCTCACGGCTCACCCGGGCCAGGGCTCTTGCCGAGAAGCAGAAGCGGTAATAGGTGACACCGTTCGCCGGTGCCTTGTAGATATAAACGCCCAGAAAGTGCTGAGGTTCTACGTTCCAGCCGGTTTCTTCCAGGGTTTCCCGCAGCACCGCATCGAGAATCCTCTCGCCGTCTTCCACGTGCCCGGCGGGTTGGTTGAACACCACCTGGCCGTGGCTGACTTCCTCCACCAGCAGAAAACGGCCCTGATCATCTTCCACAATCACGGCGACGGTAGCGTGGGGTGTCCAGGTCATGATCGGTGGGGTCTCCCTGGTGGCTGTTTGCGAAAGGCTGACGGTTTCTTTTTGCGATGTCTTGATGGAGGCGCTGGTGCATGGACGTTCAGTTGCCTGAACTCCCCGGGCGCAAGCCCGTCCAGCGTCCACTCACCGATACCATAGCGAACCAGCCGCAGGGTAGGGAAGCCCACGGCAGCTGTCATGCGGCGTACCTGGCGGTTCTTGCCCTCGGTGATGGTCATCCGTATCCAGCTGGTGGGTACGGATTCCCGGTATCGAACCGGCGGATTCCGGGTCCAGAGCTCCGGTGAGTCCATGGGCGCCACTTCTGCCGGTCGGGTTTTGCCATCTTTCAGTTCGACGCCATCACTCAGTCGTTTCAGGGCCTCCGGCGTTATCTCGCCCTCCACCTGAACCCAGTAGGTTTTCGGCATTTTCTGTCGCGGAGACGCGATGCGGTGTTGTAACGGCCCGTCGCCTGTCAGCAGTAACAGGCCTTCAGAGTCGAAGTCCAGCCGGCCGGCCGGGTAGACATCCGGGGTTTTTATCCAGTCCGCCAGGGTAGCGCGGCGGTTGCCATTGGTATCGCCACTTTCATCAGTAAACTGACACATCACCCGGAACGGTTTGTTAAACAGAATCAGCGTCGCCATCGCGGGATGGAACCTTCACAGGGGGATTTAGGAGGGTAGTATGCCAGAAACTACAGCGACTCAGGATGCAGGGGCTGCCGCATTGCTGAAAATATCAGGACATAGCAGAACTGGGCCGTGAGCTATGTACACGGCCGTTGAGAAAGAGCGCAGCTGCAGGCAGTGTGCAGCAGCAAAAAACTCAGGGATTACGGATCAGGCATTCGCTGCGCGAGGCTGGTCGCGGTAATCACTGCCCTGGTCATGCCGGGCATCGCTATTGCCACTGCCTGGCTGTTTTTCGTCGCGGCTTTCCGAAGAAACCTGCTTCTGCGGCTGCTCTTCAGGGACAATATTGACTGCATGAATCCCTTTGTCACTCGGTTTTTTATCGAAAGTGACAGGCTGACCGGCCTTTAAAGTTTTGTAACCTTCCATTTGCACTGAAGAGAAATGAGCAAACAGATCGTCACTGTAGCCTTCTTCAATAATGAAGCCGTAACCCTTGGCATTGTTGAACCACTTTACTTTGCCTTTTGGCATGATGAACTCCCCTGTTCTCTCACTGTCAGTGTCTTTGTTCTTGCTATTATTACCGGGCGTTTTGCCTTGCACGGATACCGGTCTGTCACAGGGCTCAGTAACAGAACCCTTGCGCCAATTTACAATATTTTACATTGCTATCTTACTGTTGACCAATATTCGCTCAGAGTCAATAGCAGTTATAGCGGGAATGTATGGTTGAACCGGGTGCGGAGCCTGTATCATGGTGTTATTGATAACCAGCGCACGTCCGGCCCTGTCAGGCACCTTGAAAACCGGGCGGCAGATAACCATCTTTAGGAAGAGGCACCGATTTCCGGTAAAGAATCATGCGGACTATCCAGAATTCTCTACTAGTATTAAATCAGGGAGAGGACGAACAGCCCGGGCGTCAGGATGATGTCAGTGTTGCTCCCGAGAAGCCTGCTCTCAAGCGTCCCGCACGCTTCAGAGTGTTGCTTCTGAATGACGATTACACACCCATGGATTTCGTCGTGGAGGTGTTAATGACTTTCTTCGGAATGAACGAAGAAAAGGCGACGCAGGTGATGCTGCTCGTCCATACGCAGGGAAAAGCCGTATGTGGGGTATATTCCCGAGACATCGCGGAAACAAAGGCGGCACAGGTGAATCAGTATTCTTCGGAATGCGATCATCCGCTCCTTTGCGAGATTGAACGTGCGGACTGATAGACCTTGGGGTGGCCCATGCTGAGCAAAGATCTTGAAATTACACTGAATACGGCTTTCAAAAGTGCCCGCGACAAGCGTCATGAATTTATGACGGTGGAGCATCTTTTGCTGGCTTTGCTCGATAACGATTCGGCAGTGGGCGTCCTGAAAGCCTGTGGTGCAGATCTTGCCCGGCTTCAGGAAGAACTCGTTGAGTTTGTGGACTCAACCACACCACTGATCCCCAGCAACGACAGCGAGCGGGAAACACAACCCACGCTCGGATTCCAGCGCGTTTTGCAGCGTGCTGTCTTTCACGTGCAATCCTCTGGCAAGAAAGAGGTAACCGGTGCCAACGTACTGGTGGCTATCTTCAGTGAACAGGAAAGCCAGGCGGTCTATGTGCTGAAGAAACAGAGCATCGCCCGCATTGACGTAGTGAATTTTGTCTCCCACGGCATCTCCCGCGTTCAGGGTGCCGAAGATCAGGAAGGACATGACCAGGCTTCCCACGAGGAAGCAGGGGAGGAAGGTGGGGCCTCGCGCCCGCTTGAAAGCTACGCAACGAATCTCAACGAACAGGCGCGCCAGGGGCGCATTGACCCGCTGATCGGCCGTGAACACGAGGTGGAACGGGTAGTCCAGATTCTGGTTCGCCGGCGCAAGAACAACCCGCTGCTGGTGGGGGAAGCCGGTGTCGGCAAGACCGCAATCGCAGAAGGTCTTTCCAAGCGTATTGTGGATGGCCAGGTGCCCGATATTATCTCGGATGCCGTGGTTTACTCGCTGGATCTGGGCGCACTTCTGGCAGGAACCAAGTACCGGGGTGATTTCGAGAAACGCCTGAAAGGCCTGCTTGCGGAGCTGAAAAAAGAGAAGCACGCAATCCTGTTCATCGATGAGATCCACACCATCATCGGTGCCGGGTCCGCGTCCGGCGGAGTGATGGATGCCTCAAACCTGCTCAAGCCCATGCTGAGCTCGGGGGAGATCCGTTGTATCGGTTCCACCACCTTCCAGGAGTTCCGTGGCATTTTCGAGAAAGACAGTGCGCTGGCCCGTCGCTTCCAGAAAATTGATGTGAACGAGCCCAGTGTTGAGGATACCTATCAGATCCTCAAAGGACTGAAGTCCCACTTCGAGAAGCACCACGATCTCAAATATACCGACCAGGCGCTGCGTGTGGCCTCGGAGCTGTCTGAGCGCTACATCACCGATCGTCACCTGCCCGACAAGGCTATTGATGTGATCGATGAAGCCGGCGCTCATCAGCAGCTGTTGCCCATCGCCAAACGTAAGAAAACCATCGATGTATCGGAAATCGAGGATGTGGTGGCCAATATTGCCCGGATTCCGCCGAAGAATGTATCCACTAGCGACAAGGACCTGCTCCGTAACCTGGAGCGGGACCTCAAGATGGTGGTGTTCGGGCAGGATCCGGCCATCGAGTCCCTGTCCACCGCCATCAAGCTGGCCCGAGCCGGCCTGAAAGCGCCGGAGAAGCCGGAAGGTGCCTTCCTGTTTGCCGGTCCCACTGGCGTGGGCAAGACCGAGGTCACCAAGCAGCTTGCCAAGGTGCTGGGTATCGAGTTGGTGCGCTTCGACATGTCCGAGTACATGGAGCGGCATACCGTGTCCCGGCTGATCGGTGCGCCTCCGGGCTACGTCGGTTACGACCAGGGCGGCCTGCTGACGGAATCCGTGAGCAAGCACCCGCACTGTGTGCTGTTGCTGGATGAGATCGAGAAGGCGCATCCGGAGGTCTTCAATCTGCTGTTGCAGGTAATGGACCACGGTACCCTGACAGATAACAATGGTCGTAAGGCGGACTTCCGCCACGTGATTCTGGTGATGACCACCAACGCCGGTGCCGAGAGCATGGCCCGCCGTTCCATTGGCTTCAGCGAGCAGGATCACAGCAGTGACGGCATGGAAATCATCAGCAAGACCTTCACCCCCGAGTTCCGCAACCGGCTGGATGGCATCATCCAGTTCGGTGACCTGCAGCCTGCAACCATCACCTATGTGGTGGACAAGTTCCTGACCGAGCTGCAGGCCCAGCTGGACGAGAAGCATGTTGTGCTACATGTGGATGATGATGCGAAGGAGTGGCTTGCCGAGAGGGGTTATGATGTCACCATGGGCGCTCGCCCCATGGCTCGTCTTATTCAGGACAAGATCAAGCGCCCGCTGGCGGAGCAGATCCTGTTCGGACGCCTGTCAGAACACGGTGGCGACGTTCATATTCGTCTCAAGGATGATGAGTTGCATTTCGAGTATGAAGACGAGCCAGCCGAGGCGGTCTGACCTGACTGGAAGGGATCTGGCCATGCAAAGAAAAAAGCCCCGGTGGGAGATACCACCGGGGCTTTTTTTGTGTCACAAGGCTATCGATTAACGGGCGCGGTAAACAATGCGTCCCTTGCTCAGGTCGTATGGGGTTAGTTCTACCTTGACCTTGTCTCCTGTCAGGATACGGATATAGTTCTTGCGCATCTTGCCGGAGATGTGAGCGGTAACGATATGGCCGTTTTCAAGTTCAACACGGAACATGGTATTTGGAAGCGTATCTACGATAACACCTTCCATTTCAATAGCATCGGACTTTGCCATTCAGTAAAAACCTCATAAATTGGCTTGCTGGAATTCTAAATTGCGCAATTCTGCCTGATTTGTCGCCATTTGGCAAAGTCAGTTAACGTCCATTGCACGCCATTGACCGTCCCGTAGCGCCTCGATGGGGCGGAAGCGGGTCTTGTAGTTCATCTTCCGGCATTCCCTGATCCAGTAGCCAAGATACAAGTGGGGGAGGCCCAGCCTTTTTGCCTCTTCAATCTGCCAGAGCACCGCAAAGGTTCCCAGGCTTCGGTGTTCGTAGGCCGGATCGAATACCGTGTAAATAGCAGAAAGGCCCTCGTCGAGCATATCCACGGCGGCAAGACCTGCCAGTTGTTCGCCATCCAGGATTTCGACGAACCAGGAATCCGTGGCACCTTCCACCAGGAAAGATGTGAACTGTTCCCGGGAAGGCGGGTACATGTCGCCGTCGGCATGCCGTTGGCGAATGTAATGGGCATAGAGGCTGTAGTACCGCTCTGAAAATGCCGCCCTGACCATCCTGCAGGTAAGGTCCGAGTTCTTCTTCAGCACCCTGCGCTGGCTGCGGTCCGGTCTGAATTCATTCACTTTCAGCCGCACCGGAACGCAGGCATTGCAGCTTTCGCAGTGGGGGCGGTAATAATGGGAGCCGCTGCGGCGAAACCCCAGCGCGGTTAACTGGCTGTATAACCGTTTATCAACCTGTGCCCGCGGGTCGACGAACATGGTGGTGGCTTTGCGATCAGGCAGGTAGCTGCAGTCATGGGCCGGCGTGGCGAAAAACACCAGGGTCCTGAGATTGCTCATTCATACCTCCGGGCCGGGCCATTGCCACTGGAAGTTCCAGTGTTTATGGTCCGGACTGCTGTCGACGCATGTTCTGATTATAGATAAAAATTCGCTGCGGGGAATACAACGCGCGCCCATTCTGAGCAAATGTCCGCTCTCAACCTGGCAGTCCATTATGCGATAGCCCCATTCCTTGAGCTGGTTGGCCAGGTGGACCATGAGGACTTTTGAGGCGTTGGTTTCCAGGGAAAACATGGATTCACCAAAAAAACAGCGCCCGATGGCCAGTCCGTACATTCCCCCTGCCAGTTCTCCCCGCGGATTCCAGGCTTCAATGGAGTGGGCGACGCCCTGTTTGTGCAGTTGGCTATAGCTGTCGATCATGTCCTGGGTGATCCAGGTGCCTTCGGCGCGGGTGTTGGCGCACAGGCGGATGACTCTGGAGAAGGCCTGGTCGGCGGTTATGGTGAAGCGGCCGCTGTTGAGTGTGCGCCGGAGGCTCCTGGAGATGTGGATTTCTTCCGGGAAGAGCACGCAGCGGGGGTCGGGGGACCACCAGAGTATGGGTTGGTCGTCGCTGAACCAGGGGAAGATGCCGCTGCGGTAGGCGAGTTTGAGTCGTTCGGTGGAGAGGTCGCCGCCTAGAGCAAGCAGTCCGTCGGGGTCGTCGAGGGCTTGTTCGGCGGGGGGGAACCAGAGGTGGTCTTGTTCTAGCCAGCGTAGTGAGGTCATCTGGGTCCGGAGTTATAGCTCGCGTGTTGGTGGTGTCGGCCGGGGTCACCAACCTTCTGGAACACGCTCAAGCACATCCATGTGGCGCTTGAGCTCCGCCATCCCTGGCTCCGCACAGTTCCAGAAGGTGGGCGCCCCCGGCCTCCCTCAAACTGGGAGTTACCTGCGTTCACCAATTCCTGCTGAATGCGCAGTATTCAGCCTAGTCCTGGTCCAGGAACTTTTCAGCATCAAGCGCTGCCATGCAGCCGAAGCCTGCAGAGGTGACGGCCTGGCGGTAGACGTGGTCGGCTACGTCGCCGGCGGCAAAGACGCCGGGGATGCTGCTCTGGGTGGCCATGCCTTCGAGGCCGGAGCGGATTTTGATGTAGCCGTTTTCCATGTCCAACTGGCC
>JBHEPI010000042.1:0-3741 GCA_046260345.1 Marinobacter sp. | reverse complement strand
TCTCAAGCCCCGGCGAGTGGGAGTACGGGTAATCGTTACCGGTCGCATGGCGATGGTAAGGCTGGCTGAGTCCAGCATGGCAACGAGATTGTTTTCCACCCGCACAACGGTGTTGATGGTTGCAAGCTCTCTGTCCTGCCCGGCATCGATGGCGTAGCCTTCGCCTGCTAACCTGGCGTGCAGGTTGTTGACCGTTTCAATAGTGATACGTGGCTGTGTCAGCAGATTCACCAGGCGGTAATAGGTCTCTTCCGCACTATCCGCCAGATGAGGGTAAGCATCGTCCTGTTCCGAGCCGGGAACCCAGACCGGCGTCAGATCGCCACTGCGCGCAAGACGTGCCAGCTTCAATGCATCCCGACGGTCAGTCTTGATCCGCTCCGCCGGAGCCTTGGGAATGCGCGACGGCGCCACATTCCTGGACGGGTAGCTCCAGGCTCGCTGCAACGGTATCGATTCGGGCCGCTTCTGGTTTAAACTCATTCATGACCTGCCCTCCTCAAAGTGGCTCTGCTGTTGGTTTCTTTCCGTCCTCAACTGTAACCCACGATATTGAGGACGGGCAGGTCAAAACATCACGTCCAAGGTGATCCTTTCCTATTACCTCAATAATCAACGATTCGCCCTCGCAGGCAGGGCCGCAGCTTCCTGCTGCTTGAGTAGACGTAGTTTCAGACATCCCTGTGATTCCTTTCTTTTAAAACGATGAATTCATGGTTAGGCATCGATGGCATTCAATGCCAGCCGCTGTTTTAGGTCCAGTATCGGCGACGGACACATAACAATGGGCTCTGGATTTTCAGTCATCAGCCAACGCTGCTCGCCTGGTTTTCCATGCCAATAGATGGCCCGCTCAATAACCTCTGCCACCGTCGTTGTTTTTGGTGCCAGCTGATGCCATACCCCAGGGTCGTAAAAACGTAAAAGTCCTTCTCGCTGATCGTCAAAGCGCACGGTCAGTCGTGCCCTCAACCAACTGGCCACAGTATCCAATCCCTTTGGAGACTCCAGAATCAGGCCATTCAGGCTTTCTTCCTTCAAGCCCTGCAATGCCCAGCGATACTCGGCTCTATCCTGTGACGTCTACAAAAGAACCGGACTTTCCTTGAGATAAACCTGCCATTCTGTCTCTGAAAACAAATAGACCCAACGGGGGTCCTCAGCGATCTCGTAAAGTTCCTGGAGCAAGGGTTTCTTGTGCCATGGCTCCAATAGAGGCAATTTCTGAGAGGGCAGGAACCATCAGGCTGCTCCTGACATTGCTCCACCACCGCCGAGCGGTTCATTCTTGCCTGCTTCAGTCTGTGGGCAACCACAGGTTTAGCCTCAGCATTCACTCGCTGGCTAACATCTGCGAGCTGTACAGGCGCAACTGCCCCACCAGCCTTCTCCACCAACCCCGGCATTTCCGGCACCTGGACCGACTGCCCACTGCCCTTACCCGGCGGTCCCCCGGCATTGAGTTTGATGGCGGCGCCGCCCATGGATACCCCGCTGGGGTCGATCTTCACGAAGCTGCCACCCGCCTTGAGGGTGATTTCCGCACCGGCTTCGATAACAGCTTTCTGGCCGGCCTTGATGTGCAGCTCGGTGCCGGAGTCGCTGAGCCAGGCGCTGCTGTGTTCATTGTTCTTGGAGTAGCGGTCCGAGGGAAACCAGACCTTTACTCATCCATGCTCGTTGCAGTGAATCTCTTCCCCAACCGGGCCGGTAACAATGGCCATCTGGGGGCCGTCCATCAGTGGGCGGCATTCGAGTTGTGGCCGCCAGGTGCGGTCGCCGGGAATGGCGTTGAAGGCGTTGTGGTAGGTGGTGGCGCCACCATTGCCGTCCTCTTCCAGGGCCTGGGGCTGTTCGCCGGTGTGGGTAATGCGGGTGAACAGCCATTCCCGGTTCAGGTTGGGGTTGTCGTGTTCGCTGAGTTCGACTTTGGCCCCTACGGTGAAGTCAGGGCGGTTGCTCTGGCCGCCAGCCTTGGCGTTGTATTCCACCGGGTCCAGCTTGGGGGCATCGCCGTGGTGGTCGGCGATAATCAGGGCAAGCTGGTCATTGCCTTCCACGTCGCCGTGGTTGTAGCGCCCCGGAGCACCATAAAAAAAGTGCCAGCCTTCCTCGGCGGCCAGTCGTTCCATGAAAGCCAGGTCGCTTTCCCGGTGCTGGACGCAGTATTCCCGTTCTTCGGGGGTGCGCTTTAAATCGAACACAGTGTCGATGATGCCCCGCTCTTCCAGCAGGGGGCGCACGACAGTGTCTGTGGTTTGGGTCTGGAAGATGCGACTGTTGTGCATCAGGCTCAGGCGCCACAGCGGCGGCTGGAAGATGATTTCGTAACGGGTGCGGCGGTGGCCGGAGTCGCCCTGAGCGAATTCGTTGACCACGCCGTGGAAACGCCGAAGGGGCACGCCGTCCTGCCAGACCACCAGTTCAACGGGCTGCTCCAGCACTTCTTCAGAGCTAATGTCCGGGGAGGTACTGGCCAGTTCCAGCTTGCAGTGGAAAAGCTGTGAGAGGTGTTCGGTGAGTTCAAAACGGGCGACCACGAACAGGTCTTTGGGGAGCTCGCCAACAGTGGCGTTGAACTGCAGTCCGGTTGCCTGGGGCATATCTTCGGTCCTTGAAGCAATGAAATCCTGAACCGCCAATACGGGCAACGTCCTGTTCCCGCATTGGCAGAGCTGCATAGTCTAATACAGACTGTGTGGTATCTGGTACCCGGCAAGCAATTGCTGTGTGAACGGGTTGGTATTACTGCCCGCATGCAGGCGGTATCTCATTTCTCCGTCGTCCAGTGCAAACCGCACGTCCACGGCGCTACTGCTCACCCCGGTGATGTCGCCCTCATCCAGAAGGCGGAACAGTGCCCAGGGGCCGTTTTCCGAAATGCTGCGTGGTGACCGGTTCACTTCCGTGGGCACGAGGGTAACCCTGCTCTCAACTGAACCCCGCAGGGTATTGGGCCACACCAGCGGAATGCTCTGCCTGGGGCCATGGCTGAACTCCACCAGTTGGCCATCCACGTTCATGACGCTGCGGCGCTTGTTGGACGACAGGTGCAGCGGCTCCAGTGCGAACTCAACATCCAGTGACCCGCTTCGGGTGAAGAAAGCGCGGCGAATATCCTTGGCCTTGTCCAGTGATGCCAGCACATCATGGCGAACCAGGCTGGCACGTTGGGAGCCGGCGATATGCTCCGGGTGGTCCTCAATGAAGAGCTTCATGTTCTCCTTATAGAACTGGTCGAGCAGGCCGTCCGGTGCAAAAAAGCGCTCGAAATCCTGCAACGCGGCATCGCGGCCAGCCGCGGGATTGAACGGATAGTGTCTGGCCAGGCTCTGCTGGAATGGCTGGTACACTTCCTGGTACCACTGACGCTCAAGCTGGGCTACGGCCTGATCCAGTACAACACGCCAGCTTTCGGACGCCAGTTTCTCCAGCATGCGGTCGAGGGGGGCAGGCTGATTCGAGGCTACTCTTTGAAGCGTGAAGATGGGATCGGCTCCCTTTAGCCCCATGCGAGCACGGGCGGCGGAAAGTGCAGCCTTGCCTTTGTCAGGCGCTTCCTGAATTCCCCGCAGATACTCATGCAGGCTTTCAACCACCTCCATGACCTGCTCCATGTCACTGGGGTCGTCGCCTTGCTTGTCCATCAGCTCATTCAGGTCGGTAAACTGGCGTTCGATTTCCTGCACCATCTGGTAGTGAGCGGACTGTTCCAGCATTTTGCGCGCGGCATCCGCTTCC
>JBHEPI010000030.1:0-8448 GCA_046260345.1 Marinobacter sp. | reverse complement strand
CCGATCAAGGCCTGGCGCCGGCAATCTCCCACCATGTTCCTGCCCCACCGGGAACAGGACGGGCAGTTCCGGCCCATTACCGACAGCAGCGATGCAACACGGTTACAGGCCAGCCTGGAGCTGGAGCACCTGCACCGCCAGCCGCTGCTGGATTACTGGGACCGGCTGTTCCAGGATGCCAGCCGGGCGCTGTCTGAACGGGATGAAGGCTGCATCGCCGATTTGCAGGAACAGGTTCTGCAGGTACTGATCAGCCGGGATCCGCAAATACTGGAGCTGGCAAGGCGCTACCTGTCACTGGAAGATCTGCTGGGCATTCGTGGCCGGATGGTCGGTAGCGGCTATATCGGAGGCAAAGCCACCGGCATGCTGATTGCCCGGAACATCCTGCTTACAGAAGAACCGGAACGATGGCAGCAACATCTGGAACCTCACGACTCCAGCTACCTTGGCACCGACGCTTACTACGCGTTTCTGGTGCATAACGGGCTGTGGCCATCGATCATGCGCCAACGGTCGGAAGCCGGCTATCTGAAGGAAGCACCGGCATTGAGAGAAGGCATTCAGGCGGGCCGGTTCCCCGATGAAATCCGCAACGAACTGGAACGGCTGCTGGATCATTACGGCCAGTATCCCATTCTGGTGCGCTCATCGAGCTTGCAGGAAGACGGTTTCGGCAATGCCTTCGCCGGCAAGTACGACAGCGTGTTTCTGGTGAACCAGGGTTCGCCGGAACAACGGCTGGCCGCATTGGAAGACGCCATTCGCCAGGTCTATGCCTCATCCATGAGTGAAGATGCCCTGCGCTACCGCCAACAGCGTGGGCTGGACCAGCGGGAGGAACCAATGGCGCTGCTGATCCAGCGCGTCAATGGCCGCTTCCATGGCCGTTACTACCTGCCGGATGCCGCGGGCGTTGGCGTCTCCCGCAATACCTTTGCCTGGGATAGCACCATGAACCCGAAAGCCGGGATGGTCAGGCTGGTGATGGGGCTTGGTACCCGCGCGGTGGATCGGATTGAAGGGGATCACGCCTGCGTGATGGCCCTGGACCAGCCCATGCGGCAACCTTTCCGCAACCAGCACGAATCCTATCAATTCTCCCAACACCTGGTGGATCTGCTGGACCTTGACGACGGAACCCTGAGCACCCGCCCGCTCAGCCAGCTACTGGAAAATACCACCGGCCTGCCCATGACCCACCTGGCGGAAGTGGATCGGGCCGCGACCACGCGAGCTGAACAGATCGGCCTTGAAGGCCCGGTCTGGCGCCTGACGTTTCGGCCGCTGGTGAAACAGGGAGCCTTTATTCCAAGGCTTTCAGACATGCTACAGACTCTGGAGGCGGGCTACCGACACCCGGTGGATGTGGAATTCACCGTGCATCTGGATGACCAGGGCGATCCCTCCTTCAACCTGGTGCAGTGCCGTCCGCTGGCTACGGTAGGGGAGACAGGGCCGGTGAATATCCCGGACTCGTTACCGGAAGAACGGATTCTGTTCCACACAAACGGGCATTTTATGGGCGGCAACATCAACCTGACTATCCAACGGGTGATCCGTGTGGACGGGCCGATCTACGCCAGGCTTAATTCCAATCAGCGCTACGAGGTAGCCCGGCTGGTTGGTGAACAGGTTCGATCCTCCAATACTCCGACGTTGCTGATCGGCCCGGGACGATGGGGCACCAGCAGCCCGGAGCTGGGCGTACCTGTTCGCTTTTCTGACATTGCCGGCATAGCAGCCCTGGTGGAAGTATCAGAAAACTCAGGCCAGATGATTCCGGACCTGTCTTACGGGTCGCATTTTTTCCAGGACCTGGTGGAAACCGGCATAGCCTATGCTGCGCTTTTTCCTGACAACGCTCACTGCCAGTACTTTCCCGACCATCTGGGTAAAACTTCCGCTTCACCGGAACCCGTTCTCTCGCCCGAGGCTGCTGTCCGCGTCCATGATCTGACCCGGAAACCACTTCAGTTGCGCGGGGATATTGTCCGCCAACAACTCATCTGTTACTTCGCCGATTGATAATTCCCGATGATCCGTCACGCAAATTCCCCACCGATTCCCGGTGTCTGCTGTTAGAATTCTGTCCATGGAATGGCTAACCCACTCACAGACCGGTTTTCAACAGGCTGCCCGATATTTACTGGGTATGCGGCTGACGCTTGTCGCAATTCAGCTAATTACCATCGCTGTTGCCGAAACCATAGTAGCTCTCGCGCACCGGGCGGAGGCCCTGATTGTTTGCCTGGCTTATGCCGTTTTCGCAACGCTGGCCTGGCTCTGGTTCACCCGGCGTCCACCCCGCTCAACGGCGACAGTCAGCCTGGTTCTGACTGTCGATCTGCTGCTGATCGGCGCCTGGCTTTTTCTGACCGGCGGTTATACCAATCCCCTTATTTCGCTATTGCTGCTACCCATTGCCGTTGCCATCATTCTGGTACCCTTGGCTCAGAGCATCGCAGTTACCATCGCCGGTATCGCAATCTATACCTCGCTGGTGATCTGGCATACCCCGGTCACCCACGAACACCACAGCGCCAATCTGGCCCAGTTGCATCTGGTGGGCATGTGGGTGACCTTTGCAGCGACCGCCATTATTCTGCTTCTTGTTGTCGGTGCACTCTCCCGGCGCCTGCGCCAACAGCAGTCCCAGCTGGCTCAGATACGGGAAACCCGCCTGCGTGACGAACAGATCATTGCCCTGGGACTGTCTGCCGCCGCCATCGCCCACCGCCTGGGCACACCACTGAACACCATGACCCTGCTGGTGGAGGAAATGAAATCCGCCGTGCCAGGCGAAATCCCGCTCTCTGATGACCTTGCATTGATGGAACAACAACTCGGGCTCTGCAGCACGCATCTGCAACAACTGTCTGCAGCGGCGATGCAGGCGAAAACCGCTCAGCTTGAAACCCTGCCAGCAATGGACTGGATGCTGCGCCTGCGGGAGTCCGCTACTCTGCTCTGGCCCGGCGCTGCGATAGAATGGCAGCAGCCGTTTCCCCACTGCCTGGTGACGGTGGATGCCACGCTGGACCAGGCGGTTCTCAACCTGCTCGCCAATGCCATAACCGCCAGCCCTTCCTGGGTCGCCATCAGCGCCAGGAAGAACAGTGAAGGAAGGCTGGAGTTGATTGTCGAGGACCATGGTGATGGCCTGGAATCTGCACTCGATGATTCCCTTGGCAAGCAGGTGGTGAGCTCTGAGCATGGCCTCGGGGTTGGCCTGTTCCTGTCTAACGCAACTATCCAGCGGCTCGGGGGCACCCTGAAAGCCCGGGCTGGCTCCGGAGGCACCACCATGATTATTGATCTGCCAACCGCAACCGATAACAACCGTCCCGGGGAGGAAAGCGCGTGAGCGAAGACGCTGTCTGGCTGCTTGTTGATGACGACGATGCCTTCCTTCAGGTACTCCAGCGCTCCCTCAGTCGCCAGGGCATCGAGTCACGGCTTGCACGAAGTCATCAGGAAGCCAGAGAATCCCTGGCAGCTGGCGAGGCCCATCGCTGCATTCTGGATCTGAATCTTGCCGGTGAAAGCGGCCTGCAGCTGCTGCCGGAGCTTCTGAGCCTGAATCCGCAACTGGAGGTCCTGGTACTGACGGGGTATGGAAGCATTGCTACAGCGGTCGAGGCTATGCGTCGGGGTGCGGTGAATTACCTGTGCAAACCGGTGACCGTCAATCAGCTGCTTGCGGGGTTCGAGCCACTCGAGGCATCGCCTGATCTCCGCAAGGAGCCACCGTCCGTGGAAGAAATGGAATGGGAGCATATTCAGCGTATTCTGAACGATAACGACGGTAACGTGTCTGCCACCGCCAGAGCCCTGAACATGCATCGCCGGACTCTGCAGCGGAAACTGCAGAAGCATTCCCGTTGGCGTCAGTAAACCCCTACTGCTAACTGACAAAAAACTGACATCCGTCAATCCCTGCCGACCAATTGCCAATGGTTTTCCGGTGCCATTGCGGTAGCATGCTTCCTCCATCGCACCCGACAGCAGAATCAGGGAACAACCTGAGTCAAACCTGACCCTAACGACAACTGCGGACGGAGAATATCTGCTCAATTGATATACTTGCGAAAGGTCTCACAAGGAGGAGAGTTCGTTCATTGACTACCCGGAATAACAGACACCAACTCTCATGCCCAGATCCCCGACAAACCTACAGCCGCCTTCGGACATTGATCCTGACCGCCTGACCCTGGTCGCTGCCACGCTTTTCCACCGCAGCGATGAAGCCATACTGATTACCGATCAGTCCAACCGGATTCTGGATGTAAATCCGGCCTTCTCACGGATTACCGGGTACAGCCGCGAAGAAGTCCTTGGCCTGAACCCGGCTATCCTCAGTTCGGGGCGTCACTCAGGGGAGTATTACCAATCGATGTGGCGGTCAATCGAAAAAACCGACCACTGGCGAGGCGAAATCTGGAATCGCCGCAAGAACGGCGAAGAGTACGCCGAACTGCTCTCTATCAGTCGTGTCCATCTGGAGGAGCCCGGGCAGTATTACCACGTGGCCGCATTTTCCGATATCACCGCTCTCAAGAATCACGCCAAAGAACTGGACCGGGCCGCCAACTACGATGTCCTTACCGGCCTGCCCAACCGCCAGCTTCTGGAGGAACGGCTACACGCCGCCCGCAGCCACGCCGCCCGCAGCCACGCCGACCGACAACATCGCAGCCTGTCGGTGTGCTACCTGGACCTGGACGGCTTCAAGGCCACCAATGAACGGCTCGGGCATGCGGCGGGTGACCAGACGCTGCGCACCTTGTCAGAGCGACTGACCCAGGCACTGAGAAGCGGTGACACCGTGGCCAGGATTGGTGGTGATGAGTTTGTTCTGCTGTTGCAGGGCGACGACAACCACGAAGCGGTCTACCAGCGCATTCTTGCCATGGTTGGCGAGCCTGTTGAGATAGCCGGCGGCAGCGTAACGCTGACCGCAAGCCTTGGTATTACCCGCTACCCGGAAGACCATACCGACGCCGAAGGCCTGATCCGCCATGCCGACCAGGCCATGTATTCCGCGAAAGAAAAGGGCCGTAACCAGTTTCACTTTTTCGACCCTGGTCTTGATGAACATCGCCGCAACCGCCGCAATCAGTTGATGGAGATCGACCGTGCTCTGGTAAATGAAGAGTTCGAGCTGTTTTTCCAGCCCCAGATCCGGATCACCGATTGCCAGTTGTTGGGGTTCGAGGCGCTGATTCGCTGGAATCACCCTAAAAAAGGCCTCATAGCCCCGGGCATGTTCCTGCCCATCATCGCCAACAGTCACCTGGACGTACCGCTTGGCCAGTGGGTTCTCAAAGAAGCCATTCACCAGATGAACGCCTGGAAGGCCGCGGGTGAGGATCTGGCGGTCAGCATCAACATCAGCGCGCCGCATCTGATGGACCGGAGTTTTGCCGATTACCTGGAGAGTTACCTGCAAAGTCATCCGGAAGTGAACCCGGGACAAATTACTCTGGAGGTGCTGGAATCGACAGCACTTGAAGACACCAAGCGGGCCAGCAATGTTCTGGCCCGCTGCCGGACTCTTGGCCTGCAGGTGGCGCTCGATGATTTCGGCACCGGCTTTTCATCACTCACCTACCTGCGAACGCTGCCGGTGGACATGATCAAGATCGACCAGAGTTTTGTTCGCAACATGCTGAACGATGCCAGTGACCGGGCGATTGTCGAGAGCGTGATTTTCCTTGCCCAACGGTTCTCATACCCGGTTCTGGCGGAAGGCGTGGAAACCATGGAGCAGGCATGGAGCTTGCGACACATGGGCTGCAACTACGTGCAGGGCTACGGCTTTGCCCGCCCCATGCCTGCAAGGGAGGTTCTGGAATGGGTCAGCCACTGGCGAAACAGCGACCAGGCCGGAAGCGGGGGGAAGCTGGATAAGTTGATCTCCGCCGCTCAGCGATAGCGACGCTGATCCAGGGTCGCCAGCCGGTCCGGATGGAACACCATCAGCCCGGTAACAAAGGCTCCGTTTACAAAGCCTTCGGGAATCATGAATAGCGGAAGATACCGCAGATATTCGTGAACCAGCTCACCGAAGGTATACACGCCGGCGGACCACAGCATCAGGCACATCACCACCCCTGCCACTGCCACAGAAATGCCGGCACCAAAAAAACCGCAGAAAAAGATGTAAGCGAAGAAGTTGCGGAAATTGCGTTTTCGCTCCCAAAGCATGATGCCATGGCTGACCAGGGCCGGCACCATCACCGTGACCAGGCCATTGGCGGCGAAAGCAATGAGCGGCTCCCGGCCCGTAATCACTGTGATAACCAGAGCCAGCAATCCCGACAGCACGGCCAGCCGCCATCCCATCATCAGGGTAATAAGCGTCATACCGAACACGTGGATGGACAGTCCGGGAGAGATACCGGCTCTCAGCTGCCAGACGAATCCCAGAACCACGGCAGCCCCGAAAAACGTATGTTGCAGGGTCTGGTCACGGCGAAATTCCGCCCAGTTGATACCCCGCGCAGCGTTAGCCAGTATCGCCAGGAATATCAGCCCGGTGATAATTAACTGGCTGGGAGAGAGCAGGTTCTCTGTCATTCCCATGGTGTGGATACTCCGATTCAGGACGATGAGCCGCCTTTTCACAGGGCCTGGTCAGTACCTGCCAGGCCTCGTAGGCACTCAGAAAGACCTGACCTTCAAGGTTCGCCAGCAGCTCTGTGTCCTTGAGGCGGTCCATTACAGGTCCTTTTACGTCCGAAAGATGCAGGCGGACGCCCGCATCCGTCAACCGCTCGCTGATCGCTTCCAGGCTTTCGAGGGCTGACGCATCCACCAGATTGACCGCCGGGCATACCAGCACCAGATCCTGCAGTTCCGGCTGTTGGGTTACCAGATCCATCACGGTTTCTTCGAGAAAACGGGCGTTGGCAAAATACAGGCTTTCATCCACCCGCAGGAAGGTCACCCTGGGGCAAAGCTCCACTTCATGGCGCAGCACATTACGGAAATGCTCGGTACCCGGCACGCGGCCAATCACCGCACTGTGCGGGCGGCTGGTCCGGTACAGGAACAGGCCAATCGACAAAGCCACACCCGCGATGATGCCGGCTTCAACACTATGTACCAGTGTTAACACAATAGTCGCGAGCATGGCACCGAAATCCGTCCGGGAATACCGCCATGTGCGGCCGAGGGCCGGAAAATCGATCAGGGTGGAGACTGCCACAATGATGGTTGCTGCCAGGGTGGCCTGGGGCAGGTACGCAATGGCTGGCGTCAGGAACAGGGTGGCAAGGGCAATGCCCATCGCGGCGTAGGCGCCTGCTGCGGGGGTTTCGGCACCGGCATCGAAATTGACCACAGAACGGGAAAACCCACCGGTTACCGGCATACCACCGGAAAATCCGGCCCCCAGGTTTGCGGTACCCAGACCAATCAACTCCTGGTCAGGGTCTATCCTCTGGCGTCGCTTGGCGGCCAGGGTCTGACCCACAGACACCGACTCCACGAAACCGACTACGCTGATCAATAAGGCACTGACCGCCAGTTGCTGCCACAACCCCATGTCCAGACTGGGCATGGTGAAATCGGGCAACCCCCGGGGTACATCTCCCACCAGGCGCACACCCTGGGAATCGAGCTGGAACAGCCAGGCCGCCAGGGTGGTGACCAGCACCGCCAGAATGGGCGCGGTTTTGGTCAGAATATCGGCCGTTCGTGGCGCCAGACCCATGGCCATGAGCGCAGGTTTCAGGCGTTTGCGGGCAAGCACCAGGAACAATAACGCTCCGGCACCCACTGCCAGGGTCGCCAGGTTGATATCCCCTGCTGACACGATCAGTGACTGGCCAATCGACAGCAGGTTATGGCCGGAGGCCTGAATCCCGAAAATATGCTTGAGCTGGCTGGCCGCAATGACAATACCGGAGGCGGTGATAAAACCGGAAATCACCGGATGGCTGAGAAAATTGGCCAGAAAGCCGAGCCTGAGAATGCCCATCAGTGTCAGCATCAGGCCTGACATGACCGCCAGCAGAACTGCACCGGCGATGTATTCCGGAGTGCCCGATTCCGCCAGTGGCGCAAGAGCGGCTGCTGTCATCAATGAAGCTACTGCCACGGGTCCTACCGAAAGGGTCCGGCTGGTGCCAAAAACGGCGTAGATCACCAGCGGCAGGATACTGGCGTACAAACCCACCTGGGCGGGCAGACCCGCCAGCAAGGCGTAAGCCAGTGACTGGGGAATGAGCATGACAGTCACAATGACCGCGGCCACCACATCACTGGTGACCTGATCACGGCCATATTTCGGTGCCCACTGGAGGATGGGCAGGTAGCGTTTCAGATTCATCGGGAATCTCAGAACAGGTTAACCGGTACTTTCAGGTAGACCTGGCCGTTGTCCTCGGCAGGAGGCATATGCCCGGCCCGCATATTGACCTGTACCGACGGCAGAATCAG
>JBHEPI010000199.1:0-8100 GCA_046260345.1 Marinobacter sp. | reverse complement strand
GATATCCAGAAAGCCAAGGATTATCCGCTGGCGTGCAAGGATGATCAGGGCCGTCTCAGAGTGGGTGCCGCGGTAGGAACCGGAGCGGATACGGAAGCCCGGGTGGCCGCGCTGGTAGAAGCCGGCGTCGATGTCATTGTGGTCGACACCGCCCACGGTCATTCCAAGGGCGTGCTTGACCGGGTTCGCTGGATCAAGCAAACCTTCCCTGAGGTTCAGGTTATTGGCGGTAACATTGCCACCTCGGCGGCAGCGACCGACCTGGTGGAAGCTGGCGCGGATGCCGTCAAGGTGGGTATCGGCCCCGGCTCCATCTGTACCACTCGCATTGTCGCCGGCATCGGCGTACCGCAGATTACGGCGGTATCCAATGTGGCGGCCGCACTGAAAGACTGCGGTGTTCCCGTGATCGCCGACGGCGGCATCCGTTTCTCCGGCGACATCTCCAAGGCCATCGCCGCGGGTGCCCACAGTGTCATGATTGGCAGCCTGCTGGCAGGCACTGACGAGGCACCGGGCGAAGTTGAGTTGTTCCAGGGCCGTAGCTACAAGGCCTACCGGGGTATGGGCTCCATTGGCGCCATGGGCAAGGGCTCCAGTGACCGCTACTTCCAGGATGCCAGCAAAGGCACTGATAAACTGGTGCCGGAAGGTATTGAGGGCCGGGTGGCCTGCAAGGGGCCGATGCGTAATATCGTCCATCAGCTGATGGGCGGGCTGCGGGCTTCCATGGGTTACACCGGCAGTGCCACCATGGAAGAAATGCGTACCAAACCAGAATTCGTGCGCATTACCAACGCCGGCATGCGCGAGAGTCACGTCCACGACGTGACCATTACCAAGGAAGCCCCCAACTACCGCATCGGCTGATTACTGTCGTTCCAGGCGCGGCTCAGGGTGAGCCGCGCTTTTTCTTTCTGATCCGAGGATTTCATGGCCCACAACATCCACGACCACCGCATTCTGATTCTCGATTTTGGCTCCCAGTACACCCAGCTCATCGCACGCCGTGTGCGGGAAATCGGTGTCTATTGTGAGGTCAGGGCCTTTGATATCACCGAACAGGAACTGAAAGAGTTTAACCCCAGGGGCATTGTTCTTGCCGGCGGCCCCGAATCGGTCACCCAGCTCGGAGGCCCCCGGGCACCAGAAGGGCTGTTCGAAAAGGGAATACCGGTTCTTGGTATCTGTTACGGCATGCAAACCATGGCGGAACAGCTCGGCGGCCGCGTGGCCAGTTCCGAGAAGCGGGAATTTGGCTACGCCCAGGTCAAGGTGCGTGCCAAGGGGCCTCTGCTCAAGGACATTACCGACCACCTGACCCCAAGCGGCGAGTCCCTTCTGGATGTATGGATGAGCCATGGTGACAAGGTAGTGGTCATGCCGGAAGGTTTTGAACTGCTGGCCTCCACCGAAAGCGCACCGATAGCAGCCATGCAGGATCTTGCCCGGAACCTCTACGGTGTGCAGTTCCACCCCGAAGTAACTCACACCCTGCAGGGCAAGCGCATCCTCGAGCACTTTGTCCTCAATATCTGCCAGTGCGAGGCCCTGTGGACGCCGGCCAGAATTGTTGACGATGCGGTCCAGCAGATTCGCAACCAGGTGGGCAACGAGAAAGTGCTGCTTGGGCTGTCCGGTGGTGTCGATTCTTCGGTCACCGCTGCACTGCTGCATAAAGCGATAGGCGACCAGTTAACCTGTGTTTTCGTCGATAACGGCCTGTTGCGCCTGCACGAGGGCGACCAGGTAATGGACATGTTCGCCAACAATATGGGCGTTAAAGTCATCCGTGTGGATGCGGAAGACCTGTTTCTGTCCAAGCTCAAGGGTGTTGACGATCCGGAACAGAAGCGCAAGATCATTGGTAACACCTTCATCGATGTCTTCGATGACGAAGCCGCCAATATCCGCGATGTAAACTGGCTGGCCCAGGGCACTATCTACCCGGACGTAATCGAATCCGCAGCCTCCAAGACCGGTAAGGCCCACGTTATCAAGTCCCATCATAATGTGGGCGGTCTGCCAGAGACCATGAAAATGAAACTGGTGGAACCACTGCGGGAGCTGTTCAAGGACGAGGTGCGCCGCATCGGGCTTGAGCTTGGTCTGCCCTACGATATGGTGTATCGCCATCCTTTCCCGGGGCCGGGCCTGGGTGTGCGGATTCTGGGTGAAGTCAGGAAAGAGTACGCGGAAATCCTGCGCCGTGCCGATGCCATCTTCCTGGAAGAGTTGCACCGTGCGGACTTTTACCACAAGACCAGCCAGGCGTTTGCGGTCTTCCTGCCGGTCAAGTCCGTGGGTGTCGTAGGAGATGCCCGCCGCTACGAATACGTGGTGGCACTGCGTGCAGTGGAAACCATCGACTTCATGACGGCGCGCTGGGCGCATCTGCCCTACGATCTGCTGGAGACCGTGTCAAACCGCATCATCAACGAGATCGAGGGCGTGTCCCGGGTAACCTACGACATTTCCTCAAAACCCCCCGCAACCATTGAGTGGGAGTAAGGGGTAAGGGAGTAAGGGCGGCAGGTTAACTGCCTGCCGCCTCCGCCGCCTTGACCTTGACATAGCTTCCGGGGGCATCCTCGATGACCGGAAGCTTGCCCTCACCCGGTATGCGGGCCGGCACCTGCTCGCCGGAGAACCGGGAAATCCATTCCAGCCAGTGCGGCCACCAGGACCCGGGGTGCTGTTCGGAGCCGGCAAACCACTCATCAGCGTCCGGTGACAGCTTGTCGTTGGTCCAGAAACCGTACTTTTCCTTGTAGGGCGGGTTGACAACCCCTGCAATGTGGCCGGAACCGGACAATACAAACCGCACATCACCACCGTGGACCAGCGCGCCTTTATACGTGGTTTTCCATTTGGCAATGTGATCCTGCCGCGCTGACAGGAAGAACGATGGCACGTCGATCTCTGACAGGTTGATGGATTCCCCGTCCAGGGTCAGGGAATCCGGCTGAACCAGGCGATTGTTGAGATACATTTCACGAAGATAGAAGCTGTGCATCTTCGCCGGCAGGTTGGTGCCGTCGGTGTTCCAGTACAGTATGTCGAAAGCGGCCGGCTTTTCTCCCTTCAGGTAATTATTGGTCCAGAATGACCAGAACAGCTCGTTTTCACGCAGCAGGTTGAAGGTGAATGCCATAGCACGGCCGTCAAGGTAGCCCTTGCGTGCCAGCATCCGCTCAATACCCTGGATGGAGTGATCGTTGATGAACACGCCGATGCCGCCAGGGTCTGAAAAGTCCAGCAGGGTCGTCAGGTAGGTAGCACTGACCACCGGGTTGCGCTGTTTTTTCTTCAGCCAGGCCAGAGTGGACCCCAGCAGGGTGCCACCGATGCAATAGCCGATCACATTCATCCGGTCTTCACCGGTGGCTTCGGTTACGGCATCCATGGCGGCCAGCGGCCCCAACTGCATGTAATCTTCCCACCTCTTGTCCCGGAACTCCGGCCCGGGATTGCGCCAGGAAATAATAAAGACCGTCTGGCCCTGATCAACGAGCCACTGGATAAACGATTTCTGTGCCGTCAGATCCAGTATGTAAAACTTGTTGATCCAGGGCGGGACTATCAGAACCGGGCGCTGGCTGACCGTTTCGGTAGACGGTGAGTACTGGATCAGTTGCATCAGCTCATTCTGGTACACCACCTTTCCCGGGGTGGTCGCCAGGTTGCGGCCTATTTCAAAGGCCGAACGGTCCGTCATGCCAACATTGAACAGTGACGGATTCTGGCGCACATCCTCGAGCAACTGCCGGGTACCATCAATCAGGTTCATCCCTTTGCGTTCCCAGGTAATCCTGAGAACTTCCGGATTGGAGGCAGGGAAATTTGATGGAGACACTGCACTGGTCAGCTGCCGGGCATAGAACAGCATCTGGTCCCGGCCCGCCGGTGGCAGGCCTTCCATACCGGCAACCCAGTCCAGAAAAGCCCGGGAGTTGATCAGGTAAGCCTGGTGGAGCACATCGAAGGGCAGGTGCCTGTGCCAGTCTTCCGCCCGGAAGCGCCGGTCATCCGGGTCCGGTTCGGCTGCAGGATGCCTGTACTTACCGGTTAACCGGGCAAGGGTGTAATAACCCAGTGCCAGGTGTTTGCGGGTAAGGTCCAGCTCCGCGCTTGCAAACCGGATCGGGTGCAGCAGGAGATCCTCTGCCATGGCCCGGTAGGCATCGGACATCTCGGACAGAGTCGAGAGTTTGGCATCGTCCATGACACCGGAATCTCCGAGCCATTTCTCCAGGCCCTGCTGGCCCTGCCGGACATTGGATTCGAAACGGTTTACCAGCTGGCTGATAGTTTTTCCCAG
The DNA here is from genome assembly GCA_046260345.1 of Marinobacter sp. GTDB lineage: Bacteria > Pseudomonadota > Gammaproteobacteria > Pseudomonadales > Oleiphilaceae > Marinobacter. The sequence goes on along the minus strand of JBHEPI010000199.1, from coordinate 3,779 downwards.
CGTGTCCATACCCAACATAAACAACCCCTACTTGGTGGCTTTCGGGCCGGGTTTTGCAGTTTCCTGCTTTGGCTCAGGGGCTTTCTCGAATACCTTCTGGACCTGCTCTCGGGTTTCGTTGAAATAGTCCTGCCAGGCTTTCCAGTCAGCTGTGAATTGCTCACTGAGCGACTTGAGGGTTTCAGCCTGGTCTCCGGTAACCGCCTTCAGGCCATCCAGATCCCGCACTTCAGAAACTTTTCTGGCCTGCTCCATGGTGACATCAGCGTACCGGCGGAACGCATTCATCTGCATTTCGGCGGCTTTGTTGAACTGCTCGAAGAGGGTCTCGTTAAGACGCGTGGCTTTGTCAAACAGGTCATTGTTCATTGATACATCTCCTTTGCATTCAGAAAGTTTGTGATCTCATTGTGCCTCATCGTTTATGACGCAATTTTGACAAGCATCAACCGTAATGGAGGCTTTCCGGTTTTTGAAGCAGTTTGTTTTTCTACAGTGGCCTTTGGAAAGGCCTGAGGCATGATAAACTGGCGTCCTGGAAATACACTGGTGTGGAATCTGAAATGGTTTTGGCGCTCGCAAGCCGCGAAGAAGACGAGGCCTGGATGAGCCGTGCCCTGCAACTGGCGGGGCAGGCGGCCGGCGCTGGTGAAGTGCCTGTGGGTGCGGTGGTGGTGCTTGATGGCAGGGAGATCGGTGCTGGCTTCAATGCCCCCATAAGCGGTTGCGATCCTACCGCCCATGCTGAAATCCGGGCCCTGCGCGATGCAGCGAAGCGGGTCGGGAATTACCGGTTGCCGGGTGCTACGCTTTACGTCACCCTTGAACCCTGCACCATGTGTGTCGGGGCTATTGTTCATAGTCGCGTCAGCCGGTTAGTGTATGGCGCCGCGGAGCCAAAAGCCGGGGCCGTGGAATCTGCCCGGCGGACGCTGGACGAAGATCATCTGAACTGGCGTGTTGAATGCCGCAGTGGCATCCTGGCGCACCAGTGCAGCCGTATTATCAGTGAGTTTTTCTCAGCGCGACGGGCACAGATCCGGAGCCGGAAGCAATCAATTTCAGGGAAGGAGTGACGACAGGCAATGAAAGTACTGGTCACCGGCGGAGCCGGATATATAGGCAGCCACGTTGTCAGGCAGCTTGGCGAAGCCGGGCACGACATTATTGTTTTCGATAACCTGTCCACGGGATATCGCTGGGCTGTTACCTGCGGTGAACTGGTGGTGGGTGACCTGGCAGACGAGCAGGCCATTGCCGATCTCTTGGGCCAGCATCGTTTTGACGCGGTACTGCACTTCGCCGCCAATATTGTGGTGCCGGAGTCAGTCGCAAACCCCCTCAAGTATTACAGTAACAATACCCGTAACACGCTGAACCTGCTGAAAGCGGTTGAGCAGCACCAGATTCCGTATATGGTGTTCTCGTCCACCGCTGCGGTTTATGGCATGCCGGACGAAACCGTACTGACGGAAGAGCTGCCCCTGGCCCCGATCAATCCTTATGGCGCATCCAAGATGATGAGCGAACGGATGATCATGGATCTGGCTGCCGCGTCGTCCCTGAACTATGTAATTCTGCGTTACTTCAATGTGGCCGGGGCCAACCCGGACGGGTTGCTGGGTCAGGCCACACCCGAGGCAACCCATCTGATCAAGGTGGCGTGCGAGTGCGTGACGGGCAAGCGGGATGGCATGAGCGTATTCGGTACCGATTACGACACCCGTGACGGTACCTGTATCCGTGACTACATCCATGTGGAGGATCTGGCAAAGGCCCACGTGATGGCACTGGATTATATGGCTGAGGGCGGCGACTCACGGGTACTGAACTGCGGTTACGGGCGCGGCTTTACCGTGCGTGAAGTCATCGACGTGGTGAAGCGTAAGTCAGGCAATGACTTCCCGGTGCAGGAAACTGGCCGTCGGGCAGGGGACCCGGCTGCACTGATGGCCGATAATTCGCGAATCAAAAAAGTTCTTGGCTGGCAGCCGGATTACGACGACCTGGATACCATCGTCGGTACGGCACTGGCCTGGGAAAAAATCTGGCAGCAAAAACAGGGCTGACATTGCCCGTCTGACGCTTGAAATACATTAAACACATCAGGGTTTAAACGGATGAAAATTACGATTTTTGGGACCGGTTATGTTGGGCTTGTTACCGGAGCCTGCCTGGCCGATGTAGGCCATCATGTTCTCTGCATGGACGTGGATCACGGCAAGATTGAAAAGCTTAAGAATGGCCATATCCCCATTTACGAACCGGGCCTTGAATCCATCGTCAAGCACACCGTAGAGGCTGGCCGGCTGTCCTTTACCACGGACACCGAAGAAGCGGTTGCCCATGGCGTCCTGCAGTTTATTGCGGTGGGCACACCGCCAGATGAAGACGGTTCCGCCGATCTGCAGTATGTGACTGCCGTGGCCAAATCCATTGGCCAGTATATGGACGATTACAAAGTGGTTGTGGACAAGTCCACGGTGCCAGTCGGTACCGGTGACAAGGTCAAGGATGCAGTGCGCTCGCAACTCGACAAGCGTGGGCTGGAGCTGGAATTCGACGTGGTGTCCAATCCGGAATTCCTCAAGGAAGGTGCCGCCATCAACGACTTCATGAAACCGGACCGTATTATCGTTGGCACCGACAGCGAGCGGGCCATGGAACTGCTGCACGAGGTTTACTACCCGTTCAACCGCAGCCATGACCGGATGATATTCATGGATATCCGTTCTGCGGAACTGACCAAGTATGCGGCCAACTCCATGCTGGCCACCAAGATCAGCTTCATGAACGAGATTGCCAACCTGGCGGAGCGGCTGGGTGCGGATATCGAGAACGTTCGCCGTGGTATTGGCTCCGACCCCCGTATTGGCTATCACTTTATCTATCCCGGCTGCGGTTACGGCGGGTCCTGTTTCCCGAAAGACGTCCAGGCGCTGGCCCGCACAGCCAGGGATTGTGACTATGACTCCCGGCTGCTGAACGCGGTTGAAGGTGTCAACAATGCCCAGAAATATGTGCTGTTCGACAAAATAAGCCATTATTTCAATGGTGACCTGAAAGGCAAGGTGGTCGCTATCTGGGGGCTCGCCTTCAAGCCGAACACCGACGATATGCGCGAAGCGTCTGCCCGCACTTTGATGGAAAATCTGTGGAAGGCCGGTGCCAGCGTGCAGGCCTTCGATCCGGAAGCGATGGAAGAAACCCAGCGTATTTACGGCGACCAGGCGGGGCTGACGCTATGTGGCACCAAAGAGCAGGCGCTGAAAGGGGCGGACGTGCTGACGATCTGTACCGAGTGGAAGGAATTCCGTTCGCCGGACTTCGAAGCCATTGCAGCAGCACTGAAAGAGCCGGTCGTATTTGATGGCCGCAATCTGTATGAACCGGAAATGCTGGAGCGCTATGGCATGATCTACTACGCCATTGGCCGAGGCCGGAACCAGTTCCACGGAGCTTGATATGAGCGAGCCAGAACAGTCGTTTATGCTACATGAGCGCCTTGAGGCAGACACTGTCAGCCTCGGCCAGAGCGGGCTGTGCGAAGTCCGTCTGATGAACGACAGAACCTGGCCCTGGATTCTTCTGGTGCCCCGGGTTGATGGGGTGCGGGAGATTTATCAACTGAGCCAGGGTCAGCAACAGCAATTACTGGCGGAGTCCTCCCTGCTGGGAGAGGGCATAATGGAGCTGTTCGGGGGCGACAAGCTCAATGTAGCCGCGCTGGGAAACATGGTGCCGCAGCTCCACCTCCACCATATTGTCCGCTTCCAGGG
>JBHEPI010000187.1:0-9868 GCA_046260345.1 Marinobacter sp. | reverse complement strand
GCGCCCTGAAATTGAAAAAGCCCTGCATGACGCTTTGATACCCTATCAGGATGGACGTGGGCAGATTGTCATGCCTTCCAGCTCCTGGTGCATTACAGCCCGTAATCCCGGAGAGGGTTAAAGGGTGCAAGCTGAGGGGGCCGGCTCATACCGGGTCTCCTCAGTACGGGCAGCGGCCATCTAGCGGCCAGCCTCGGTGGCGGGTCGCCGTTGTGCCTATGGTGTCAATAAACCGCTAAACTCGTGACAGCCCATCGGTTATGGCAGAATCACGTCTACGGTTGTGTGCCGGTACCATTGCATTCAGTCACGGACTTTCACCAGGAGATACGGAGTGTCGATTTTCGTTCGCTGTCTGGCGACATTATTCAGAAAAGCGGGCTCTCTGCTTGCCACGCTTACACTCCTGTTAATGGCACTCTCCCTTCACGCCAGCGAGCCGATGCGCATTGCCGCTGCTGCCGACCTGCGTTACGCGCTGGATGACATTATTGCGGTCTACCGGGAGAAACATCCGGATGCCACTATCGAGGTCGTTTACGGTTCCTCCGGCAAGATGACAACACAGATCATTAATGGCGCTCCCTATGATCTGTTTTTTTCCGCCGATATTGCTTATCCGGAAAAGCTCAAAGAGCATGGAATGACCGCTACGGAACCCAGGGTTTACGCCACGGGCCGCATTGTTATCTGGAGCGATTCCCTCGACGCTGCCGACCTTACCCTGGAAGACCTCGCCTCTGAAGACATCCGCCGGATTGCCATCGCCCAGCCATCACACGCCCCTTACGGGCGGCGAGCCAAAGAAGCCCTGCAGGCCGCTGGAGTATGGGAAGCAGTGCAGGACAAGCTGGTGTTCGGCGAGAATATCGCCCATACGGCGCAGATGACCCGCTCGGGAGCCGCACAGGTGGGTATCATCGCCCTATCGCTGGCCAGATTCCCCGACATGGCGAAGCATGGCCATCATCTCATTGACAGCGACTTGCACAACCCGCTGGCCCAGGGTTATGCCGTCACCAGGCGTGGCGGGGAAAAACCGCAGGCCCGTGCCTTTGCTGACTACATGGCCAGCGACGAAGCCCATGAGATCATGTCTGGCTACGGCTTCGTCATGGAGGCGGATTGATGTTCACACTGGGGCCAGCGGAATGGCAGGCTATCAATGTCACCTTCAGGCTATGCCTGTATACCACACTGATCCTGTTAGCCCTGGCGACGCCCCTGGCATGGTGGCTGGCTCAGGGCCGCTCCACCGTTCGGGTGATCGTGCAGGCCATCGTCGCTTTGCCTCTGGTTCTGCCGCCCACCGTACTCGGCTTCTACCTGCTGATCGTGCTGGGTCCGCGCGGCGTGGTGGGGGAAAGCCTGGAGAGCCTGGGTCTTCAGCACCTTGCCTTCACCTTTGAAGGCATTCTGTTTGCTTCCGTCCTCTATTCCATGCCGTTTGCCGTGCAGCCTCTCACTGAAGCTTTCCGCAACCTGGGCCGACGGCCGGTGGAAGTGGCCAGCAGCCTGGGGGCGGGGGTTCTGGACCGTTTCCGTACGGTGATATTGCCGCTGACCCGGGGCGGGTTTGTGATCGCGGCCACCCTGACCTTTGCCCATACTCTGGGCGAGTTCGGCGTTATTCTGATGCTCGGTGGCAGCATCCCCGGAGAAACCAAGGTGCTTTCTGTACTGATCTACGATCACGCCGAAGCCATGAACTACGATGCCGCCCACAGTCTGTCGCTGCTGATGCTCATCTTCGCTTTTGTCACCCTGTTCGTGGTCTACAGTATAAACCGGCGTTTTGAAGTGGCCCGTTTATGATGTTGGGCATCCACGCCCGGCTGCGGCACGGCGACCACTTCGAGCTCTCGGTTGATAGCGAACTTCCGCTTAGCGGTGTGACTGCTCTGTTCGGTCGCTCGGGCTGTGGCAAGACCACGTTGCTGCGTATTATCGCCGGCCTTGAGCGGGCTTCGGGCGCCACCGTGCGCTTTGGTGATCAGCCCTGGCAGCAGGGTCGCCAGTTCGTGCCCCTCCACAAACGACGTATTGGCCTGGTGTTTCAGGAGCACAGCCTGCTGCCGCATTTGTCGGTGCGGGAAAACCTGCTCTATGGCTACAAGCGCACACCCGAAGCTCTGCGCCGTCTGCACCCACCCGAAGTAACGGCCATGCTGGGAATAGATGAACTGCTGGAGCGGCGCATCGACCAGTTGTCCGGTGGCCAGCGCCAGCGGGTTTCACTGGGCCGGGCACTGCTGATCAGTCCGCAACTGCTATTGCTGGATGAGCCCATGGCGGCGCTCGATACCCAGACCAAACAGGAAATCATGCCGTTCCTTTCGCGGATGGCGGCAGAATCCGGCGTGCCCATTGTCATGGTCAGCCATGCCCCGGACGAAGTGCAGCGGCTGGCAGACCGAGTGGCGTTCATGCACGGCGGCCGGATCAAAAGCATTGAATCACTACGCGATGCACTGGCACGCCCGGATTCGCCGCTGTTCGAGGGTGCTGGCGCCGCCTCCGTGCTGGAAGGCACTCTGGGCGCTGCGGGCGAGGATGATGTCATTCCCTTTGGCCCGCCGGAGGCGCGGCTATGGATTCCCGACTCCGGGCAGTTGCACGTCACAGGTCCCGTGCGGCTGCGCATACTGGCGCGAGATGTCAGCCTGTCGCTGGTTGACCCCCAACACATCAGTATTCAGAACCACCTGCCGGTGACTATCGAACGGATAGACCCTCCGAAACACAACCGTACCCTGGTGGCCTGTCGCACCGCGGACGGGCAACTCCTGTTGGCAGAGGTGACACCGCGAGCGGTGAGCCAGCTAGGGCTTGAGGCAGGGCAGCAGCTTTACGCACTGATCAAATCGGTGGCGTTGTTGGCGTGAACGTCACATCCCCCTCGCCCAGTTCGCCGCCCTAGTGACATGTTTGAGCCATAACAGAAACAAAGCACCGGACCTCCTGATCAATCACCCCACAAACATCTTTTTTGCCAGCGGCAAGCCCTTCAGGCCGCTAACGGCCACGGTCGCCAGCAGGCCGCCAATCATGGCCCCGGCCACGCCACAGGTCATCACGTCCTGGCCGGTCAGATACAGCCCGGGAATGCGGGTTTTGGGTTTCAGCCAGTCCTGTTCGAAGCGGCTGGGGGTGTGGTTCAGGCCGTAGATCTCGCCTTTGCTGTAACGGCAGAAATAATCCGTGGACAGCGGCGTGGACAGCTCGTAGTAATCCACCTTGCCTTCCAGGTGCGGGAACTTCTCGTACAGCTTGGCCAGCAGCCGCTGGGCATAGGCTTCTTTCTTGGCTTCATACTCCTCGCCGCGCTTGCCCCAGGTTTTGTCAGCCCAGTCTTCGTACCAGTCATAAGGTCCGGGAGCGACAATCTCGATGGTGGCGCGGCCGGGGTAGCGCTCGGTAAAACTCGGGTCTTTGGCGGAGGGAAAGGATATATAGGTCAGTGGAATGTCTGTGTCATCCGGTGCAGTCATGAAATCACTGACCTGCTTTTCGTAATCGGGGCCGGGGTAGATCCAGTAATTGGTTTTTGGCAGTTTCAGATTCTCGGCGGTGTCCTGCAGGCCGATGTACAGGCAGTTGCTGGCCATGGAGCGTTCCACGGTTTTCAGTTTCTGCTGGTAATAGTCCCGGTGCGGTGCGGTTTCCGGCAACAGCCTGTCGAAGGTGTTGAATACGCCAGCGTTGCTGATCACCAGCGGCGCACGTACCTCCTCATTGTCCGCCATGCGCACGCCTACCGCCTTGCCTTTTTCGATCAGGATCTCTTTCACATCGGCATAGGTGAACACTTCACCACCGCTTTGCTGGATCACCGGGATGATGGTTTTAGCCATCTCGGAGGCACCGCCGATGGGGTAGTAGCCGCCGTAGAGGTAATGACGGGCAATCAGCGCGTGGATGATAAAGCTGGATTCCGCCGGTGGCAGGCCGTTGTCGCCCCACTGGCCGGTGAGTACGGCAATCAGTTCCTGGTTGCTGGTCAGGCCTTCCAATACCTCACGGGTGGGCCGGTTCAGGAACGCGGGTGCCGTGCGGTTGACCAGTTTGCGCAGGGGTCCGGCCGCCAGGTCTGGCAGCACTTTACCAATCACCAACCCCGGCATGGCTTTGGCAACCTGCTTGAGGTAGTCCAGGTAGGTGTCGATGGCCTGTTCTTCGCCGGGAAATTCCTTTTTCAGCTCCGCTTTGAAATTGTCAGGCCCGGCCACCAGGTCGACGTGGCGGTCGCCGATGAAAATGCGGTCAAAATGGCTGTCCATGGGCGCCCACTTCAACTGGTTATCGGTAATGTGGTCGAACAGGCGCTTGCTCAGGGTGTGGTCCGCGCCCACATCCCCAATGTAGTGAACACCCACGTCCCATTCATAACCGTTGCGGTCGTAACTGTGGGTGAAGCCGCCGGCGGTGTAATGCTGTTCAAACACCACGACTTTTTTGCCAAGCTTGCTCATGCACGCGGCTGTGGTCAGCCCGCCAATGCCGGAGCCGATGACGATGGCGTCGTAGGGGCCGTCCAGACGATTGCCGCGATAACGACGGCCAACGCGAATGGTGCTTGGTTTGGGGCTGCTCATGATGTGGTGTCCTTGTGAGGTTGTTCGTTTTCGGCAATCGAGCCATCCAGCAGCAGCGTGACAACGCCCTTCGCCAGATGGGGTTCGACCTCTGCGGTGGGCAAGTGGCCGTCAATGGTAAGCTGGGAGAGCCCATGTACCAGCGACCAGGCTGCAGCGGTCATCAGTGCCAGAGGAATGGGTTTGACGTAACCAGCCTGCTGGGCCCGGGCAATGGTGTCTTCCAGCACCTGAAAGGCACCCTTGCCAGCCTTGTCCAGGCGGGGGTGAACACCCTTGGGTAATACCCGTCCGCCGAACATTAACCGGTAAAGATTGGGCTCTTCCTGTGCAAAGGATACGTACACCAGACCAATATCAATCAACGCCGTCCGGGGTTCGCTTTGATCCACTTTAAAAAGGCGCTCCCGCAAGGCCTCGAATCCGGTAATGGCGAGTTCCGACAGCAGGCTCTCCCGGTCGATAAAATGGCGGTACAGGGCCGGTGCGCTGACCCCGATCTGCCTGGCCAGCGCCCTCAGGCTGATGGCGGCGTCACCATGCTCCCGCAGGATTTCCAGCGCCAGCTGGTGAGCCTGCTGGGGCAGGTCGCCGTGGTGGTAATTGGATCTGAGAAGATTGGAGCCATCAGGCATAAGTTATCACCAGTAACATTGTTATTGGTGATAACATCACGAGGTGAAGGAAGTGTCAAATGAATTCTGCCGCTTACGCCAGCGCACTGGTGGTAAACCTGTCCACCGCCTGAATGCACGATAAAAAGGACTCACTTCCGCGAAACCCAGTGACTCAGCAATCTCCGGCAAGGATGCGTTGGTGTCGCCAACCGCCTGAAGCGCCCTCTCACAACGAACTTCATCCAACAGACCATCGAATGTCTGCCCTTGTTCCTGCAGCCGTCGGGCCAGCGTGCGTTCACTGATGCCCAGAGCGTCAGCCGCTTCGGAACGTCTGGGGAGAACCGGGCCCAGTCGGGCAGCGAGCCATCTGCGTATTTCTGGAACAGATGCGCTGTCCATGGAAAGCGCTGCCAGGCGTGCCTTGGTATACCGCTTGTGCACCTGCGCCAACTGGGGATCCGCCTGGGGCAGCGGCTGGTCCAGTATGATGTTGTCGATGAGCACACCACTGAACGCTTGTTCGAATTCAACCGGGCAGTGGAATGCAGTCTGGTATCCTTGCCATGGTCCAAGCCGGGGCTGGCTGAACTGAACTCGGGAGGGATGCATAGAGGTGCCTGTCACCCAACTCGCGAAACCGACAACAGTAGCCAGAACCGCTTCAATCTGATGAGGGCTGAAGGCCAGCTTACCCTGCCGGGGATGATAGACCAGCCAGGTGGCAGTATTACCTGTGAGCACCTGGAACCGCCCGCCATCTGAAATCAGGCGCTGGAAGCGCTGAACCATCACCACGGCCTCCCGGAGGGTTGCGGCAGACTGCAACGCAAAGCCCACTCCACTGATGCTCATCGGCGTGAACCCGGCCCCCACCTTCAGTCCGAAACCGGGATCGCCGGTGCACTGCTCCGCCGCATGCCACAGCCGCGTAATGTCGTCGATGGGCCAGCGCTCATACCCTGTGGCGGTTTCAGCAATACCGGCTGTTGCCAGCAGGATGCCTGTGTCGACAGAAAGCCGTTGCGCCGCAGCAATGACGGTATTTACCCAGCCGATGGAAACGGTGGCCTCTAAAGTCAATTTTGCTGGCCTCTGAAGTCAATTTTTCGGCCATGGTACCGGTATATCTTGGAAGCTGACAACAGAGCTTTATCGAGTCGGATACGGACTATGGCCAAGACGATTGCTTCGGATGTTCTGGTGGTTGGCGGAGGGCTGGCGGGTATTGTCGCGGCCCTGGAAGCGCTGAGAGCAGGAAAAACCGTCACTCTGGCGGACCGGGATACAGCCGGGCGCATGGGTGGCCTGGCGCTGTGGGCTTTTGGTGGCATGATGCTGGTGGGCACGCCCCTTCAGGAGCGCATGAAAATTGCAGATTCGCCAGAGGTGGCCCTCGAGGACTGGTTCAGCTTCGGTGAACTGGCTCCCGATGACCAGTGGCCGATGCAATGGGCCCGTTACTACGTTGAACATTCGCGCACGGAAGTTTACGACTGGCTGCGGGAGGAGGGCATCAAGTTCCTGCCGGCCGTTAACTGGGTTGAACGTGGCCGCTTCGGAGATGGTAACCGTCTGCCCCGTTACCATGTGGTCTGGGGTACGGCACGGGAACTGGTTCGCTGCCTGCTGGAGGCGCTGCATCGTGAAAATAGCGCCGGCAAACTCACACTGCTGCATCAGCATCGCATCACTGAGCTGGATCATGCCGCCGGCAAGGTCTGCGGCGCGGTAGCCATCAACGAAGCTAACGGTGAGGAAGTCCGGCTGGCGGCACCGGCGGTGGTCATGGCCACCGGAGGCATTAACGGCAGCCACGGGGAGTGCCGCGCCAACTGGCCTGCCGATCGCCCCCAGCCGGCCAGCATGCTCAATGGTGCCCACCCCTGCGCGGATGGCCGCATGCATCACTGGGTTGCTGACAGCCTTGGCGGCCGCATCACCCACGCCGGGGAGATGTGGAACTACGCGGCGGGGTTCCCGCATCCGTACCCGCACTTTCCGGGCCATGGCCTGTCCACCATCCCCTGCAAATCTGCCCTGTGGCTGAACCACCGGGGCGAGCGTATCGGCCCTGAACCCCTGGTCACCGGCTTCGATACCCACTGGCTGTGCCAGCGGGTTGCGGAGCAGGACAAACCCTGGACCTGGCATCTGCTCAACTGGCGTATCGCTGCCAGGGAATTTGCCATCTCGGGTGCTGAACACAATGCCCGGATCAGGGACAAGCAGTTCCCGCTGTTCGTGAAGGAACTGCTAATGGGCAACCACCCGCTGGTTCGCCAGATGCAGCGTGAAAGCCGTGATTTCCTGGTGGCGGACAGTCTGGCGGAGCTGGCCGGCAAAATGAATGCCCTGACCTGCTCCCACGACATCAACCCCGCCACGCTTCAGGCTACGGCCGATACCTTCGATGGCAATTTTGCCGCCGGCACCCAGCTACACAACGACCCCCAGATCCGCCTGATCCAGCACGCCCGGGAATGGAAACCGGACCGCCTGCGCACCTGCAAGCCGGCACCGCTGCAAAAACCTGGTGCCGGCCCCTACATCGCCATTCGCATGCAGCTGATCACCCGCAAGAGCCTTGGCGGTTTGCAAACGGATCTGCAAAGCCGGGTGCTCAATGCCGGGGGGGCTCCGGTGGAGGGCCTATACTGCGTGGGAGAAGCTGCCGGCTTTGGTGGCGGTGGCGCTAACGGCAAGCGTTCGCTGGAAGGCACCTTTCTGCCCGGTTGCATCATGACCGCCCGGGCAGCGGTGCGTTCCATTGTGGCAGGAGGTTGATGCCCATGAACCCGAAATTCGGCTACCCGGCCACCGCCGAAGATTACCGTGAAAAGGCCCGCGCCCGGGGCGTAATGATCGGCCGTCCCTGGGCCTGGGCACTGGCCGGCGGCGGTGAAGCCGGGCTCACCAGGCTACTGAAAAGTTGGCAGCAGGAATTGCGGCTGGCCATGACTCTGACAGGCGTTACCCGAATTGCCGATATCGGCACCGACCAACTGGATCGATCCCAACAACCTGAATTCCCGAAGGCTGGAGAACAACAATGACAAACGGCGCACAAGCTTTGATGAAGACCCTGGTGGATGCCGGTGTTGAAGTCTGCTTCAGTAACCCCGGCACCAGTGAAATGCACTTTGTGGCAGCCCTGGATAATGAGCCAAAGATGCGGGCCGTCCTCGCCCTGTTCGAAGGGGTGGCCACCGGTGCGGCGGATGGTTACGCCCGCATGGCAGACAAACCCGCCGCCACGCTGTTGCACCTGGGTTGCGGGTTGGGCAATGGCCTGGCCAACCTCCACAATGCCCGCAAGGGCAAGGTGCCGGTGGTAAACATCGTTGGCGATCACGCCACCTACCACGTGAAATACGATGCCCAGCTGCAGTCCGACATCGAGACCGTCGCCCGCAACGTATCCCCGGGTTTTGTGCGCACAGCCAGGAGTACGGAAACCCTTTGCCAGGACGCCGCCGAGGCCATTGCTGCTGCGCGCACCGCACCCGGCCAGGTTGCCACCCTGATTCTTCCGGCGGATGTGTCCTGGGGAGAAGGTGGTGTGCCCAGTGCACCGCTGGCGCCACCGAAACCGGCCCCGGCGGATGAGGCCACCGTTGATGCCATTGCTTCCGCCATCCGGTCCGGCAAGAAAACCGCCCTGCTGATGGGCGGGCACTCTTTGCGTGAACCCAGCCTGCTGGCGGCGGCAAAACTCGCCGCACACAGTGGAGTGACCCTGCTGGCAGAAACCTTTCCGACCCGGATGGAGCGGGGAGCCGGCGTCCCTCCGGTGGAACGTCTGGCCTACCTGGCAGAGCTGGCGACGCTGCAACTCACGGATATCGAGCACCTGATCCTGGTAGATGCCAAGGCGCCGGTCTCTTTCTTTGCCTATCCGGGCAAACAGAGCTACCTGGTTCCCGATACCTGCACGGTTCACACCCTTGCCGCACCGGATCAGGACATTACCGGCAGCCTCAACAAGCTTGTTGAGGCTGCCGGTGCCGGCCAGGCAGAACCGGCGCTGCAGCCCCCTCAGCGCCCCGGCCGGCCAAGAGGCAAGCTTACGGCGGAAAAAGTCTGCAAGGCGGTGGGGCACCTGATGCCAGACAACGCCATCATCGTGGACGAGGGTATTACCTCCAGCCTGATGCTGTCCGTGATGACCGCAGGCGCACCACGGCATGATCTGATCACCCTCACCGGGGGTGCCATTGGCCAGGGCCTGCCCAATGCCGTTGGTACCGCTGTTGCCTGCCCGGACCGGCCGGTGCTGGCCCTGATCGGTGATGGCACTGCCATGTACACGATCCAGGCCCTCTGGAGTATGGCCCGGGAACAACTCAACGTAACCAGCATCATCTTCAACAATGCCTCGTATTCGGTGCTGAATATCGAGCTGGACCGGGTTGGCGCGGAACAGTCAGGTACCGGTGCCAAAGCCAAATCCCAGCTGGACCTGCGCGGCCCGGTACTCAATTTCGCCGAGATGGCACAGGGTATGGGCGTACATGCGGTCAGGGTCGAAACAGCAGAAGATATGGCAAAAGCCATGGAGTATGCCCTGGGTATGCCGGGGCCGCACCTGATCGAGGTAATGATTCCGGAGTCACTCAGTGGCGTGAAGCGCCGGGTACTGCCGTGGATGCTGCG
>JBHEPI010000128.1:0-54415 GCA_046260345.1 Marinobacter sp. | reverse complement strand
GCGGCCAACTCAATGGAGTGAGCACCGAAGCTCCGCGCAATGTCACGAGTCTCCTGGCTGGGGCTATGGGCGAAGTAATCCAGCCGATGCAGAATGCGAACGTCTTCGAAGCCGGCGTCTTCCAGCATGGCGATCAGGCTGCCCTCCACCGTTGCACCTACGACGCATTCAACCCACAAACGAGGGTCGGAGTCGCAATCGACATTGACCGGCCTGTTGATGACCACATCGGCCAGTTGCAGCTGTCCTCCGGGCCGCAATACCCGGAACATCTCCCGCACAGCCCGGCGTTTGTCCGGCACCAGATTGAGGGCGCCGTTGCTGGTAATGCAGTCGATGCCGCCACTGACCAGCGGCAGATTTTCCGCAGATGCCTGAACGACGTTAATGTTCGGGCAGCGGCCATGGGTGTTGTGTCTGATCTTGCGAGTCATTGCTGCCGTCAGATCGAGCGCAATCACCTTGCCATCAGGCCCTACTTTTTTGCCGGCGATGAGGGAGTCGTTACCTGCGCCGGCTCCGATGTCCAGCGCAGTATCGCCCGGCTGCAGTGCCTGTGCCCTGAAAGGGTTGCCGACACCCGCAAATGATGCAGCAACGTTATCCGGCAGTGGCTCGGTGTCCTGCGTGTCATACCCGAGGAGATCCAGCGTTCTTTTGCCCACCGGGAAGTGCAAAGGCGACGAAGGTCTTTCCGCGACGGTGGTGTACATCTCCTGGACAGCTTCGGTGATTTGCTGTGGTGAGTACCCAAGAATGGCTACCATGATGGTCCTCCTCTTCCCGTAGGCTTCATTACCTGCCGGCTGATCAAAAGCGCTCGATCACCTCCCTGATCCGGCGGTGAAGTCTTTCAGGTGCCTGCTGCTGGCCACTTGCGGCGATTCGTTCCCGGAGTCTGCGTTCAAAATCCGCGCGGCTGAAACAGTCGTGGCAACGTTCCAGATGGCGTTCGATTTCAGCACTGGTGTGGCCGTCGAGTTCACGATCCATGTATTCGAAAAGGTGCTCGATCACCTCTTCACAGGAAACCCAGGACTCCGTCATACATCACCTCCACCACTGGTTCCTGCTGTCTGACTACAGCATTTTGTCAGCCCTGCCTCCCGACCCTGGTTCCAGAGAGCCCTCTGGAGAAGACCGCGTGCCCTGCTGATCCGTGAGCGGATTGTGCCCAGAGGAAGATCAAGCAAGCGGGACGCCTCCTCGTAGCTGTATCCTTCCACTTCCACCAGCACAATAGCGACCCGGTAACTATCCGGCAGGTGATCGATCGCTCTCTGTATGTCTTCCTGCAAGAGGGTATTTACAAACTCTTTTTCCGGTGCACCCCACCAGAGCAGGAATGGTTGGTGAAGTTTTTCGAACAGAGAAAAACGAACGTCGTTCTCGTTGGGTTCGATGTCCACTTCCTTTTCCTGCCGGCACTGGCGCCGTCGCCAGTGACTGACAAACGTGTGGTGTAGAATCCTGAACAGCCAGCCTTCCATATGTGCCGGGTTGTCCAGTTGATCCAGCTTCTTCCAGGCATTGGATACCGCTTCGGCAACCACATCCTCGGCGTCATCGGGATTTCTTGCCAGGCGTAAAGCGGTGCCATAAAGGCGATCCATCAGGCGGGTCACCCCCTGTTCAAACTGATCCCTGCGCTGTTTCGAAACGGGCAGGGCTATTGATCTCCGGTTGCTGGCTGTCATGAGTTCCCCGCTTTTGTAGCGGCAAGGACGCGTGAGCCCCTGAATAAGTTCCGGATCACACCTCGCGGATAACAACGGGAACAAATCGAGCCTGCAAAGCGTCCTTGCAGCCGACCGGGCATTGCCCCGGAAAACAACCACACTATAAGGAGGATAGAACCCATGGCAGGCAACACAACCATTCGTTCACCCCATCGTTTCAGTATCACCGGTTGCAGCATTGCACTGTTTGCGATGCTGGCAGCAGCCCCTGCGGTAACGGCAGCGACGCCATATATGGGCGAGGGACACACCATGGTGAAACCTTCGGAACTGGAGTGGGGCCCTGTGGGCTCGATGGCTCCGGGCGCGAGAATCGCGATCATTGAGGGCGATCTGTCGAAGGAAGAGCCCTTTACCATGCGTTTGCAGTTACCGGCGGACTATGTGATAGCACCGCACATACACCCGGCGTATGAGCGGGTCACTGTGCTGTCCGGTACCTTCCATTTCGCCCACGGCGAGGAAGTCGTCCGCGACGAGGCAACAGCATTGCCTGAGGGTAGTGTCGCGATCATGTCGCCCGGAGATCCGATGTTCGGTTATACCGAAGAGGAGGTTGTCATACAGCTTCACGGTACCGGTCCCTGGGGGATCGAGTACGTGAACCCTGAAGATGATCCCAGAAAATGATCTTGTGGCGTCGGTCGCAGGCCGGCGCCAACTGTATTCCGCAATTTTCTCAAGACACTGCCATTTTGCTATCAGTGTGCATTGGTCTTATCGTGTGATCAGGTTAATGGGATGCAAGAAATGGTGGGGGAAATGGCTGCACCACAGGAAAAGCTTAGGGTATTTTATGACGGCGCCTGCCCCAGCTGCGTCAAGGATCGCAAGCTCTACGAGCGACTGGCGGGCAGGACCGGTGAGTCAGTAGAATGGGTCGACATCACCTGTCGCGATGATGAGCTGAAACAGCGGGGTATTGAGCCGGAGGCAGCGCTTCAGGAGCTCCATGTGGAGGATGGTCATGGCAATATTCATCGGGAGCTGGATGCCTATATTCTATTGATGTCTCGGGTCTGGCTGCTGAAACCCCTGGCCTGGCTGATCGGGTTACCGGTTATTCGGCCGGCGCTGGCGAAGCTCTACCACAAGTGGGTTGGCGAGCGGTTGGAGAGAACCGGGCGCATGCCGAAATAGTCCGGAACAGGTCGACGAATGGCAGTATTCCGGCTAGGGTTCAGTTAAAGAGTTGCCTGAGCCTGCGGAGCCTGTCAATGCAGATAGCCTATCGAGCCCGTGACCTGGCAGAAGCCCATATTATCGCCGGCATGCTGCAATCAAGGGGGATCGAAGCCCACGTGGGCGGTCACTACCTGCAGGGTGCCATGGGCGAAATCGGTGCCGCAGGGTTTACCAATGTTCATGTTGAAGATGAGGACTATTCGCTGGCCCGTAAGCTGGTTGCGGAGTATGAAACCGCAAACCCCGCGGAGACTGATCCGGCAAGTGTCGAAGACCGTGCCAATCGTTATGCGACCTGGTTTTTGCTGTTCCTTGCCGTGGTGATGGTCGTGCTGTTTAGCGCTCTGTGAGTGTTCAGTTATTGCAGGAGATAAGCCCGTTGACAGTCCTCTGCCCGGTTTGCGAAAAACCCGCACTGATACCCTTTCAGACCATCAAAGACATCCGCTATAACCGCTGCAGAACCTGTGAAGCTACCGTTATGGATGAGTCATGCTGGCTCGATGAGCGCGATGAGAAGGCGATTTATGACCTTCATGACAATAACCCGGAAGACGAAGGCTACCGACGTTTTTTATCGAAACTGACCGGCCCGCTGCTTGAACGACTGGAACCGCAATCCTGTGGCCTGGACTTCGGTTGCGGCCCGGGCCCCGCGCTGGCGGTCATGTTGCGGGAGGCGGGTATGAATA
Organism: Marinobacter sp.; assembly: GCA_046260345.1. Classification (GTDB taxonomy): domain Bacteria; phylum Pseudomonadota; class Gammaproteobacteria; order Pseudomonadales; family Oleiphilaceae; genus Marinobacter. Next base: position 50,799 of record JBHEPI010000128.1, on the reverse strand, counting down.
TGGCAGTCTACGATCCGTTTTTTTATCCGGAAGGATCCGTCCTTGAGCGGCAGTATGATTTTATTACCTGCACGGAAGTGGTGGAGCATCTTCACAATCCGGCAGAGACCTTCCGTCAGTTGGACAGCCTGCTGGCGCCTGGCGGATGGTTGGGTGTGATGACCTGCTTCCAGACTGACGACGAGCGATTCGCTAACTGGCATTACCGGCGTGATCCGACTCATATTGTGTTTTACCGTCGTGCCACCATGGAGTGGCTGGCCAGAGCCCATGGCTGGGTGCTGGATATTCCGGCCAAGGATGTAGCCCTGTTTCAGAAGCTTTAAGGGGACTATTCCGAACAGGTAACCACCGGGCAGGCATCCGGGCGGTTGTTATTCAGGCTGTCTGGGACGGCGCCATTGAAGCGCTCAGGGTCGATAGCCTTTGCACAGCTGGCTGCGGTTTCAGCGGCGCTGGCACAGCCTTGCGCTGCCAGCGAGTGGGCCAGATTGTTCCAACCGGCGGCCACGCCTGGAAATTTCCGGGTCAGGCGTTGGTAATGATGTGTGGCCAGTTCGGATTCTCCCTGTTCCCAGGCAATATTTCCCTGCCCCATGATGGCGGCTGGCTGGTCTGGCCACGCCTTTTCCGCGGTCTCGTAAGCAGTCGTTGCTGCGAGGGTCCGGCCGGTGGTTTCCAGGTCATTGGCGGACATCAGGTAGCGCAGGGGGGCGGCCGTTGCCGGTAACCGGTCAGGAGGCAGCATCACCGCGGCCCAGTTTTCTGCGCGTTGCCAGGTTGCCGAGAATACTTCCAGGGTTTCCTCGTGGTACTCACGGGTATCGGTGTGCAGGATAATGTTCCGCTCTTCAGCATCAAACCCCGTTACCACGGCAAAGTGCCACTGCGGCCACCAGTCAAATCTGAGATTCTGCATGACCAGAACGGGATTGCCGGCAGCCACCTCGTCCAGCAGGCTTTCCAGTGAACCATCCAGCGGGTAGACCAGAAGCCCGTGAGCGCGGGCGGCGGCTACCAGCTCTACCTTCAGGCTGCCCTGCCGTTCCGGCAGATAAACCAGTTCTTTGAGTACCTCCGGATTGGTGTTCAATCCCTGGCTGTTGAGCATCATGGCCAGGGACGCCGGGCCACACTGGTAGCGCTCCTGAGCGTAGAAGGGAACATCGTCCAGTAACAGACGTTGTTCAACGTCTGCAGCGGTGTTCAGGGTGTCTGGTTCGGGCCACTCGGGACGGCTGGCGCAGCCCGCGAGAATCATCGCCAGTGTGATACTGGCAATGATTCGCGGCAGGTGCGGGTTGGCGAAGATAGTCACGAAGGCAGTACGCTACCGGATACAGTTAATGAACGGATAGATATTGGTGGCACACAGCATGTCGGTGATAATAAAGACAAGCAGGAACAGGACGATAATCCCTACCACGTCCTCACCCACGGGTGCTTCAGCCAGTTGTTGTTCGAAAGACGACAGTTCCTCTGGCGTCAGGCTCTGAATGCGCTGCTCAACCTGCTCCTGACTGACACCCATTTGCGTGAGTTTGTCTTTTACTTCATCGCGCTCGAGCATGTTCAGCAGCGACTGGCGGTCAAGGTCGGCACGCTGTTCGGTCAGCAGTTCGCCAGTACCTACCACGCCGGCGGTGGCAGATGACGCCCACACACTGCCGAAAGCCATCATGATAGCCATGACGAACGATACGTACCTCAGGTGCTTTCTTATAGTCTGCATTCCATTCTCCTTGCTCTGGTTTTACCAAACACGGTTTCGTGTTCAGGTTCCGGGTTTTCCTGGCTGAACTTCAAGGCGTCTTTCCGGCCAGTTCAGAATAGCTGAACGTGTAACCATACGCTCTGCCATTTCGGGAAATTCCTGGTGAATGACGTTGGCCGCAAATTCTGATAAAAACGCGGACTTGAGAGTAGCACGCGCTTTTTGGGTTCCGGGTTCCTGATAGGGGGCAGATGAGAGCAAAAGAAATCCGTCGTCCGGTATTCTTCCACTGGCCATATTGGCTTTGATGATGCCGGCGGCCTGGCGGATGGGGTGCGAAAGGTCAGGGCTGTAGGGGCCGATAATCAGAGCCAGGTTCGGCGCGTGGAGAAAATCGAAGCCCCGGCCGATGCAGATCACCCATTCCCTGTGCTCAATTTTCAGTTCCCGGTCGCTCTTGCGGATATCGGTAATGTGCTGAATGTTGCCGTGAACCAATGGTAGCAGATCCCGCTGAACCGGTGCCGGCATATCCGGACACAGGGCTGCTATCCGTGATTCTGTCTGTTGATATGCTGAGGACGTAATCGTGGACAGATCCAGGCACTGGTTGTCGCGACCATGAAGAATCAGGGCGTCCTCGTCGGTTTCAAAACCACAAACCAGCGGATACACCGTCTGGTGCCCGCTTCCAAACAAGACCTCAACCTGCCGGCGGATGCTGAAGGCATGTGCGCGGGCCGCATCAAGGTCACAATTGAAGCCGGCACATCCTCGTTCTGTTGTGCCTTTGGAATAGTGGTAGGTGATGATAATCAGCACCCGCCTGCCAGCACTGACGGCTTCATGCACGGTGTCGGCAAGCATGTCTCCGAGATAGGGCCAGCCCAGATCGAAAATGCCGCCAAGGTTGCGGAAGGGGTGAATGATACCCAGCGGCGTACGGGTCACATAAGGTAGATGAATGCGACCGTCCATGCATTTCATGGCAATGATCAGCGTGTTGTGTTCCGCCATATACCGCTGTCGGGCCAGGTGGTTCTCAGGGCTGCAGAAACTGGCCGAGTGGTTCCGGCTCAGTTCCATCAACCAGTCAATCCGGTCATTGATGGGCCGGGAATGCACGGGTGTGTTCATTTTAATCGCCTCTTGAAACCTAAAACGTAGACAGCCCCGTGGCCTCCATCAACCTGTATTGCCAATACCGTAGGCGGGATTCGTCTGCCCAGGCTTCGTAGGGCAGGCTCATCACGGGTGTGTCACCGGGGCCATGAGTCCACTGTTCCTCGAAAAATTGCGACGCTTTGAACACTGTGTCGGAATCAACGGTTGAACGTACATGAACACTGGTCTCAAGGTTCAAGTCATCCAGATTCCGGCGGCTGAAGTTGGCAGAGCCCAGCAGCAGCTGCGCATTGCCATTCTGATCCCGTCTGATAAGGAGCTTGGTGTGGCACTGTTCGCCCTCCGTATGACACCAGCGGACCGTTATTCCTGCCTTGTTGAGCTCCATGGCAGCCTGACGATTGGGTATGCCGCTCTTTTTGAGCCCGAAAGCATCGTTGTTGGCATCCAGCAGAACGCGAACGGTTACGCCCCGTGCATGGGCCTCTTTCAAAGCACGCATCATGGTGCGATGGGAGAGGTAGAATATCGCCAGATCAAGGCGGTCCCCGGGCGCAGCGGTGTCAATGATCTCTCTGGCAGAGGAAAGTATCGCTGACTCGGTAACAATCGAGACGGTTTCCCGTGATTCCGGTTCCGGGTCGGGAAAGTTGTTCAGTGCATCGTCTACGGGAGCGGTGTCTGCGCCAGACATGGCCAGCACCGCCCGCTCGGTTCTGAGCAGGTCGGCAACCGCGGTTCCCCCGAACCTCAGCCCGATGTTGCTGTGACGACTGCTGCCGTCATGGGGATTGGCAGATGTAACCAGCCCCGCGAACCCATCGGGGCTATCCACCACCAGGGTTTTGCGGTGATTGGCCTTGAAATTCGGTAATGCCAGATAGCTGCGAAGGGTGACGGGTTGTTCACCCAACGCATTGGGCAGCCAGCCCGCGGTGGCCGAGTTGCCCATCCACTGGCAGCAGATGCGCCAGAATCCGGACCACGCCGGGTTACTGTCACGCAGGCGCTCCAGGCGCGTTTGCACCACCGGTATACCGGCCTGCCGGAGTTGCTGGAAATAGGGAGATGTCGTGCCGCCGTAAACCGTGTTAATGGGGTCTGATATCACAATAATATCCATCTCCGGATGGGCCTGTTTGCGTGCGATCAGAGCATCGGTAAGCTCCCGCGCCAGCGGTAACTGGCGGCTTCCGTCTGCCCGGGAGTCGTTAAAGAGAAACATGTCCACCAGCACAAACCGTTGTGCGCTGGCAATCATGCTGAATACCTCAGAGAAGATCTCATGGCGCAGCCGTGGCTCTTCATTGGCAAAGTGCAGGGTTCTGTCGACGAGCATCCTGGCGTTGACAAGGGGCCGTTCATCACCTTGGTAACTGAGCCCCTGGGGGAGGGATTTGAATGAGTGGTAAAGGCTGGTTGTAATGATTGTCAGAACAATCAGGCCAATCAGTAACTTGAATGTCATTGTCATGCTTCCCGGCGGAGACGTCCATAACCACGACTATACGTCAGAAGCGCTGGTGGCGTCCTTTACACCATTGTCATCAGCGCCTGATTATGCCGCAGGCGTGATGATGGTCCCAGCTAAACAAACAATTACAAAAAACAGTGACCCGTAACCTATCGCCGCCCGCATTCACTTTCTAAACTTGCGGGATCGATCATTTACAGTAACGGCTCCCGTGAACTCACTGGTTTTTGTCATTTCCCGCATTTTCAGCCTACGCCTGCTTATTGTTGTGCTGACACTGGCCTTTGTCTTTATGGGCAAAGCCATCCCCATGCTTGGCTGGGCGGATCGCATTCTGTTTGGTTCCCTTGGAAATCCTTTCGGAATTGCCGACGCCAGTGCGTTGCTGACCATGCCACCAGAGGCTTTTGCCTCGGCACTGGAAGCGCGGGGGGTTTCTGAACCAGCCTGGTCTGCGGTGGCCATTCGTTCCGGGCTGATGGCGTCGGCACTGTTCCTGGTGCTTGCCGTGCCCCGGCTGGGTGCTGGGGTGGCCCTGCCTGTCATTCTTCTGGTAGCAGGGTCGCTGGTGGTACTGCAGGCTGCCTTGATGTTTTACCGGAATGCCTGGTTACCGCTCGGGGAAGTGGTCACTCTGTTGGTGGCAGGCTATGTCATCATGCTTTTCTGGCTGCAACCCCGGCGTGACATCGTGGCGCTGTCGGAGAATGTGCAGGAAGCCAGAACCCGTTTGGGCAAGCTGTTGTTGCAGCAGGGGCAGGCGGATGAGGCGCTGGAGGTGCTTTCAGAATGCCCCCCGGCGAGGATACCCTGGCCTTGCAATACGAGATTGCAATCCAGCAGGAGCGCAAGCGCCAGTACGACAAGGCCTGTGCCACCTATCGGCAGATCCTCGACCAGAAACGCAAGTACCGGGATGCAGGCAAACGCCTGGCGGCTCTGGAAAACCTCAATGCGGAGGGTTCTGGGGCAGTAACGGTAGGTTTTGACAGCACACGGACCCTGGTGCTGCCGGAGCAGAGCGTCAGCCGGCCAACTCTCGGGCGTTATGAAATTGAACGGGAGATCGGGCGGGGCGCCATGGGTGTGGTCTATCTTGGCAAGGATCCGAAAATTTCCCGCACCGTGGCGATCAAGACGCTCAGCTACCAGGCTTTCGAAGACAATGAATTACGGGACCTGAAGGCCCGGTTCTTTCGCGAAGCGGAAGCCGCAGGGCGCCTCAGCCATCCCGCCATCGTGACTGTCTATGATGTGGGAGAGGAAGCGGATCTGGCGTTTATCGCTATGGACTATGCCAAAGGGCGCCCCCTCAGTGAGTTCGGCAAGCCGGGCCGTTTGCTGCCTCTGGCCACGGCGCTGGATATTGTCGCCCGGGTGGCAGATGCCCTGGATTATGCGCACCGCCAGAAGATCATTCATCGTGATATAAAACCCGGCAATATCATCTTCAATCCGGACAACGGCGAGATAAAAATCACCGATTTCGGCATTGCCAAGATATCGGACGATTCCCGTACCCGCACCGGTAATGTCATGGGAAGCCCGCTCTACATGTCCCCCGAGCAACTCAAGGGTCAGAAGGTCACCGGCGCCACTGACACCTACAGTCTGGGTATTACCCTCTACAAACTGGTTTGCGGAGAAACCCCTTACCAGGGGGATACGCTGGCCAACCTGACCTACCAGATTCTGAACAAACGCCCCAGGAGCGTTCGTGAGTACAATCCGGAACTGCCGAATGGCGTCGTTCGTCTCATCAATAAAGCCATACAGCGGGAGCCGGACAAGCGCTTCCTGAGTGCCGCGACCATGGCGGAAGCGCTGCGGCGACAGGCATCTCGCGGGGCGAAGGAGGCAGCATCGTGATGATTCCCCGGGTAGCCGGCCTCACCGACACAGGGGCTGTGCGCGCAGCCAACCAGGACGCCATCGACTGGCGTGTCAGTGATGATCACTGTCAGGTATTGCTGGTTATTGCTGACGGTATGGGGGGGTATCAAGGGGGAGAAATTGCCAGCCGGATCGCGGTCGAATCGGTAATGGAGACGCTGGGAGCGTACCTTAAACCTGAAAACCGGGGTAGGTCAGACGACCCCGAAGAAGCCTTGCAGGCCGCTATCAACCTTGCCAACGAGCGCATCCAGGAGCGCAGGGCAACGGATCCGGACCTGGCTAAAATGGGCACCACGCTGGTCATTGCCTGGGTGATCGACGGCAACGCCCACATCGCCCACCTGGGAGATTCCCGTTGTTACCTTGCCCATGACGGCGAACTGCACTGCCAGACCCGGGACGATACCGTGGTCCAGAATATGCTGGAAGATGGCAGCATCCAGCTGGATGATGTGCCTCATGTGCCATTCCGCAATGTGCTGACTCGCGCCCTGGGCGCATCGTCGGCGCTTGCGAGTTTCAGGCGAATTTCGCTGGAACCGGGCGACTGCCTGTTATTGTGCTCTGATGGTCTCACCGGGGCCCTGCCGGAAGAAGACTGGTTGTCGCTGATATCAGGTCGGGAGTCACCGGAAGACAAGGTGCGGGCGCTGGTCAATGCCAGCCTGGATAATCAAGCGGCGGACAACGTGTCCGTTGTTCTTATGATACTCGAATAGAAAAGGAGCCTTGTATGGCGTCACTTTCCCAACTGGTGGATAACGTCGTGGTGAACACTTTTGAGCTCGACCAGCCGGAGACTGGCGTCGGCAGGAGCGGAGACAACGACATTCGCATCGATGAGATTTCCGTCAGCGGTCACCACGCCGTTATTGAAGCAGTGCCCAATGCCTACCTGGAAGATACGGTGGATTACTACATCACCGACAGCGACAGCACGAACGGTACGTTTGTAAACGAACTGCGCATCAGTGGGCGCCAGCGCCTGAACAGCAATGACCTGGTGCGGATTGGCTGGAACGAGTTCCGGTTTGTGGACGAAGACGAGAATGCGATGGAAAAAACTGCCTACATACTCGACTAGAGCTTAACGGTTCATGACTATCCGGGAGAAGCGATCCAGCAGGGAAGACGCCTCCGGTGCGTCTCGCACTCCGGCAAGCAGAGCGTCGGCATCAAGCCCTTCCTTTTGCAGATCCGGTGTCTGTACCTCGAGGTAGCCCCGCATCACTTCCGCGGAAAATTCCGGATGGAACTGAACGCCCCAGGCGCATTCTCCCAGCCGGAAAGCCTGATGGGCCTCGAAGTCATTGCGGCCCAGAAGAAGGGCGTTTTCTGGCAGGCGGAGAACGGATTGCCGGTGAGTCAGCTGGGCGGGGAACTGGCGCGGAAGGCCACCGAACAGAGGGTCGTCCAGTGCGCTATCCAATAACTCCACCTGATGGGTGCCGGTTTCCCGGCCCCGGGGATGAAAGCCCACCTCGCCCCCCAGAGCGTGGGCCAGTAACTGGTGGCCATAGCACACGCCCAGAACCGGAACCCCGGCCTCGACCGCTCTGGCCAGCCAGCTGGCGGTATGCTCGCTCCATGGTTCCCGGTCACTGACCATGGCCGGCGAGCCGGTGATGACGATACCGCCCCAATCGTCAGGTTGGCCCGGGAGGTCGTCCAAAGTCACATCCACAACATGGATGTTGAGTTCCGGCGCCAGGCGGGCGACAAACCAGCTGTCAAAATCCCCGAATTCCTCTCGCAGATCCGGGTAGGTAGTGCCGGTTTTCAATACCACGACCTTGGGCACGTTACTGCTCCTGTGCCTCTGCAATCAGGGCATTATGGTAGACGTTCTGCACATCATCCAGATCGTTCAGCATGTCCATGAATTTCTCGAACAACTCGATGTCGTCGCCTTCGATGGTTGTAGTGGTCTGGGGCAGGAACTGGATCTCGTCCACTTCGAATTCCAGGTCACCAAAGGCTTCCTGCAGTGCCTGCCGGGCCTTGGCGTATTCAGTGTGGGGCGCAAATACGGTAATCAGGCCGTCTTCATGCTCAATATCGGTAACATCCACGTCGGCCATCACCAGTGCTTCCAGTGCTGCTTCTTCATCGTCGCCCCTGAACCCGAAGATGGCACAGTGATCGAACATGTGGCTGACACTGCCCTGAGTGCCGATTTTGCACTTGGTTTTGGTAAAGGCCAGGCGTACGTCACCGAAGGTACGGTTGGGGTTATCCGTCAGGCACTCTACGATGGCCATGCAGTTTCCTGGTCCGAAGCCCTCATAGCGCGCAGCGGAGAAGTCTTCGCCGGCTCCACCCTGGGCTTTCTCGATGGCTTTCTCGATAACATGGGCCGGTACCTGGTCTTTCTTGGCGCGGTCGATCAGGCCACGCAGTGACAGGTTGCTCTCCGGGTCCGGGCCACCGGACTTGGCGCACACATAAATTTCACGGCCGTACTTGCTGTAGACCTTGGTTTTGGCGGCGGCCGTCTTGGCCATGGAGTCTTTTCGGTTCTGATAGGCTCTGCCCATTTCGCTGCCTCACTATCATTTCAAAAGTGCGGATTTTACTCGACAAGGCCGGCCGGCGACAGAGTTATTTCCCGCCTGCCTGCCCGAGCCAAAGTTGTAAACCCTCGCCACTTCAGGGTCAAAGGCGTTATTTTTTTCGGGTGGAAGCCTGGGGGTATCCATTGTTACCCGGAGGTTCGCGCAGCATTACCATGTCGTCATGGACTCGTCACAGAAGGAGGCATTCATTTATTCATTGGTAAAAGGTAAGTATCCTCGGGGACATAAGTAAACTATTACGGGTGTCGGCACGCGGGCAAAACGTGCCGGTTTACCAGTCAGCCCCGGGGAGTCCAATAATGAAACGTGCAACAGTCCTGTTTATGAATATGAGCCTCCTGATGGCACTGCCAGGCCTGGTAGCGGCCCAGCAGACTGCGCCACAGCCGGGGCAGGTGCAAGGGCAGCCCCAGAACCAGCCGCAAACCCAAAGGCAACCCCAGGCTCAGAGGCAACCTCAAGCGCAGCCCCAGACTCAGGGTCAACCGCAGGGCCAGCCCCAGAGTCAGAATCAGGGCCAGCCCCAGGACCGGAATCAGGGCCAGGCACAAGGGCAGATGCAGAATCAGCAACAGATGGGGAACCAGGGTGGCCAGTCTGTGGCGGGTGCCAGGCTGATGACCCCGGAGGAGCGTGATCAGTTGCAGGAAAGGGTGCGGTCGGCCGGGAGCCAGGAAGAGCGCCAGGCCATCATGGATGAACATCGCCTGAAAATGGCGGACCGTGCAAGGGCCCAGGGCATGAGCCCCGAGGAGATTGACGGTTTACCATCGTCTTCAGGGGATGACCCCCGTAGCCGCAAGATCCGTGGCCAACCGAACGCAGGTGGCCAGGGCGGTGGTTCTGGCCCCGCCAGTGGGGCCGGCCAGGGAACCGGCATGAATACGGGCCCGGGAGCGGGAGCCGGACAGCAGCAGCCGGTTCCGGGGCAGCAGGGCCGCGCCGGCCCGGCCCGCTAGAAGCCGGGTTCAGAGATAATCCACAGGCCGCCTGTAGTTTTCCTGGCTGACGAGGTCAATACCGCAGTCCACACTGGATACCCAGTTCAGGAAATGATCCACCATTGCAGGGCCTTCAAAGCGTTTACCATGTTGCGGCACGATGGCGCTGACGTCCATCTGCCGTACCATGTTCGCCCATAGCTCGCATACCTTCCGTGAAGCGATATAGCGCCGGTGGAAGCTGATCATGTTGGGTATGTGCTTGTCAAAGTCGGCCACGGGCTTATGGTCGTCTTCGCCGCCCATGGATGCGCCCAGATCCCCCGAGAACAGAATTTTCGAAACCGGATCATAGAACTGCAAATTACCCACCGAATGCATGAAATGGGCAGGCAGGCACTGGATGTATGTGTCACCGAAAGGCACGTTAATGCCTCCATCCGGCACGCTTATAATACGGTCGTACACACTCCCGCTGAGCTGCCCGGTCACGTAGCCTGACACCAGGTGCGGCAGGAAGCGGGCCCAGAGGCGGGAGGTGACTATTTTGGCGCGGGTATGAACGATCCAGCGGTCGATGGCACCGATAATATCCGGGTCCTGATGGGAGGCGAACACGTAGTCCATGTCGCGAATATTCATATACCGCGATGCGGCGACCGACAGAGGTGTGTAGGTCAGATCCCCGCCGGGATCAATCAGGGCCTCGTGCTTGCCATCAACAATGAGAAACTGGTTGGACTGCACGCCCTCACCGGTTACCAGTGAATCGAACATCAGGCATTTGTGTTGCCCGTTATCAAACAGAACGATAGGTTCCGCTGCCATTCTTGTCTCCCGGTAGACTGACTATCCGGCCGGGATGGCCGGATACTGCAAAATTTCCGGGAGAGTACAAAATTGCCGACAGCGACCTTTTGCGTCAGGTCAATAAACTGATATCCATCAACTAATGTTTTGCAATGCACTTCAGGCAAGGCTGGGAACGCGCCTGATGCCCTTGCGGATGCCCTGGTCCAGTGCCGAGCTCACCAGTCTGCCGGTGTAGGGGACAATGTCTTCGAAGAAAATGGTATACAGAATCCGGGTCCTGCCGTCAGCGGCATCCTCGAAGCGAATCCGTCCCAGATGATTGCGAATCGGGCTCATACTGGAAATGCTGTATTCGATCAGCGAGCCCGGCTCAAAGGTAATCACCGTTTCCTTGAGACCGATGGGGCCAATACCGATTTTGCGGATAGATCCTACGCCGTTGGGGTCGGCCTGGTCACTATCGCGAATTCGCTTTACCGGGGCGCCCAGCAGTTTGCCGAAGCGTTCGTGGTCCGCAAACAGGGCAAACACCCTCTCTCGCGGCACATCAAAGGTTTCATCAATTTCAATCGTGTAAGTTGCCATGACCGCACTCTTAAGAGACTGTTTCTGACAGAGTATCCGGTTATATGCTACAACAAAAGTCGTAGGGCGCCGATGACCGGACTCTGGCCCGAAAGGGGCTGATTGGGGCTGATTGATAGTCATCGGGCAGGTACACTCTTTCGGCAGCAGTCCGCGCTGCACGCACAAAATCCGACAGCAAAGGTACTCCGACCTGCATGGACGACGACAACGAGAATAACCAGCCAGCCACCGAACCCGGTAGTGGAAAACCGGCCCGTTCCGATCTTGCCACGCCTCTCAATGGTCTGTTTGCTCTGGGCATACTCTATACCCTCTATCTTGCCCATCAGATTGTCTTGCCCATTGTGCTGGCCATACTGACCAGCCTGCTGCTGTTTCCAGTGGTCAGGAAAGCCTACGAGAAAGCCGGAATTCCGAGGGTTCTCAGTGCGCTGGTGCTGGTCATTCTGATCCTGGCCGGGCTCGTCGGCATCGGGGTTGCCGTTGCCGCGCCGGCCCTGGAGTGGGCACAGCAGGCGCCGCAGGGTATCTCGCGGTTGGTGGTGGGAGAGAGTGGCCTCAAATCCCAGATCGACAAGGTCAATGAATCCGCCAGGAAGGTGGAAGAGTCGATGGATGAGTTCTCGGAAGAGGATGGAGAAAAAAGCACAACCAACACTGTCGTGCTGCAAACTGACTCCTGGCGCAACCAGCTGACAACCAAGGCCCGTAACGGTGCTGCCGGCCTTGCACTGGCACTGGCTCTGACTTACTTCCTGCTGGTGGGCGGCGACCGCATCATCCAGAATTTCGTACGCCAGCTGCCCAGGGGGCAACGAAGGGACGTGCTCCACATCGCCCGGGACTCCCAGCAACAGATCGCCCAGTACCTGGCCGTGCTCAGCCTCAGCAACCTGCTGGTGGGTATCGCAACCGGCCTCGTATCCTGGGCCGTCGGTCTGCCGGATCCCGTTGTATGGGGGCTCGTTGCCGGCCTGGCCCGATTCATTCCATACCTGGGGGTGATCCTCACGATTACCCTGCTGGCGGTGGTGTCCGCCACCAGCCTGGACACTCTGTGGATGATGGCCATTGCCCCGGTTGGCTACCTTGCCCTGACATCCCTGGTCGGTTTTTTCATCGAACCCTGGATCCACGGCTTCCGTATGGCCATTAACCCGGTCATCATCTTCGTGTCCATCTTCTTCTGGGGTTGGCTGTGGGGCCCCGTCGGCGTTCTGCTGGCTGTTCCCCTGATGACAGTTATCCAGGTTATTCTCAAACAGATCCCGAGGCTTCGTCCAATTTACAAAGTCATTGCCCGCTAATGTTATTCTGACGCGATACCCAGCGAATCAAGGAGCAGAATGCCCATGATCCCCAAGACCATGCAAGCCATGCTGCTCACCGGCCACGGTGGCATCGAAAAACTGGCGTACGCCGAAGACGTACCTGCCCCCGTACCCGGCCCAGGGGAAGTACTGGTCCAGGTAACCGCTACCGCCAAGAACAACACTGATCGCAAGGCCCGGGAAGGTCTGTATCCCACCAGGGAAAAGGGCGAAGTCACCTCCTTCCAGATGGGCGGCTCGCCAACCCTGACCTTCCCCAGAATTCAGGGTGCAGACGTCGTCGGCCACATCGTCGCAGTGGGGGAGGGTGTTGACGAAGTGAGGATAGGCCAGCGAGGCCTGCTGGATTTCAATCTGTATGCCGATGACCGCCGGGACATCAATCTTACCCCGGACTACTACGGACACGGTGCCGATGGCGGCTTCGCCGAATATATTGCAGTGCCCTCGGACCAGTTCCATCATGTTGAAAATACCGAACTGGCGGATGCCGAGTTGGCGTCCATGGGTATGTGTTCCTACCAGACCGCGCTTCATATGCTTACCTCCGCACGTGTGAAGGCGGGCGAACACATACTTGTAACCGGTGCCAGTGGCGGGGTCGGCACCGCTCTTATTCAGCTGTGCCGCGTTATGGGCGCCATTCCCTATGCCCTGAGCCAGCAGGACAAGACAGAGGCACTGCTGAAACTGGGTGCTGCAGCGGTGCTGGATCGCTCGGACATGACCAGCTTTACCGACAGGGTTCGAGCCGCAACCGGCGGCCGGCCTGTCGACGCAGTCATGGATCTGGCAGGCGGCGAGATGACAGACCAGTTCATCGACACCATGATTTTCGACATGAACAGCCGGGGCGACTATCCCCGGTTGAGCATAGCCGGTGCCAGTGCAGGCAATTTCAGTGAAATCATGTGGACCCGGATCTACCTTTACCAGGTTCAGATATTCGGCGTGTCACACGGTACCCGTGAGGAAGCGGAGCAACTGATTGCCTGGATCCGCAGCGGGCAGCTAAAGCCTGTGCTCCACGCTGCTTTCAGACTCTCGGAGCTGCACGAAGCCGAGCGCTATTTCGTCAACCGTAACAGCAACTACCTGGGCAAGATTGTGATTGTCCCGGACGCCCAGTGGGACGAACACGGCGCCCCTTTTGCCCTGGAGAAGCCATAATGCAGCCAGAGTTGACATTGCAACTGATGGACACCCACGCCGGCGGCGATGTAAGCCGGATTGTGACCGGGGGAATATCGTCGCTTCCCGGTGCGTCGGTACGTGCCCAGATGGAATACCTGCGGGATGAGGCAGACGGCCTGCGCAGGCTTCTGCTTGAAGAGCCCTATGGTGTTCCCGAGATGTCTGTGGATCTGCTGGTACCACCGACGGACCCGGAGGCTGTTGCCGGTTACATCATTATGGAGGTGATGGGGTACCCGATATACTCCGGCTCAAACACAATCTGCACGGCGACGGCGGTGCTTGAGTCGGGAATCGTCCCCAAGCGTGAAGGCTGGCAAAGCTTTACGCTGGAAGCTCCGGCAGGCCTGGTTCACATTGGTGCTCTGGTGCGGGACGATGTAGTGGAGGCCATCACCTGCGAGGGCCTTCCCAGTTACATCGATACCTACAAGGCGAGCATTCACGTGCCGTCCATCGGAAGTGTCACCTACAGTGTGGCTTACAGCGGTGGTTTTTATGCCCTTGTGGACGCAACAAGTCTGGGTTTCTCACTGACTCTGGACGAGGAAAGAAAGCTCAGCGAGTGTGCCTGTCAGATTATTGAAGCGATCCAGGCAGAACGGGGCTTTTCCCATTACACGCTCGGGAATGTAGGCCCGCTACCTTTCCTCCATTTCATGGGGCCGGTAGAGCAGTTGTCTGACCATTCCTACCGTTCCCGGTCAGCAACCTATGTCCACCCCGGGGTAATCTGTCGCAGCACCACCGGCACGGGGACCTCCGCACGGCTGGCACTGATGAATTACGAGGGCACTGTCGGCCCGGGTGACCGGCTGGAGACCGTCTCTCTGCGGGAAACCGGGTTCATCGGTGAATTGACCGGCGTGCGTCAGCAAGGACAGCACGAGGTGGTTGAGAACACCATTACCGGCAAGAGCTACGTCCTGAACCGTGCCGACATCATCGTGAACTGCGATGACCCGATGGTCGACTGCGGGGGGCTCACACACATTCTGACCAGCGCGAATCCGGAATGACCAGAAAACACGAATTCATTGAAGAATCCCGGAAACAGTGGAGCTCCGAACCGGCCTTCATTGCTTCCATGGCAGCCGCCGCAGTCGGTTTGGGGAACCTGTGGCGTTTCCCTTACATGGTTGGGGAGAACGGAGGCGGTGCGTTTGTTGTTGCCTACCTTCTGGCTCTTGTTGTGGTGGTACTTCCCATCATGATTCTGGAGGTGTCTGCCGGCAGGCTATCCAAGGGCAGTACAGTACAGACCTACCGGCAGGTCAATCGGTTTGGCGTGGTTTACGGCTGGTTTGTGGTGCTTATCACCATGGCCATTACCAGTTACTACCTGGTCATTACCGGCTGGACACTTGGCTATGCCGTGGACGCTGCGCGGGATGACTTGCGAGTGTTTGACGGCTTTACCGGTGGGTTTAATTCCCTGTGGTATTTCATTGCTGTGACCCTGCTGGCCGCCATTGTTTTGGTGAGGGACGTCAAAGCCATCGAACTGATGTCAAAAATCCTGATGCCGGTTCTGCTGGTGGTTATCGTGGGGCTGGTGATCTTTGCCAGTTCCACACCCGGATGGGAGCAGACCAAGGATTTTTTCTTCCAGGTGGACTGGAGCCGTATGGCCGATGGCAAGCTCTGGGCTTTCGCCTTCGGGCAGGCGTTCTACACCCTGGCTATAGGCCAGGGGTATCTGGTGACCTACGGCAGTTTTATCCCGCGCCAGACCCATGTTCCCAGGGCCTGCATCATTGTTGCGGGCACCGAAACCAGCGTTGCCTTGCTGGCGGGCTGGATGATCTTTCCATTTGTCTTCAGTTTCGGGCTTGAACCGACCGAGGGCAGCCAGTTGGCTTTCGTGACCATGCCCCGGGTGTTTGAGGATATGGCCGGTGGTTACTGGGTGGGTATCCTGTTTTTCGGGCTGTTTTTTGCGGCCGCCTTCAGCTCCAGCCTCGCCGGCCTGAAAGTCATGATTGCGGCGGTGGCCGAGGAGTTCAGGCTGAGTAATACCGCCGCCGTATCGATTGTGGCTGGAGTGATGCTGGTCCTGGGTAGTGCCTCGGCGTTGAGTTTTACCCCGATGGAGTGGACCATCGCCGGTGAGCCGGTACTGGATGTGGTGGATCGGATTGCCGGAGGCAACGTGATTATTTTCTCCGGAGTCGTGGGCGCCGCGCTGTTCTGCTGGTTCATACCGCCGCAACAGATACGTACGGTACTGGGTACGGAGAGCCGCTGGTGGGAATGGCGTATCTATCTGGTTGGCCGTTACCTGCCATTGGTGATGGTGCTCTGGATTGTGCTCACCTACGCACTGGCACAGTTGGGTATTACTCCGGACCCGCTCTGAAACCCGCCGGGCTGATCTTCAGTTTCTTCAGCCGGGACGCCAGGGTGGTGGGTTTCATGCCCAGCATGGCTGCCGCGCCGTCATCACCAAAAACCCGGCCACCGGTTGCGGTCAGGGCCTGCACCAGATTTGCCTGCTCAAGGGCCTGCAGCTCCTGCTCGGTCATTACCCTTGAACCTGAGTGCCGCAGGGGTGGCTCGCCCGGGGCCTCGCCTGGCACGACATCCTGACCGGGTAAATCAAAATCCAGGTGGCGGTCGGCGGTAATGACCTGCCTTTCGATCACATTTTCCAGCTCCCTGACATTCCCCGGCCAGTGATACTGTTTGAGGATTTCCACATCACTTGTCCGCAACGCCAGGCGAGGCCGGTTGAACTTCACGCAGGCTCTTTCCAGGAATTCCTGGGCCAGCATCGGGATATCTTCGACGCGTCTGCGCAGTGGGACTGACTCGATGGGAAAGACATTGAGCCGGAAATACAGATCCTCACGGAAATTTTTCTCCTGAACCTCGGTTTTGAGGTCCCGGTTGGTAGCCGCAATCACCCGCACGTTGACCGCGCGGGTCCGGTTTTCGCCCACGCGCTCGAATTGCTGGTCCTGCAATACGCGAAGCAGCTTGCCCTGCAACTCCAGGGGAATTTCACCCACCTCATCCAGAAACAGGGTGCCGCCGTCGGCCAATTCGAAGCGGCCAACGCGGTCACTGAATGCCCCGGTGAAAGCGCCTTTGATATGGCCGAAGAATTCACTCTCGAACAGGTCCTTGGGGATAGCGGCGCAGTTAACCCGGATCAGTGGTCTGTCCCTGCGGTCACTGGCCTGGTGAATGGCCCGCGCGATCAGTTCCTTGCCAGTGCCGGATTCACCGGTGATCAGTACGTTGGCATCAGTCGGGGCAACCAGGCCGATACGGCGAACGATACCTTTGATCGCGTCGCTCTGGCCGACGATTTCGTGGAAATGGTATTCAGCGCTCAGCTCCTCCTGCAGGTAGGCATTCTCGATCTCAAGCCGGTGCTTGAGGGTTTCCACTTCCTCCAACGCCTGATGCAGCTCTTTCTGGGCCTGCATTCGGGACGATATATCCCGGAAAACCACCACGGCACCCACGGGGTGGCCATTGTCCATGATCGGCGTGCTGGTGTATTCAACCGGAAAGCCGGAACCATCCTTGCGCCAGAACCAGTCTTCGCCCACGTCGTGAACGCTGCCGTCACGAAAAGCGGCATAGATCGGGCACTCCTTCAGCGGATAGAGTGTTCCGTCCTCATGGGAATGGTGCATGACCCGGTGGGCTACGCGCCCCATCAATTCATCACCGCGCCAGCCCAGCATGCGTTCTGCCGCAGGATTGACAAAAGTGGTCCGTCCCTCGGCGTCGACGCCGTAGATACCTTCGCCCACGGCATGGAGAATCAGCTGGTTTTCCCGCTCCATGTCCTTGAACAGTTCCGCCACCCGTCGCCATTCCAGCAGCCCACCGCGATGGTAGTGGTTTACCTCATGTCGTTCACGGAGGGTTTTCAGCAACTGACTGTCTCGTAACAGAAGCAAGATCTGCTGGTCCTCAGCCTCACCGGCACGGGCCGCGGAGATCTCCAGTTCGATGACGCGCCCGGTCCGATGCTGGATTGTGAAGTCACGGCTCCATGCGTTGCCGCGAAACAGGGTTTCCTCGGTGAACGCGATCAGTTGCGGGCGCTGGTCCCGGAACAGGCTGGTGCAGGGTTGTCCGACAAGGCTGCCCCGGCTGCAACCCAGTAATCTGGCCATTGCGGTGTTCAGCGCCAGAATCACATCCAGGGTAGCATCAACCAATACAGCCGGCTCCGGAAGGTGATTGATCCAGTGCGGGGATATGGTGTCGGTACCAGGCATCGTGTGGTCTGTGCTCTTAACAGGCATTGCAGGCTCCCTGGACTGCACGCTCCCGGGGCATACCGGGAACAGATGAAAACAACCGATCAATTGTTATGCCAACTACGAGAATTCGTGTAATTCACTACGATTCTTCGTGCATTACGAAATTTCGTGGCAGTCAAAGAGGGAGGGTGACTCAGATAAAAGCAATAAAAACATAAGCATAATGATTTCTGAAAACATGGCACAAACCCTGCGATAAGCATGACAGACGTTCGTGACTGGTGTTTGGCCGAAAGGCGTCAGGCATCAGTTGCGCATCAAATGTGTGCAAAAGAACCAGTATGGGGAGAGACAGCCATGACGATCAAAAGCCTGGGTAATCCGTTTGACGGGGACCAGACCCTTATCCATTCCAAGCAGTGCGGCTGCAACGATTGTGAGAACGCCAGGGCTGGCTCCCATTCGGAATTGCCGACAGTTTCTGATCAGCTGCAGGTGCAGGCAAGCGATGGGCCTGAAGACTCTGAAGCCATGCTGGACCGGGCCATTGAAAGCGCGGTGGTTCGTTCCGTGTTCGGCCATAACGATCACAGCCGCCGCAGCTTCATGAAAATGATGGGAGCCGGCACTGCCGCAGCGCTGGTGTCCAGCGTATTCCCGCTGGACAAGGCCAAGGCTGCGGTAAAGGATTCCCTCGGCAAACTCGAGAAGACCAAGCTCAATGTCGGCTTTGTACCCATCACCTGCGCGACGCCAATCATCATGGCACACCCGCTCGGGTTCTATGAGCGCTACGGACTGGACGTAAACGTGTCCAAGACCGCCGGCTGGGCGGTAGCGCGGGACAAATCCCTGAACGGCGAGTACGACGCCTCGCACATGCTGACACCCATGCCCCTGGCCATGACCATGGGCGCGGGCTCCAGCGCCAAGCGCTTTATCATGCCGGCGGTTGAGAACATCAACGGCCAGGCTATCGTGCTGCACGTGGACCACAAGGACAAGCGTGACCCCAAGCAGTGGAAAGGCTTCAAGTTCGGGGTGCCGTTCGAGTATTCCATGCATAACTTCCTGCTGCGCTATTACCTGGCCGAACATGGTATTGATCCGGACAAGGACGTGCAGATCCGTGTGGTACCGCCACCGGAGATGGTCGCCAATCTGCGCGCCGGTAACCTTGACGGGTATCTGTCACCCGACCCTTTCAACCAGCGGGCAGTGTGGGAAAAAGTCGGTTTCATCCACATCCTGACCAAGGATATCTGGGAAGGTCATCCATGCTGCGCCTTTGCCTGCAGCCAGCAATTTGCCAGCGAGAATCCCAATACCTACGGCGCATTGCTGCGGGCCATCATCGATGCCACCCAGTATTCCCAGGACGCGGATAACCGTAAGGAAATCTCCGAGGCCATTGCACCCAAAAACTACCTGAATCAGCCCGTTGCCGTTATCCAGCAGGTGCTGACAGGGCGGTATGCGGATGGATTGGGTGAGGTGCAGAACGTACCGGACCGTATCGATTTCGACCCATTCCCCTGGCACTCCATGGGCGTGTGGATCCTGACCCAGATGAAGCGTTGGGGCTATATCGAAGGCGATGTGGATTATCAGGACATTGCAGAACAGGTCTACGTGGCCGGGGAAACCCGCAAGGTGATGGAAGAGCTGGGCTACACCGCTCCGACGGAAACCTACAAGAACCACACCATCATGGGCAAAACCTTCGATCCCGCAAAACCGGAGGAATACGTCCAGAGCTTTGATATCCGGAGGTCCTGATCATGGCATCCACAAGCGTACGTGCGGCGATCCTGTCGCTGGTGTTCCTGGTGCTCTTTCTGGGTATCTGGGAGTTCAGCACCGACCTGATTACGCCGAAAGAAAACCTCAGCGAGTATGAAATGCTGATGGGTGGCGCGGACGAGGAAGCCCGCGTTCCGCCACCGTCGGAAGTCATCCAGCACGCCATTGCCGAACTGTCGGAGCCGTTCTATGACCGCGGCTCCAACGATAAGGGCATTGGCACCCAGTTGGCCTATTCGATCTACCGGGTGCTGACCGGGTTTATTGCGGCCATGGCCATCGCCTTGCCATTCGGCTTCCTGATTGGCATGTCGCCACTGATGTACAAGGCGCTGAACCCGTTCATCCAGGTGCTGCGCCCGATCTCGCCGCTGGCCTGGATGCCTTTGGCGCTGTTCATCATCCAGGACTCGGAGCAGTCCGCGATCTTCGTGATCTTTATCTGCTCCATCTGGCCAATGCTCCTGAACACCGCCTTCGGAGTGGCGAACGTTCGCCAGGACTGGGTTAACGTTGCCCGTACCCACGAACTCAGTCAGGTGCGCACCGCCATTACCGTCATCCTGCCAGCCGCAGCGCCCACCATCCTGACCGGCATGCGGATCTCCATCGGTATCGCCTGGCTGGTCATCGTGGCGGCGGAAATGCTCGTGGGTGGCACCGGCATTGGCTACTACGTCTGGAACGAATGGAACAACCTTGATCTGGCCAGTGTGATCTTCTCAATCCTGATGATTGGTGTGGTCGGCATGGTGCTGGACGTTGCACTGGGCAAGGCTCAACGCCTTGTGGAATATACCGAGTAACCGGACCGGAGCAGAATTATGAGCAAGTCATTCCTGGAAGTGGACGGATTGTCAAAGGTATACCCCGATGGCCAGGGAGGCGAGTTGACGGTGTTCGAGGACATCCGGTTTGCCCTGGCCAAGGGCGAGTTTGTCTGCATCATTGGCCACTCCGGCTGCGGCAAGTCCACCATCCTCAACGTACTGGCAGGACTGGACGAAGCCACCACCGGAACCATGGTGATGAACGGCAAGGAAGTGAAAGGCCCCAGCCTGGATCGTGGCGTGGTGTTCCAGAACTACAGCCTGCTGCCCTGGAAAACCACGTTGAACAACATCGTGTTTGCGGTTCGCGCCCGCTGGCCCTCCTGGTCGAAAGAGAAAGTAAAGGAGCACAGCGAGCGCTACCTGAAAATGGTGGGGCTGGATCACGCCCTCGATCGCAAGCCCTCCCAGCTGTCTGGCGGCATGCGACAGCGCGTGAGCATAGCCCGCGCCTTTGCCACACAGCCGGAGCTGTTGTTGCTGGACGAGCCCTTTGGCGCTCTGGACGCGCTTACCCGCGGTGTGATTCAGGACGAGCTGGTCAAAATCTGGGAAGAAACCCGCCAGACCGTGTTCATGATCACCCACGACGTGGATGAAGCCATCCTGCTGTCGGACCGCATCTTCCTGATGTCCAACGGCCCCAATGCGCGCATAGCAGAAAGCGTGAAGGTGGACGTGCCGCATCCGCGCGCCCGCGCCACGATTTTCCAGAACCCGGCCTACCACAAAACCCGCGACTACCTGGTGGACTTCCTGGTCAATCGAAGTGGTTCAGCCCAGCCGGACGAGGACGGCACCCCGAAATTCATAGAACCAGCAAAAGACGAGGCCCGGGCAGCCCGTGCTTCGTCTGAAGACTCCGCCGCGAAAGCGGTCAATGCCTGAAAGCAACCATTGTCACAAGAGGACATGATCATGATGAACAAAGAACTGATGACTGCAAAAATCCTGGAAGCCAAAGTCGGCAAGGGCATGACCTGGGAAGGCATTGCCGAGTCCATCGGCATGTCGCCAGTGTTCACCACGTCTGTGTGTTTCGGCATGAACAGCTTCCCCGAAGACAAGGCCTTTGCCCTCTGCGAGACCCTTGGCCTGGACAAGGACGTAGCCTTTGCCCTGCAGGAATTCCCGAAAAAATCCTGGGACGGCGGCGTACCCCAGGATCCGCTGATCTATCGCCTTTACGAGGTCGTCGGCGTCTACGGCGACACCATGAAAGCCCTGATCCACGAAAAATTCGGCGACGGCATCATGAGCGCCAACGACTTCACCATGGACATCGAAAAGGAGGAGAACCCCAAGGGCGACCGTGTCGTCGTCACCATGAACGGCAAGTTCCTGCCCTATAAGGCTTGGTGATCTCCTTTAGTTTGGGAGTTGCCTGCTTTTTGTAGCTTGCCGTTTTGGCGGGCGGATACGGGGGGTGGGGGTATTTTTTCTTCTGGAAAAAGAACTCGCTTCGCTCAGACATCTTTTTCCTTGCCAGAAAAAATACCCCCACCCCCGTATCGACGTGCAGCACGGGGATACTGAAGTCGAGTAGGCGGTCATGCTCCGGAGATTCCCGACAAATCCGAGCCAGCCTTTCCAGTCGTATTTTCTTTTCTTCGCGAACCTGCCTTGGTCAGCTCGGCGCGGGGTGGTATCTGGATTTTTTGCCAGAAAAAGGTGTCTGAGCGAAGCGAGTTCTTTTTCAAAAAAAATACAGATGCCACCCCGCAAGCCCGCCCCAAAACCGGCAGGCTACAAAGGGCCGGTAACTCCCAAGGTATCAGGCCGTCTGAACCCGAACCCCAGACGACTGACCAAGGGCAACCTCAGCAACGGTATGCAGTTTTTCCAGTTGCGACTGGAGCATGGCGATTGGGCGGGTGCCCTCCAGGGTGAGGGCGATGTCGATGTGATCGCCGGCGGATTCCACCGCCATTCTGGCGATGCGGAAACCGCGAATGCGGACCACCTGGCACAGGCGCTCCAGGGCAGCGGCTTCGTGGGACATGCGGCAGTTCAGGGTGTAGCTGGGTATTGGGCTATCCGTTTGCGGGGTCATGCTACGTGCTCCTTGTTGGCGGTGCTGGTGCGGCGGGTTTCGTCGATCATCTCGCGGTTGCTGGCGCCGGGTTTGACGATTGGCCAGACGTTTTCCTCGCGGCTGATGGCTACGTGCAGCAACATCGGGCCGTTATAGGCCAGGATGGTTTCGATGCCGCGGCGGATCTGGTCGGTGCGTTCGATGTGCAGTGCCGGGATATCGAAGGCCCGGGCCATGGCGACGAAGTCCGGGTTGTCGTCCAGATTTATGTGGCTTTCCCGGTTGTTGTAGAACAGCTCCTGCTGCTGGCGCACCATGCCCAGGCACTGGTTGTCCATCACGATCAGTTTTACCGGCAGGTTATAACGGCGGATGGTGGCAAGCTCCTGGGCGTTCATCATGAACGAGCCGTCGCCGGTGACGTTGATCACCGTGCTGTTGCGGTCGGCAAACTGGGCGCCGATGGCGGCGGGCAGGCCGAAGCCCATGGTGCCCAGGCCACCGCTGGTGAGATGGTGGCGGGGGTGGTCGAACTCATAGTGCTGGGCTACCCACATCTGGTGCTGGCCGACATCGCAGGCAATCACGGTGTCGTCCGGCGCAATGCGGGAGAGCTGGCGGATAAAGGACGGGCCGGTGATAGGCGCCAGGGCCTCTTCATTATCCGCAGCCTGAAAACCGCCGGTGGTGTGCCAGGTGCGGCACTGTTTCTGCCACTCGCTGATGGCCAGTGGCTTTTCCTGCAGGGCTTTGGTCAACCCGTTAAGGATGTTGTTCAGGTTCCCACGAATGGCCAGATCGGCCTGGCGCAGTTTGTTGATTTCGGCAGCGTCGGCGTCGATGTGAATGATCCTGGCATTGGGAGCGAAGCCGTCCAGTTTGCCGGTGGCCCGATCGTCCAGGCGGGCTCCGATGACCAGCAACAGATCGCACTCATCCACCGCCCTATTGGCGGCGCGGGAGCCGTGCATACCGAGCATTCCGAGGTTGTAGGGATTGTGCTTGCCCGGGTTGCCAATGCCCTTGAGCGTAACCACCGCCGGCAATGCCGAGAAATCTGCAAAGGTCCGGAAATCGTCTTCAGCGTGAGCCAGACTGACGCCACCGCCGCTGTAGAGCAGGGGCTTTCGTGCCTCTCGCAACATCGCCAGGGCCTGGGCCAGGTCCGGGCAGCCGGCGGGTTGTTGCTCCGGTGCGGGAAAGGGCATGTCGGCAGTGTCGTTCAGCAATACGTCCTTGGGAACATCAATCCAGACCGGCCCCGGCCTTCCGCTCTGTGCCAGTTCAATGGCTTCTTCCATGATGGCCGGCAATGCATTGGCATCGTCAACCAGATAACTGTGCTTGACGATACCCAGCGTCATGCCCAGAACGTCGGTTTCCTGGAAGGCGTCGGTGCCAATCAGGCCGGATGGAACCTGGCCTGTTATGACCAGCATCGGGATCGAATCCCGGTGGGCGTTGGCGACACCGGTAATCAGGTTGGTTGCCCCGGGGCCGGAAGTGGCGATGCACACACCCAGCTTGCCGCTGGCGCGGGCGTACCCATCGGCGGCGAGGGCACAGCCCTGCTCGTGGCGGCACAGCACGTGCTCCACACCCACATCGTCCACTAGCGCATCGTATAGCGGCATGATGCAACCGCCCGGATAACCGAAAACCGTGCTTATGTTGTGGCGATGGAACGCTTCAAGAATCTGCTGTGCGCCGTTCATGGTCGTTTTCCCTTTTTCTTGCTGCAAAAAAAGCCCCCGGGACCTTTCGGTGCCGGGGGCTTCTCGTGTCTTGTCAGGTAGTCGCTATCTCACCCGCTTGTCCACGCAAAAGCCCCCGGACGGTACCACGACCACCAGGACTAGCTTCACAAGGACAATCACTGCGTTGAGATTCATAAAATCACGATCAACTCTGAATTTGTAAAAAGTTTGTGTGTAGAATCTATCTCACAGAAATAACCGGATGCAACCGTTTTCTGACAGTTTTCGAACAGGAATCGCAGTGTTCACTGAAATCACCTGTTTCAGCATGTGAGCAATCATGACAAAAGCAAAATTGGGATCCATCGGCCTGTCTGTTCTGGTGTTGGTGTTACTGGTTGTCTGGATGGCAACGGGGAATGTCAGAGAGGCTCGCGATGAAGCGCCGGAAGCGCCGCCTGAACAGGAGCAAACGGCACCGTCAGTGCAGGTGGACATCCTGCGGGACAGGCCTTATGAGCCGGGGCTAATGTTACAGGGGCAGCTGGAGCCCTGGCGGACAGTGTCTATAGGTGCCCGGATAGCGGGTACCGTCGATGAGCTGATGGTGGAACAGGGTGATCGGGTCAGCGAAGGGGACATTCTGTTACGCCTTTCTGAAGATGGTCGTGGCACGGCGGTAGACCAATGGCAGTCCCGCATCCGTAAGCTGGAGTCCGATCTTTCGGCTGCCCAGCGGCTTCGCGCCCGCGATCTGACCTCCGAATCTGAAATACTGACGCTGCAAAGTGAAGTCTCCGCTGCCAGGGCTGAACTGTCGCGGGCACGCCTGGCGATGGATAACCTGACCCCGCGTGCGCCTTTTGATGGCACGGTTAATCGTCGCGATGTGGATCTGGGGGACCTGGTGCAGGTGGGCTCTCCGTTGCTGGAACTGGTCCGCATTGATCGGCTGAAGGCAACCGGCCAGATTCCGCAACAGTCTGTGAGTAATGTGGAAGAGGGCCAGAAAGTGACGATCCGCACCCTGGACGGCGAGACGCTGGACGGCAAGGTGAGCTTTGTGGCAAGTGCCGCAGACCGCGAAACCCGCAGCTTTGCGGTGGAAGTGACGGTGGAAAACCCCGAACGTAAACGGGTTGCCGGCGGAAGCGCAACGCTCCGGATTTCATTGCCGGAAGTCAGAGCCATGTTTATTTCACCCGCCCATCTCAGCCTGGGTGATGATGGGCGCCCCGGTGTGCGGCATGTTGGTGAGAGCGACGAGGTTGTGTTCACGACCGTAAAACTGCTGAGCGTCACCACGGATGGCGCCTGGGTTACGGGTTTGCCGGAGGAAATCCGGCTGATAACCCGCGGTGCCGGGTTTGTGTCCATCGGGCAGCAGGTGCGCCCGGTCAACCGTGATTCGGACCGGGGCTGACCGGTATGCGAGCGCTGATATTTGCGGCCCTTGACCGATCCCGCACAACCTTCCTCACGCTGGTGTTCCTTATTCTGGGCGGAATAGCCGCCTTCCAGGCCATTCCCAAGGAGGCCAACCCGGACGTCACCATCCCCATGATCTACGTATCCATGACGCTGGAAGGCATCAGCCCGGAAGACGCCGAGCGCCTGCTTATCCGACCCATGGAGCAGGAGTTGCGGTCCCTTGAAGGGATCAAGGAAATACGTGGTACTGCTTCGGAGGGGCATGCCTCGGTGATGCTGGAATTCGACGCCGGCTTTGACCCGGATGTGGCGCTCCAGGACGTGCGGGAGAAGGTGGACACAGCTCGCAGCAAGCTGCCTCAGGAGGCGGATGAGCCAAGGGTTAATGAAATCAACGTGGCGCTGTTCCCGGTGATGTCTGTGGGCCTGTCCGGGCCACTTTCGGAGCGCGAGCTGGTCACCGTTGCCCGGCGGTTGCAGGATGCTATCGAAGGTATTCCGGAAGTTCTGGAAGTGGATATCGGCGGCGACAGGGAAGACCTGCTGGAGGTTGTTGTCGATCCTCAGATACTGGAAAGCTACGGCATTGATTTTGACCAGCTGGCATCGTTGGTCTCCCGCAACAATCAGCTGGTGGCGGCCGGCAGCCTGGATACCGGAGCAGGTCGCATGACCATGAAGGTGCCCGGCGTGATTGAGTCGGTGGAGGATGTGATGTCCATGCCCATCAAGGTAGATGGTGACACCGTGGTCACGTTTGGAGATGTCGCTATGCTCCAGCGCACCTTCAAGGACCCTACCGGATTTGCAAGGATCAACGGCGAGCCGGCCCTGGTGCTGGAAATCTCCAAGCGCACCGGCGCCAACATCATTGAAACCGTCGGCCAGGTAAAAGAACTGATCTCGGCCGCCGGGCCGGAGTTGCCGGAAGAGCTGGAAGTTCGCTATATCATGGACCAGTCCGACGAGGTGCGGGATATCCTCAGCGATCTGCTCAATAACGTGCTTACCGCCATTGTACTGGTAATTATCCTGATTATTGCCGCCATGGGCCCGCGCTCCGCCCTGTTGGTGGGCCTGACCATACCCGGTGCATTCCTTACCGGTATCCTGGTGATATGGGGAATGGGCTTTACACTCAACATCGTAGTGCTGTTCAGCCTGATCCTGGTGGCGGGCATGCTGGTGGATGGGGCTATTGTGGTGTCGGAACTTGCCGACAGGAACCTCTCCGAGGGGCAGGGCGTAAGATCTGCATGGGGTGAGGCAGCCAGCCGCATGGCCTGGCCCATTATCGCCTCTACCGCAACAACACTGGCTGTTTTTGTGCCATTGCTGTTCTGGCCAGGTGTGGTGGGGGAGTTCATGAAATTCCTGCCCATTACCGTCATCATCTGCCTGACGGCTTCCCTGGCGATGGCGCTGGTATTTCTGCCGGTTCTGGGCAGTCTCAGTGGCGGCAGGCGTAAACGCCAGGCGGCACCGGATGGACGTATGACCGGGCTGTACCGGAACCTGCTGGCACGTTTGCTGGCAGTGCCAGGATTCACACTGCTGGGTGTTCTGGCTGTGGTTCTGGTGATTTACGCAGCGTATGGCGCGTTCAATCATGGCGTGGAATTCTTTCCCAGTGTCGAGCCTGATTCGGCCCAGGTCCACGTGCGGGCAAGGGGTGATATGTCCGTGGAAGAACGGGACGCCATTGTCCGGGAAGTAGAGGAAAGGTTACAGGGCATGCCGGAAGTAAAGGCCCTGTATGCCCGCTCCATGGTCAGCGCCGGCAACCGGATGGCGCCGGATGTTATTGGTGTTTTGCAGTTCCAGTTTACCGACTGGTTCGAACGCCGCTCCGCCACCAGGATTCTGGAGGATTTCCGCGAGCGCACCGCAGACATACCTGGTATTGAACTGGAATTTCGCAAACAGGAGGGCGGCCCTGCTGGTGGCAAGCCCATTGAACTGATGGTCAGCAGTCTTGATAGCGGGAAACTGGAACAGTATGCCGGGCTGATCCAGGAGCACATGAATGCCATTGACGGTTTTGTGGACATTGAGGACGACCGCAGTCTGCCGGGTATTGAGTGGCAGCTGAATGTGGATCGTTCGGCAGCAGCCCGCTTCGGTTCAGACGTGCTGAGTGTTGGCAGCGCCGTTCGGCTGATTACCAACGGACTGGTGCTGGCCACCTATCGACCGGAAGATGTGCGTGACGAGGTGGATATAGCCGTGCGGGTTCCCAACAACTGGCGTGAACTCGACCAGTTTCAGCGCCAGACGATCAATACCCCCAGGGGGCAGGTGCCGTTGTCTGAATTTGTGGGACTGGAGCCAGGGGACAAGACCGGAAGCATCGTGCGAGTGGATGGCCAGCGTACGGTCACTATCAAGTCAGATGTGGCACCCGGGCGAAGAGCCGATGAGCTGCTGCAGGCATTACAGGAGGGAATGCCGGAAACACCGGAAGGGGTCTCCGTGCGCTTTGCCGGTGAAAACGAGGACCAGAAGCAGGCGTCCAGCTTCCTGGTCTCCGCATTCATGGTGGCGATCGCCCTGATGTTGCTGATCCTGGTGACCCAGTTCAATTCCCTCTACCAGACCCTGTTGATTCTCTCCGCCATTGTGCTTTCGACGGCTGGCGTGCTGCTGGGGCTGCTGCTTAACGGTCAGTCTTTCGGCATCGTGATGGTGGGCATGGGCATTATTGCCCTGGCGGGCATTGTGGTGAACAACAATATCATTCTGATTGACACTTACAATCAGATGAGAAAAGGCGGCATGGAGGCGTTCGAGGCGGCACTGGAAACCGGGTGTTTGCGTCTCCGCCCGGTACTGTTGACCGCCATCACCACCATTCTGGGGCTGATGCCGATGGTGCTTGGGGTGAACGTGGACCTGATTGCACCATCCCTGGGACTTGGTGCGCCTTCAACCCAGTGGTGGACCCAGCTGTCCAGCGCCATCGCTGGCGGGCTGGCGTTTGCGACCATACTGACCCTGTTGCTTACGCCTGCGCTGCTGGTGCTGGGCGATAAATCCGGACGTAAACTGAAGCAAGCTTCCTATGCACTGGCAAAGAAACGTTCAACCAGCTGATCGAAGGGCAGCGGCCTGCTGTACCGATAACCCTGCAGGTAGTCGCAGCCCTGTTGGCAAAGCCATTTTTCGTGAGCCGGGGTTTCCACGCCTTCGGCCACAACCTCCAGCCCCAGCCCCCTTGCCAGCCCCAGTATGGACAGGATGATAGCGCAATCGTCTTCGTCTTCGGGGATGTTGCTGATGAAGGAACGGTCAATCTTGATGCGTGAAAACGGCAGGCCCTTGAGCCGCGACAGGGACGAGTACCCGGTGCCGAAGTCATCAATAGACAGCTGGGCCCCATCTGCAACCAGCTCTTCCAGGATGTCGGTAACCGTGCTGACATCACCTTGAATGGCATCCTCGGTAACCTCGAAGTGCAGGGTGTTAGCGGGAACATCATGTTCGGCACAGAGGTTCCGGATCAGCCGGGGAAGCTCTGCCGCCAAGACCTGTTCGGGAGCCAGGTTTACCGACACTTCCGGCATTGAAATCTGTTGTTCCCGGGCCTGTCGCCAGTGCTCGCACACCCGGCGTAACACGCATTCCCCAAGGGCATACATCAGCCCGCTACCTCTTGCGATATCCAGGAACTCGATGGGGGACAGCCACCCGCGCTCAGGGTGCTGCCAGCGAACCAGGGCCTCAACCGACTCCACACTGAAATCTGTGGCCCGGGTGATGGGCTGGTAAAACACCTCAAGCTCCTGCTCTTCAATGGCAGTGCGCAGATCGTGTTCCAGCTCAAAACGCGAACGGGCGCTAACCTGGATACTGGAATCGAAGAAGCAGGCCTGGCCCCGTCCTTTATGCTTGGCGTTATACATGGCCGCTTCGGCGCCGCGGAGCAGACCCTCGGTGGATTCGCAGTCACCGGGAAGGTGGCAGATACCGAGGCTTACCCCCACTGTTATCGAGTGCCCGTTGAGGCGGATGGGTTTTCTGATTTCGTGCCGGATGCGTGAGGTGGTGCTTTCCAGCGTATCCGTCTGGGTCTGATTGCGAATAATGAGGGCATACTCATCACCGCCAATCCGGGCAAGAAGATCCTTTCCGGGGACCTTGATCTGCTTGAGCCGATGGCCGATTTCTTCAATAACATTGTCGCCCACCTGTGCCCCGAGCCCGTCATTGATGGATTTAAGCCGGTCCACATCCACCCATATCAAAGCCAGGCTGCCAAGCCCGCGCCGTTCTACTTTGTTGATCAGGTAACTGATGCGATCCCTTAATGATCTGACGTTTAACAGACCGGTCAGAGAGTCATAGCGTATGGCGTATTCAAGTGCCTGCTTCGAGTTAAGCCAGGCCTCATGGGTATTCATCAGGCTGATGGTATCTGCAATGGCGATGACGAACGATATTTCCGGTAGGGTCCACTTGCGAAGGGCAGTTGACTCCAGGCAGATTACGCCGCTGAGCCGGGCGCCGTCGAAAACCGGTGCGTCCAGCATGGAATGAATCTTTCTCGGGGCGAGGTAATCTGGCGTGAAGGCGCGGGTTCGCGGATCATTCTGGGCGTCGGGTACAGACAGTACCCGTTCGCTCTCCAGCGCAGAAAAAT
This sequence comes from Marinobacter sp., assembly GCA_046260345.1. Lineage (GTDB taxonomy): Bacteria > Pseudomonadota > Gammaproteobacteria > Pseudomonadales > Oleiphilaceae > Marinobacter. Next base: position 20,486 of record JBHEPI010000128.1, on the reverse strand, counting down.
AAGCCGGGTTACTCAACTGGTGCAGGATGGACGATTTCGCCGTCGCCTCATCCGGCGTGTGCAACCATTCCGACTCGATATGATCCCGTTGCTCCGGAAACCGCCAGACACTGACCCGTTCCACGCCAAGCAACTTTGCGCACAAGGCTGTTAAAGCTGACAGTTTCTGTTCACGCTCCCTGCTGAGGAATTCCGGGCTATGGCTGAGCTTCATCAGTGCCTTGTGAAAGCTCACAAAGGTATCCGTGTCCTGCATAGGCTCTGGCTTTCAGTTGTGAATGATGGTTGCCGGTTTGCCGGCTCGTCCCTGCGCCACTGTTGTCATGGTGGCATCAGCCTATGATCCTGTCCAACCCCTGACCATTTCTGGCCAGTCCATGGTGTCTTCCAGGGCAAAAGCCAGCTCCAGTAATATCCGCTCGCCGCCATGACGCCCCATCAGCTGGATGGAAACCGGCAGGTTATGCTCGTCAAGATGGGCTGGCAGCGATAGCGCAGGCGCACCTGTGGCGTTGGCTAACGGGGTGAAGCTTACATAACGTGTCAGGCGCTCGAAAAGGGTGGCGAAGTCTACGGTCGGGCTCAGGTAGCCGATTTCCGGTGTTGTGTGGCCAAGCACCGGAGTAAGAACTGCGTCGTAATCTGCCATGGCCCTGGCGTATTGCTGATAGGACCTGTGCAGGCGCCAAAGTGTGGCTGGCAGCCTGTAGAATTCTCTTTTGAAGGCCTTGTCCAGGCCGCGGGTCAGGCCGTCCAGCCGGGATTTGTCAAAGCTCGGGTGAATCAGCCGCTTGCCATTTGAGCGCACCCCAAATGCCAGCATACCCCAGTAACGCGCAAAGTCGTCCGCAAAGGACGAGGCAACGGGCGCGCCCATGGGCTCTATGTTGTGCCCCAGACCTTCCAGAGCGTGAGCGGTGGCTTCAACCGCCTCCCGGGTAGCGGTATCCGCCCGGTGACCATTGATGGAGTCCATAACCAGGCCGATTCTCAGCGGGCGTGCCGGTGGCCCCTCCACTTTGCCCACGGGCGCCAGTTTCGGATTACGGAAGTAGTTTTCTGCCCCATAGTAGAAGTTAGCCGTGTCCCTGACGCTACGGGTAACCACACCGTCGCTGATGATATTAACAGGCAGTGATTTTGCGGCGTCATTGTCGATCACACGGCCGCGGGTTGGTTTCAGGCCTACCAATCCGCAGCAGGCCGCAGGAATACGAATGGAGCCACCACCATCGTTGGCGTGGGCGATGGGAATAACACCGGCGGCTACCAGCGCTGCCGAACCGCCCGAGGAGGCGCCGGTGGAATAGGTCAGGTTCCAGGGATTACGGGTGGGTGTATCGTGGGCCGGCTCCGTAGTGGCGTTGAATCCGAATTCGGGCAGGGTGCTTTTTCCAAAACAGACCAGTCCCTGCGCCAGCAACTGGCGCGCGAAAGGGCTGGTTTTTTCCGCCGGCCGGGGCAGGATGGCTGCGGTACCATGGGTGGTGGGAAACCTTTTTACATCTGTGTTGTCCTTGATAACGGTGGGTATACCTGCAAAAACGCCGGGGCTTGTCTGCGCGGAAGATGCTTCCTCTGGCAGTGTTACGCTGTCTGCGCCCGGAATCGGTGTAACCAGGCCGTGAATGCAGGGTTCGGCCTTTCGGGCCCGGGCAAGAGTTGCCTGCAGGACTTCGCCCGCTGATACGTCGCCGCTGCGAATCATGGAAGCCAGCGTTGTCGCGTCATGCTGTCCCAGCAGGTCGTCACTGAACGTGTGTATGGATTGTGGCCAGTGTTTTGTGGTCAAAGCCTGTACTCCATCTCGGGTCCGGAATTGAAGGTACTGTAACTGAGGCTTTTATGTGACGATATGTCATATCAGGAAATTGCATCACGCGGTACAAAAGGTAAGAATCCGGTTTTCAGTCACAGGCCTGTCTCTGGGGCTCCATTACAGCAATAAGTGAATTCAATGGTGTTTCTGGATAGCTTTGATACATTTGCCGAGCCATTGGTACGCTATTTCCTCGGTATCTTTTTCCTCATGATCGGCCTGCAATTCAGTGCCAGGAGCCTTGGCCTTCACGCGCGGATGGGATTTTCATTCATCAACTATGGCCGGAAGGCGTCCGCTGGCTGGTGGCACCGGCATATCTTCAATGTGTTCCGCGCGCTCATTCTGGCAGTGGTTGTAGCGCGTGTGTTTGCCGAAATTGACCCTTGGCTCGGGGTGTTCGGGTTTATGTATCACGGGCCGGTGCTGGTGACGGGGGCGGTACTGCTTATGCTGTCGTTCAGCCTGGTCAACTACCTGCAGGCCTACATGCATGATGACTGGCGTTCCGGTGTGGATCCGAAGCAGAACCGTCACCTGCTCACCGGTGGGCCCTACAGTCGTAGCCGCAATCCGGTGTTCATCGCTGTGATGCTGGGGCAGCTGGGCTTTTTTCTCGCGCTGCCCTCGGTGTTTTCCCTGGTGTGCCTGCTGGCGGGTGTAACAGTGCTGATGCGGCAGGCGAGGGTGGAAGAAAAGGCGCTGGCGGAACTCTTCGGGGATGCCTATGAAGCTTATCGCCGGCGAGTGCCGCGCTGGTTGTGACCAGGCTTATTTGCGGGCCTCCTTGATCACATCGTAGGCGTGGCTGATCTCCCGGGTGCGTTCCTCCGCCAGTTCCCGCATGCTTTCCGGCATGCCGCGCCCGGCCAGTTTGTCCGGATGGTTTTCACTCATCAGCTTGCGATAGACTTTCTTGATTTCAGCATCACTCGCCGAGGGAGACACGCCCAGCGCCTTGTAAGCGTCATCGATCTGGCTGGCGGATGAGGCCTGTCCCGAAGCGCCGGCCCCTGTGTGGGCGCCGCGCAACATGGCCTCCAGTTGGTCCACTTGGGCCTCCGGCAGCCCCAGCCCGCGGGCAATACGCACCAGCATCTCGTGCTCGGCAGGGTGCACAACGCCATCAGCCGCAACGGCGGATACCTGCACCTGCAGGAACATCTGCAGCAGGGCAGGCTGACGTCCGCTTACCCGCAGGAAGTGCTGTAATTCGGCGTCCAGGTCAAAATCGTCGGCCTTGCCCCGGTTGAAGGCGGCCTTGGCACGTTCCCGGTGCTCTCCGGACAGTCGAAAGCGGTCGAACAGTCCTTCCGCAACCTGGATTTCGTCCCGTGTGACCACGCCATCGGCCTTGCAGAGGGCTCCCATCACCGCGAACACGGATTCCAGAAAATCCGTCTGCACATTGCGCAGTTTCCGCCACAGCCGGCTCTTGATGTAACGGGTTAACAATACACCCGCGACCGCGCCAATCAGAAATCCGGGAAAGCGGCCAAACAGGTAGCCGATCAAACCGCCGATAAACAGGCCGAACATGACAGTATCCTTTTTTAATGTAAAAAACTGCGCAAAGTATACGGGTTTCAGCCAGAAATTCAGAATCTGCGCGAAGGAATGGATAAATCTTCATTTCAGAGGGCGTGCCTGATTGATGATGGTATCCTGTTTTCATGACCATGGATCTGTTCGAACAAACACCACCGGAACCCTGGGCCGAACCGGTCTGTGAAGGTGCGGTTGTGCTTAGACGTTTTGCCGTCAGCCGCGATGTGCAATTGCTGCAGGCGATTGAGCAGATTGCGGATCAGGTGCCGTTCCGGCAGATGAAGACACCCGGTGGCCACACCATGTCAGTGGCCATGACCTGTTGTGGAGACTGGGGCTGGGTAACGGATGCCCGGGGTTACCGCTATCAGCGGGACGATCCGCTTTCAGAAAAATCATGGCCTGGAATGCCGTTGTTGTTTCAGGACCTGGCCGCAGAAGCGGCTGAGTCAGCAGGCTACGCAGGCTTCGAGCCGGATTCCTGCCTGATAAACCGGTACCGGCCGGGGGCAAAAATGGGGCTTCACCAGGACCGGAATGAAGACGATTTCGGGCAGCCGATTGTGTCCGTCTCACTGGGGGCGCCAGCAACCTTCCAGTTCGGTGGCCTGAGGCGTAGTGATCGGCCAACGAGAATTCCCCTGGAACATGGGGATGTGGTGGTGTGGGGTGGCCCTGCCCGCTTGCGATACCACGGGGTACTCACGCTGAAAGCCGCGGACCACCCTTTGACTGGCGCCTGCCGTTACAATCTCACTTTCCGCAAAGCCCGTTAGTCGGCATTATTGCAACCATGCGACGGCCAGCCCGGCAATCAGTGACAGCACCATGGGGCCTGCTACCCGGGTGCCCAGTTCCCGGCGGCCAATCGCGCCGGCAATACCCGATTTCACCAGGTTGTTGGTGGCCGCTGCGATGACAATCCCGATGACCGCTGTCTGCATGGCCAGGGAATCCTGGGACATTCGCGTCAGGGACAGGGTGATTGCATCGACATCCGCAACGCCGGATGTGGCCGCCAGCATGTAAATGCCCAGGTCACCCAGCCATTCCTGCAGGAATTCCCCCAGCAACAGAATGCCCGTTAGCAGCGCACCGAATAGCAGTGCTGATTTCAGATCCAGCGGATTCTGGGTCAGTTCTGGCCGGGTTGCTTCCAGCGCGCCCTGGTTGCGTTTCCAGATAATCAGGGCTGGCAGGTAGAGGAGGATTGTCATGACGGCCACGGGCCAGATCAGGCTGGGGAGTAATGCCGGATTAATCAGCGCACAGTACACGAGAATGCGTGGGAACATGGTGCCGCAGGCAATCAGAATACCACTGGCAAATTGCGGGCTGACTTCCGGCGAGACGGTGGACTGCCTGGCGTAATGGAGTGTCAGTGCCGTTGAAGAGCTTAGCCCCGCGAACAGACTGGTGAACAGAATGCCCTTTCTCATTCCGGCCATACGGATGGCGAAATAACCAACGAAGGACACCGATGCAATCAGCACCACCATCCACCAGATTTCCCGGGGGTTGAGAACGCCGCCGGGGCCAAGGTCTTCGTTGGGCAACAGTGGCAGCATTACCACAGAGATCACCAGCAGTTTCAGGGCCGCATCCAGTTCGTGGGACTGAAGTTTGTCTACCAGCCCGTGGATCTCTTTCTTGTTGTCCAGTATCAATGCAGTGACAACGGCTGCCCCGGTGGCAATGGCCGGGTCCACGGCCACGGCGATGGCGCCAAAGCAGAAAGTGAGCACCATGCCGATGGTGCCGGTGATGCTGAAATTACGTATGTGGGCGAGCCGCTCACTGAAGGCCACCATGGCTACGGCCACCACACTGACCAGCAGCACAGGAAATGCCCATTCGGTTACTTCCTGTGTCAGCAGCGCGGCAATACCCCCGAGCAGACCGATCAGGGCAAAGGTGCGAATGCCGGCGATGCGCTCTCCCGACGCCTGGCCGCGGGCGTCCCAGCCCCGCTCCAGCCCGATAATGGCCCCCAGCAACAGGGCGATGACCAGGTTCAGGGTGGTCTGGTTGTCGGCAATAAACTGGGTAGTTACCTCATCCATGATGTGTTCCGTTATCGGGTTTGATGGATCGCTCCAGGGTGGTGGTCAGTCGCTGGAGCAACTTGCCGCTGTGGCGCCAGAAGTGCCAGTAGAGCGGGACCTTCAGCTCATGGCCTGGCGCCAGATTGACCAGAATGCCGTCATTCAGCCATTGGCGGGCCTGAATCTCGGGAATCATACCGTACCCCATACCGGCCCTGGCAAGCTGCACAAACCCCTCGGATGAAGGGCACAGATGAAAGGGGAAATGGCCGTGGTAGCCGCAACCCGCCAGAAACCGGTGCTGTAGCTGGTCATTGGGGCCGAAAACAATAGCCGGTGCGGTCGCAAAGGCATCTGATGAAACCCCATCCTGAAAGAAACGATCAATGTACTCCGGCGTTGCCAGTGGCATATAGATCATTTCTCCCAGAGGAACACAGCGACCACCGGCAATGGCTTGGCTACTACTGCATAGACATGCGGCGACATCGCCATCACGCATTCGCTTCAGGCCGACATCCTGGTCTTCGATCACCAGATCCAGCAGCAGGCCCTCCCGGCTGCAGAAATCTCCCACCACGTCTGCCCACCAGGTTGCCAGGCTGTCGGCGTTGATTGCGATGCGAAGACGGGCGGTATCTTCTGCAAGGGCGGGGATGGTGTCGCGCAGGTCCCTTTCCAGTAACTGGACCTGCTGGAAGTGATTGAGCAGTTTGTTGCCGGCGGGCGTTGCCTGCAGCTCAGGGTGCCGCACGAGCACCGGCTGGCCGAGGCGAATCTCTAATGACTTGATGCGCTGGGACACGGCGGATTGGGTCAGCCCCAGTATCTCCCCGGCTCGCTCGAAACCGCCGTTCTCCAAGACCGCGGCCAGCGCCTGAAGCAGTTTGTAGTCCAGCATAAGAAAAATTCATGGGATATAAGGTTTATGATTTCTAAGTATAGCGCTGGGCCGTTAACCTGCCACTCTGTTTCAGGAGGAACGAATGCTGACGAGTTATCTGACTGGGTTGATTGTGTGCGGCGGGATTATCATCGCCATCGGGGCCCAGAACGCCTATATCCTGGGCCAGGCGATACGCCGGGAGCACCACTGGTACTCCGCGGGCATCTGCATGTGCGCCGACATTCTGCTGTTCACGGCGGGCATGTTTGGTGTCAATGCGGCATTGATGGCCGTTCCGCAGGCACTGGACGTTCTGAGATGGCTCGGGGTGGTGTTCCTGGCCTGGCTGGCATTGGTAGCGTTTTACCGGGTAATAAAGGGCCGGCAGGGCCTTGGGGCTGATACCGCCGCCGCTTCCAGTGTTGGCATGGTGGTATTGACCACACTGGCGGTGACCTTGCTGAACCCGCAGGTGTACCTGGATACCCTGCTGCTGATTCCTGCCATCGGTGCGCAGCAGGAAAGCCCGGCGGTATTCGTGGCCGGTGCCAGCAGTGCGTCCGTACTCTGGTTCGGTTTGCTGGCAGCCGGTGGCGCGGCCCTTTCACCCTGGCTGGCCAGCCCCCGCGCATGGCGGTTTATCGACGGGGCTATCGGTTCGATGATGGCGGTAATCGCCTTTCACCTTGCCAGTACCGGGCTGTCCGGCCCCGGGATGTAGCGGGCTACCGGGCGCAGTCGATGCAGTAAAGCACGGTAGGGTCAATCTCCAGGCGTCTGGGATTGATGGGCTCGCCGCATTCCATGCAGTCCCCGTAATCATCGTTGTCGATTCGGACGAGCGCTGCTTCAATCTGCCGTAGCTGCAGCTCGGCGCGCTCCTTCCCCGCTTTGGCCAGCGCCTGCCCCTGCATGGCATCCATCCGCGACAGCCGGCCAACGCTTTGCTGGTCCAGATGCACGGTGCCGCTGCCTTCTTCCCGAACGTCGCTGGTTGATTGCAGGTCATCCCGCCAGTCCAGCAACAGTTTCCTGAACTTTTCCAGTTCGCTTTTGTTCATGATGCCCCTGTTCCGTCCGACTATTGGTTGATCAGTGTATTTTGTTTAGGGCCCTAAGAAAAATCCGCTACATCGGTTACTTTCCCGGGCCCGTTCTGGCGAGTGCCATGGGCTTTATTGTCTCCGGATTTTACCAACGGTTTTTTCTCCCCTGAATGAATTGACTGGATATTGAAAATGATTAACAAGCTCAAAACTGACTGGCTCTCCAATATACGGGGCAACTTGCTTGCCGGTATCGTGGTGGCGCTGGCGCTGATTCCTGAAGCCATCGCCTTCTCCATTATTGCAGGTTTAGACCTGAAAGTGGGCCTGTACGCATCGTTCTGTATCAGTGTCGTGATTGCATTTGTGGGTGGCCGCCCCGGTATGATTTCGGCGGTAACCGGTGCCATGGCGCTGCTGATGGTTACCCTGGCCAAGGAGCATGGCCTGGAATACCTGCTGGCGGCCACGCTGCTCACCGGACTGCTGCAGATCGGAGCCGGATACCTCAAACTTGGCGGCCTGATGCGATTTGTATCACGGTCCGTTGTTACCGGGTTTGTAAATGCTCTGGCGATTCTGATTTTCATGCCCAGTTGCCGGAACTGACCAACGTTACCTGGCATGTGTACGCCATGACAGCCACCATCGTGGATGATCTGACGGACACCACCAGCGACCGCAACCGCGAGTGCAAGGGCCAGGGTATTGCTAACGTCGGTTCTGGCCTGCTGGGCGGCATGTCCGGCTGTGCCATGATTGGCCAGTCCATCATCAGCATCAAATCCGGCGGTCGTACCCGTCTCTCGACATTGTCCGCAGGTGTTTTTCTGCTGGTCATGGTGCTAGTGCTGGTGCTGAACCAGTGGCTGGTACAGATTCCAATGGCGGCGCTTTTCTTTGCCAACAAGGTGGGCCACTACATGCTGGTCACCTCCGAGTTCGATGACGCAACAGACACCCGAACCTGTAACGTAGTGGGGCAGGTATTCTTCAGTTCCTCGGAAAAATTCACGGAATCCTTTGACTTCAAGGAAGCAGTGGATAATGTGGTGATTGACCTCAGCCGTGCCCATTTCTGGAATATAACGGCAGTGGCGGCTCTGGACAAGGCAGTGATCAAGTTCCGCCGTGAGGGTGCCGAGGTTGAGGTCATTGGCCTGAACGAAGCCAGTGCCACCATCGTTGACCGCTTCGGGGTGCACGACAAGCCTGACGCCGTTGACCAGTTGATGGGGCACTGACATGACACAAGCCAAGGAATTCAACAACGAACCCGGTCAGAATAACAACCATAATGATCACCAAGGCGAGGTTAAGATGCTACGAGTAGTTGCCTGTATCGACGGCTCCAGGGCCGCACCGGCGGTGTGTGATTATGCCGCCTGGGCCAGCAAGCACATGGAAACTCCCATGACGCTGCTGCACGTGCTGGATGAAGAGCGTTATCCGACGGAACCGGACCTGGCCGGTAACATAGGCCTGGGTAGCCGCGAACAGCTGATGGACGAACTGGCCGAGCTGGACCGCAAGCGTTCCAAACTGGCGCTGGAACACGGCCATCATATGCTGGATGAAGCCGAAGACCGCGTAAAAGGACTGGGCATAGACGATGTCATCAAGCGCCAGCGCCATGGCGACCTTACCGAGTCCCTGCTGGCCCTGGAAAGCCAGACCCGACTGCTGGTTATGGGGCTTCATGGAGAAAGCAGTTCAGACCGCGATGTGCACGTGGGCAGCCAGCTGGAAACCGTGATTCGCAGCGTCCACCGCCCGATACTCCTGGTACCGGACGAATACCAGCAGCCAAAAAGCGCGATGCTGGCGTTCGATGGCAGCGCAACGGCATTCAAGGGTGTGGAACTGCTGGCCGGAAGCCCGGTACTGAAAGGCATGCCGATTCATCTGGTGATGATCGGGGCAAATACCAACGACCGCTGGGAGCAGCTCAGGAAAGCAGAGAAGATGCTTGGTGACCTTGGTTCCGAGATCACGCTGGCGATTCGTGCCGGCGATGTGGAGCCAACCCTCCACACCTACCAGGAAGAGCATGACATCGATATCCTGGTGATGGGGGCTTACGGACACTCCCGAATTCGACGGTTCCTGGTGGGTAGCACTACAACCACTATGCTCAAGACCGCCAGAAAACCTCTGGTGATACTGCGTTAATGCTATCCCACCATCGGTCCCGGGCGGCGCCTCTGGCGTCAGTGGGCCGGTGGCTGGTGCTGGTGACATTACTGACGGGGTGCGCCGGCGGATTGCCGCCGGTGGCTCATCAGGGAGTTGAGGGAACCTTGTATAACGGTGACAGCTTTCTTTCCAGTCAGACCAGGCAAAGGTTGGCCGGTGCGAATGGCCAATCCGGTTTCTACATGCTGGATTCCGGGCAGGAAGCTTTCCTCTACCGTGCGGCCCTGATTGAGGCGGCAGAACAGTCCATAGATGCACAATACTACATCTGGAGTAACGATCCGTCAGGGCAGTATCTGGCAGGCAGGCTGCTGCTGGCTGCGGATCGAGGTGTGCGGGTTCGCCTGCTGCTGGATGATTTCAATGCTGAGGGCATTGGTGAATTGTTTGCGGCGCTGGATACCCATCCGAACGTAGATATCCGCATCTTTAATCCCGCCAGAAGCCGCAGTGGCTGGGGTCGATGGGTATCCTTCCTGCTCGATTTTGACCGTATCAACCGGCGCATGCACAACAAAACCTTTGTGGTGGACGGTGAAGCGGGCATTGTTGGCGGACGCAATATTGGCGATGAGTATTTCGCGTTTGATTCTGGCCGCTACTTCCGGGACAGAGACATGTTCGCGCTCGGTTCGGTCGTTGGCGGAATGACCGACAACTTTCAGGCCTACTGGAGCAACCCCTGGGCCTATCCCGTGGCAATGCTTTACCCGGATACTCTTGTCGACAGAGACCTGGCCGCGACCATGGATGCACTTCGCCGGCAAGCCACAACACAAAGTGGCCTGCCGGTACAGGCGCCTGCGGGCTTTGAACAGGGCAGGTCAGAACTTATAAAGATGTTCGACAGGCTGACGTATGCTTCAGGTGAGCTTGTGTTCGATTTCCCTTCTGAAACCATGGACGAGCCAGCCAGAACGCCCGGGCATAGCGCCAGGGCACTACAAAAACTGGCGCAGGGCGCTACTGAGGAAATCCTGATCGAGTCCGCCTATCTGATACTCACCGGGGAACAGTTGCAGCTGCTGGATATCGGAGACCGCCAGGGGCTACAGGTATCTGCGTTGACCAATTCACTGGCGTCCAATGACCTGGTCACCAATCATGCCGGTTACGCCCGCTGGCGCCCTTTCATGCTGGAACAGGGAATGCGGATCTACGAACTCAGGCCGGATGCGGAGGCCTGCCAGCAATGGCTGAGCAAGGATGCAGTCTGCTCGACGGGTGAAGTCAGCCTGCACTCGAAGTCGGTGGTGTTTGATCGCAGCACGCTGGTGGTGGGGTCTTTCAACGTCAATCTTCGTTCCATTTACCTGAACGGTGAGACAGTGTTGATTATTCACAGTGCTGAACTGGCGGAACAGGTGGCGCAAGACATCCGGTCAGTCATGCATCCCCAAAACAGTTGGGAAGTCACTCTGGACGATAGCGGAGACCTGCAATGGCGAAGCGGTGAAGAATCGTATACCAGCGAGCCAACCGTTGGCTGGTGGCGCCGCGCCGGGTCTGGCTTCCTGTCTTGGTTGCCGATCGAGAAGTACCTCTAGTGTCCCCGTCTGGCTAATCAGACAGCACTGCCAGCCGCCACGCCCGATGCCCACGCCCATTGAAAGTTATGCCCGCCGAGATGGCCCGTCACATCGACCACTTCGCCAATAAAGTAGAGGTCCGGCCGGTGCAGAACCGCCATGGTTTTGGATGAGAGTTGACGGGTATCCACCCCACCCAATGTTACTTCTGCCGTTCGGTAGCCTTCTGTTCCGGCCGGCTTGATGGCCCACTGGTCAAGGGCCCGGGCCACCTGCTCGATGTTACTGTTCTTGTATTCCTGAAGCGGTCCTGACCAGCCATGAAGGTCGTTCAGGGCCTGGGCGAAGCGTTTGGGCAGGTGTTGCATCAGGTAATGGGCAACAGTGGATTGCGACCTGCTTTTTCTTAGCTGGTAAAGATCCTGTTCGATGTCGGTCGCCGGGAGCATGTTGATGTTCAGGCTATCCCCCGGATGCCAGAAACTGGAGATCTGCAGCATGGCAGGCCCGCTCAGGCCACGATGGGTAACCAGCATGGGTTCCCGAAAGTGTTCGTTGTTGCAGTGCACGTCCACCGGGCAGCTCACGCCGGCCAACGGGGACAGCTGTTCCTTCAGTTCCGGGTGAAGGGTGAAGGGCACCAGGCCTGCGCGGGTGGGCAATACGGTGAGCTCGAACTGCCGTGCGATGTCATAACCAAAGCCGGTGGCGCCCATGGTTGGGATGGACAGGCCGCCGCAGGCAACAACAAGGGACTGGCAGTTGAGGGTGCCGGAGGTGGTTTGCAGCTGGTAACCGTTTCCCGGGCAGCTGATGGCTCTAACCTCTGTTTTCAGCCGTACTTCTGCCCCGGCCCATTCGCATTCGGTGAGCAGCAGGTTGAGAATTTCCTTGCTGCTGTCTTTGCAGAAGAGTTGGCCGGCGGCTTTCTCTTCGTGCCCGATACCGTGGCGCTCCACCAGTTCCAGGAAGTGCTGGGGGGTATAGCGTTTAAGGGCGGAAATGCAGTAGTGGGGGTTGTCCGAAAGGAAGTTGGCCGGGGTGCTGTTGAGATTGGTGAAGTTGCAGCGGCCACCGCCGGACATGAGAATTTTCTTGCCAGGTTTGTTGGCGTGGTCAATCACCAGAACTTTGCGGCCGCGGTAGCCGGCCGTTAACGCGCACATAAGGCCTGCGGCGCCGGCGCCTATGATGATTACGTCGTACTTTTCTGGGGTCATGGTTTGAAGTTCAGGCTTTTGGAGTTTCGGCACGGGTTGAGGGTGGTCAGGGATACGCGGTGAATACGTCCGTGTACGCTCGACAAAAACATCCCTGTTTTTGACGATCCCTGACCACCCTCAACCCGTGCCTTGCCAAACATCTGTGCTATCCGCCGCTGTATATTGACTGGGCGCAGTATACATTTTTGCCGGGGTTTTAGGGCAGCTGAACGTTGCCTTCCATGTAGAAAGCAGCCTGTCCGGCTATGGCTACACGGTCTCCTCTCAGTTCGCAGCGCAGTACACCACCCCTGGCAGACACCTGATTCGCCAGCAGCGTGCTCTTGCCAAGCTTCTCCGCCCAGTAGGGCACCAGTACGCTGTGGATGGAGCCGGTGACCGGGTCCTCGTCGATGCCGGCACCGGGGGCGAAGTAGCGGCTGACGAAGTCGCAGTGGTTGCCCGGTGCGGTGATGATGACGCCCTGGTTGCCCAGTTTCCTGAGCTTGCGGATGCCGGGCTGTGCGGCTTTTACCGAGGCTTCGTCTTGCAGGACAACCATGTAGTTGGTGTCGTTGGGCACGAAATAGGATGTGTCCGGGGCGCCTTCCAGTGCGTCGCGGATCAGGTCCGGTGTGGGACGTGCTTCAAAAGGCAGGTTGGGGAAGTCGAGCGCCAGCCAGCCGTCGTCCGTCATTTGCACACCCAGTGGGCCGCTTCTGGATTGAAAGCGGATCTGTTTTTTCTGCCAACCCAGTTTGTTGAAGACGACCCAGGCGCTGGCCAGGGTGGCGTGGCCGCATAGCGGGACTTCCACGGTGGGGGTGAACCAGCGTATGTGAAAGTCTTCTTCGGCATTTTCAGGAAGGGGAACCAGAAAGGCGGTTTCCGAGAGGTTATTCTCCAGTGCCAGTCTCTGCATGGCTTTGTCTGGCAGCCACTCGTCCAGTGGCATGACAGCGGCGGGGTTGCCACCGAAAACCTGGCTGGTGAACGCATCGATCTGGTAAAGCGGTAATGTTTTCATGATTCCTCCCTTTTGAACGTGGCAGCATAGCGGTGAACCCGGGGATATCGTCGTGGTCGAGTCGCCTTCGTTTTCATAAACCATTTCTCCGGGGCTGCGCCTGGGCGCCATCGCAACCGCAGTGGCGTCCGAATCCTGAGGGAGCCCCGGGATCACCTTGTTCTCAGCTCCAGAGGATTCAGCAGGCCCGCGGCAATGGCAATACCGGTAACGTCCGGCACCCGTTCCACGCCCAGGCGCTTCATTACCCTTGCCCGGTACAGGTCGATGGTTTTGATGCCAACGTCCAGCTGTTCCGCAATTTCACGACTGGTATAGCCCTGTGCCAACGGTATGAACACATCACGCTCCCGGCGGGTGAGTGTGGCTATCAGGGCATCCGTATGCTCGTCGCCCCGTCGCTGTGTGCTGGTTGCCTGGTGTTGCTGCAGGGCCTGCTGGACACTGTCGAGCAGCAACTGTTCATTGAAGGGCTTTTCGATGAAATCAAAGGCTCCGGATTTGAACGCCCTGACAACAATAGGTACATCCGCATGGCCGGAGACAAAGATAATGGGCAGTTGCGAACCGCGTTTTTGCAGCTCCTCCTGAACGTTCAGCCCGCCGAGGCCCGGCATGCGGATATCAAGAATGACGCATCCGGTCTGCTCCGCTTCCACCGCTTCCAGAAACCGGCGCCCATCGGCATAGGGGCGCACCTGCAAACCGACGGATTCCAGTAACCACTGGGTGGATTCCAGCATGCCGGCATCGTCGTCCACGACGTAGACTGTATTGGGTTGCTCACTCATTGTGGTGCGTCTCCCCGGAAATGGTCTGTCTTGTTTTTATGGGAAAGAGATGGCGGAAACCGGCAGACCAGCACCAGCCCGCCGCCTTTGGCCGGTTTCGCATCCAGAAATCCGCCAAACCCCTCGATGATCGAACGGCTCATGGATAGCCCCAGGCCGAGCCCCTGGGGTTTGCTGGTATAGAAGGGCGTAAACATCTGCCGCAGGCCCTCGTTATCCAGCCCCATACCCTGGTCTGTCACCTCGATCAGGGTTTCCCGTTGCGGTGTCACGCAGGTTGTCAGGGTTATCTTTGAGGCGGCGTCATTGCCACCATGGGCTTCCAGATTGGCGTCAATACCATTGCGTACGAGGTTGATCAGCACCTGTTCAAGTAACACAGGGTCGGCAGTGATCACCGGGTTGCTCCTGGCGAGTTGCGTTGCGATGACGACGTTGTTTTTATCCGCATCCCACTGGCACAGGCGCCGGACGTTGGTCACGGCGTCGTTGATGCTGATCGGGGCCGTCCGCTTGTGGCCCTTGCGCAGAAAAGCCCGCAGTCGCTTGATGACTTCCGAGGCACGGTTGGCATGGTGGGTGATGCGCTGAAGGCCGTCGTCCACCCGTTCCAGGCATTCGGGGTTTTCCGGCGCCTGTTTCAGGTAACGCTGGCTGGCACTGGCAAAGTTCACGATGGTGGCCAGCGGTTGATTCATTTCGTGGGCAATACTCGAGGCCAGTTCGCCAAGGGTTGCCAGGCGGGCTGTGTGGGCCAGTTCATCGGCCAGCCGCCGGTTGTTCTCTTCCGATTCAACCCGGGCGGAAATATCCCGGGATACGCTCACCACTTCAATTACCGCCCCGGTGTAGGTTTCACGGATGGCCCTGCTGGCAATTTCAAACCAGCGCCGGCTACCATCCCGGTGCGTGATTTCAAGGGTCAAGGTGGCGTAGCCTTCGTCCCGCAGCCTGTTACGCGCTTCGTCCAGTTCATTATTGATGGAGCTGCTACGGAACACTTCCTCCAGGGGCTTGCCTCGCAGCTCTTCCGGCCAGTAACCCAGCAGCCGCCAGGAAGCTGGGGTGGCGTCTATAAAGCGGCCATCCGGCGCGTGACGGGAGATAAGGTCGGTGGTATTTTCAGTGATCAGGCGGTAAAGGCGGCTGCAGCGGGTTGCTTCGTTCAGCTTGCGGATCTGATCAGTGGCATTTCTGCCGCGCGCCAGAACCTGGCCGGAGGCCCGATCGGGAATAAATGTCCACAGCAGCGCAATCCCGGGGAGGTGGCTTTCCACATCCTCAATGGCTCGTCCCTGACTGAGGCTGGCGTTGATCAGTGCCTGGGTGTTGATCGGTAAAAGGTCAGCAACTTCTTCGGTTCCGGCCTTCCGAGCCAGATCCCTCGACGCCGTGTTGCTCGTCAAAACCATGCTGTTAACGCTGAGTACAAGGCCCGCTTCCGGGTCAGAGTCGGAAAGCTGAAAGGCCGGGACTGTCGATGTTGTTATCATTAGTCAGCCGTTGTATAGAATAAATACTATAATACGTTGGTGTAATTTCTAGTATAACTACTATCGAATACCATTTTCGCCAGCCAAGAGTATAGCTTTTCCAGCGTACTTACTGAATACACCATAAGAACAATGGAACCCAGAGGACCACACCGATGACCTCGATTTTTGATCAGGGCCTGGAGCCCGTCGATGCCAATTATTCTGTTCTGTCCCCCATTGATTTTATTGAGCGCACGGCCAGTGTGTATCCTGAGTACACATCGGTGATTCACGGGGCCATTCGCTACAACTGGAGCCAGACCTACGAACGCTGCCGGCGCCTGGCCTCGGCACTGGCTGGCCGGGGAATAGGCCGTGGAGACACGGTAGCGGCCATGCTGCCCAACATTCCGGCGATGGTGGAGTGCCATTTTGGTGTTCCCATGATCGGGGCGGTGCTGAACACCCTGAATGTGCGTCTGGACGCTGAAGCCATCGCCTTTATGCTGGAGCATGGCGAGGCCAAGGTAGTCGTTGCCGACCGTGAATTCGGCGATGTCGTCCGTGACGCAGTCAGCCGGCTGGACGAAAAGCCGCTGGTCATCGATGTGGATGATCCGGAGTACGGCGAGGGCACCCGGGTGAGCGACCTTGATTACGAGGCCTTCCTGCAGGAGGGCGACCCGCAGTTCCAGTGGAGCCTGCCCGGGAACGAATGGGACGCGATTTCCCTGAACTACACCTCCGGCACCACCGGTAACCCGAAAGGCGTGGTTTATCATCATCGTGGCGCCTATATGAACAGTATGGGTAACCAGGCTGTGTGGTCTATGGGGCAGCATCCGGTCTATCTGTGGACGCTTCCCATGTTCCACTGTAACGGATGGTGTTTCCCCTGGACTGTTACTGCTCTGGCCGGCACTCATGTGTGCCTGCGCCGGGTAGACCCGGAGAAGATCCTGCAGCTGATTCGTGATCACCAGGTAACCCATATGTGCGGTGCACCGATCGTGCTCAACGCACTGCTGAACGTGCCGGAATCCGCCAAGGCGGGAATTGACCACGAAGTGAAGTCGATGACCGCCGGTGCGGCGCCCCCAGCCCAGGTCATCGGTGCCATCGAGCAGATGGGCATTGCCATCACCCACGTGTATGGCCTGACCGAAGTGTATGGCCCGGTGACGGTGTGTGCCTGGAAGTCTGAATGGGATGAGAAAACCCTGGATGAGCGGGCCACCATCAAGGCGCGCCAGGGCGTTCGCTATCACACGCTGGCAGGCACCATGGTTGGCGACCCCAATACCATGGAGCCGGTGCCCAAAGACGGTAAAACCATTGGCGAGATTTTCCTGCGCGGCAACACCGTAATGAAAGGTTACCTGAAGAACCCAAGGGCAACGGAAGAGGCTTTCCGTGGCGGCTGGTTCCACACCGGTGATCTGGCGGTCTGGCACGAAGACGGTTACCTGGAAATCAAGGATCGCCTGAAAGACATCATCATTTCCGGTGGCGAGAACATCTCGACCATTGAGGTGGAAGACACTCTGTACCGCCACCCTGCGGTGCTGGAAGCGGCCGTGGTGGCGCGCCCGGACGAAAAGTGGGGTGAGACGCCCTGTGCGTTTATCACCCTGAAGCCCGAGGCCGGCGATGTCAGCGAAGAGGACCTGATCGGGTTCTGCCGCGAGCGCCTGGCCCGCTTCAAGGTACCGAAAACCATCGTGTTCACGGAGTTGCCGAAGACCTCCACCGGCAAGATCCAGAAATTCGTCCTGCGAGACCAGGCGAAAGAACTCAGCTAAGACCACAAAAACAACATCAGGCGCGGAATTCGCCGCGCCAGGAGACGTCTGTTATGCAAATGTATGAACGCAAAAACGGGGAAGAGCAGCCGTACTGGCCTGCAGGCCCCTTCAAAGTCCGCCTGCCTTTTGTCCATTACCGCTGGGAGTTTGCGGAGATGGTTCAGGGCCTGATCATGTTCGTGGTCAGCCTGGCGATGATTCCACTGCTGGAAAAATACCTTGGCGTGCCCTACGACGTCGCCCTTGCCTATGTGGTGATCTGTGGTATCGGCTTCATGTTGCCGGCGCTGCTGGGTGTTCCCCTGGTACCTGGCTGGATTACCCCTGGTATTCCTGTGGTGCTTCTTTTCCTGGGCGATTACGAGCCCGGCCCCGAGGCCATCCAGGCCCTGTTTGCCCTGCAGTTCCTGGTGTTCATTATCTTCCTGGTGCTGGGGATAACCCGCCTGGGTAGCAAACTGGTGGAACTGATTCCCCGGTCCATGAAGGGCGGTATTATCATCGGCGCCGGTATTGCCGCGCTGATGGGTGAAATCGAGGCCGGTGGCCGCCTGGCGGAAACCCCGATTTCGCTCATTGTCGGTGGCCTGGTGTGTCTGTACCTGATGTTCTCTGTTTCCTTCAAGGGCTTTGTGGACAGCAGCAACATTGCCCGCAAGATTGCCAACTACGGCATGGTGCCCGGGATGGTCGTCGCCATCATCGTGGGCTTTGCCACCGGCGAGTATGCCGTACCCGACGTGGAGTGGGGCATCACCAAGCCGGCGTTTGATGAACTGTGGAACTACCTGCCGTTCACGGTCGGTTTCCCGGATGCCAGCGTATTCATGTACGCCATCCCGACCGCGGTGATCTCCTATGTCATTGCCTTCGGTGACATTGTTGTCGGGCAGTCCCTGATGAGCCGCGTCGACCACCTGCGCAAGGATGAAGACATCGACAACAGCATTGACCGTGTGCACCTGGTCACAGCCATCCGTAATGGTGGCCATGCCTTCTTCGCTCCTTACCCGGGCCTGGCAGGCCCGATCTGGACGGCGGTCACGGCCACCATGGCGGAGCGCTACAAGTATGGCCGCAATGCCATGGAGTCCATCTACAGTGGTGGCGGTACCTTCTGGATCACCGGTTTCATTGCCTTGTTCATGTTGCCGCTGGTGAGCTTCTTCCAGCCGGTACTGCCGATTGCCCTGTCACTGACCCTGCTGCTGACCGGTTACATCTGCCTGATGGTGGGGCTGGAGCAGTTGGAGAACAACACCGAGCGCGGTATTGCCGGCACCATGGGTGTGGTACTGGCGGTTTACGGCGCCGGCTGGGGCCTGGCCACCGGTGCGGTGCTGTATTTCCTGATAGAACGCACCAAACTTATCGGATTTACCGCTGACCCGGAAGCACCGGGCGTGAAAGCGGCCGAAGAGCACTAACGAAGGCCGCCGGCCCTGCCGGAGGCTCTCAACCCCTGTGTGTCCTTGGAGGTATCGGCATCGCCATACCTCCTTTTTTCGTTGACGATCTGTCATTTTGTGACAATCTGTCGGCTTTTTCTTTTCCCTGCCTTCCTTCCGGGCTTAATCCGGGTTTAAACTGAGTTTTCTGATCAATTTTCGTACGCGGTTTGCCCGCAGTACGGTGAATGCCGCTCCATAATCACAACAAACCGGAGGCAGTCATGACCATCAGTTCGACACCCGAAGGAATATTCGTTGCCCCGCGGCACCTGCGCTTTGATCATGCCGAAGAGCTCAGAACCCTCTGGCACGGCAACGATGCCTTTCGCACGACTTTTTTCAACGCCCTCTCATTGCAGTTCCCGGACGGGGAGCAGCAGTTCATCAACGCTGTCCGCCTGTACCGTGATCAGGTGGATGACCCCAAGCTGAAAGAGGAGATTCGCGGGTTTATCGGCCAGGAGGCGCTGCACAGCCGGGAGCACAAACATCACAACGAAGCCCTGAAAGCGCGTGGTTACGACAAACATCCGCAATGGATGGACGGGGCCACCCCTGGCAACAGCATAATCGTGATCTGATCGATAAAAACCTCAGTGAACTTGAGCTGGAGCAAACTGCAGGCTAGCCGGGTGCTGAAATTGCCGGGGCTTTGTGTAAGACTGGGCGCTGCCAGGAACAATGACAAAAAAGGGAAGAGTCCGGCAGGCTAACTTCCCGCAGCTGGAGGCCCCATGCGCGTTGGTCTTATCGTGGATTCAGCTTGTGATTTACCCTACGAGTTCAGTCGCAAGCATGATCTGTTCGTTCTGCCCGTGACCGCCGTTATCGACGGCCAGACCTATATCGATGAGCACGATCCGGTGCGGACCCAGGAGTTCTACCAGAGCGGATTGTTGCAAAAAGGCCACCATGCCGAGACTCAGGCCTTCTCTCCCCGGCAGATACACGACCTGTTCATGGAAAAGATTGTCACCCAGTTTGATGTGGCAATTTGCGAAACCGTTACCCGCTCCCGCAGCCTGATTTTCCAGAATGCGACTGAAGCTATGAACAGTGTCATGGCGCACTATCAGGAAGCGCGCAAGGCTGCCGGCCGCGAAGGCAAGTTCTCCATGCGTGTCATCGACAGCAAGCAGATATTTGCCGGTCAGGGCCTGTTGGCAGCTCACACGTTGCGGCTGATTGAGCAGAAGCTGTCCAAGAATGCCCTCCGCAATGAAGTGGAAATGTTCACCGACAAGATATACACCTGCGTGATCCCGCGGGATCTGCATTACATCCGGGAACGTGCCCGTAAACGAGGCGACAAGAGCGTTTCCGCGCTGGTGGCCTTTCTGGGGAAGGCGCTGAACATTACGCCGGTCATTTTCGGGCAGGGTGCACAGGGACAGCCTGCGGCCAAAACCCGCAGCTTTGACATGGCGGTAGAAAAGGTTATGAATTACGCCGTTGGCCGGGTAGAGGCCGGATTGCTGACCCCCTATGTCAGCCTTTCCTGTGGACTGACCTGGACTGAAATCGAGGACCTTCCCGGCCTGAACCGGTTGCGGGATGCGTGCGAGAAAAATGGCGTGGAACTGCTGTTGTCCCAGATGGGGATTACCAGCAGTATTTATGTCGGCCCTGGCAGCCTCTGCCTGGCGCTGGCGGCAGAACCCCACGA
>JBHEPI010000125.1:0-5237 GCA_046260345.1 Marinobacter sp. | reverse complement strand
ATTCTATTCTGACTTAGGCAACTACTACATCGTGAGCCAATCAAACACAGTAGAAGCTAAGCATTGCAACCTGGAAGATCTCGGGAAGGAACTCGAAGTGCTGAAGCCCTATGAGGTGGCTCAGATCTAAACAAAAAAATGATTATATGAAGCCCGGCTTTGTGTCGGGTTTTTTTGTGTCTGCCAATTTATCAGGGGCCAAAAACGGGAACGATTATTGCAGCGTGGAACGGGTATTGCATGACAAGCAAGGACTATGCCCCGGAAATATTCATGCCAATTATTGCGCCCTGACCGCGCCTGATGTTTGGTCGTGATCCGCTGGTGGTGCCTGCTGGCGTGGTGCGATAACACGACCGGGGTACTGTGTTACCAACTAGGTCACATATTGGTGACATTCAGCCTTTCAGTGTGACCAGCCATGAAAAAAGCCACCCGGCTTTCGCTCTAAGTGGCTCTTTTTACTTCAATTTTTGGTAGGACCAGGCAGATTTGAACTGCCGACCTCTGCCATGTCAAGGCAGCGCTCTAACCAACTGAGCTATGGTCCTGTGTTCTGCAACGGGGACGAAATATACTGATTCAGACCGGCGTGGTCAACCTCTTTCAGGTGGTTTTCTGCTTTCTGGTCCAGCCTCTGACTGCCTTGCTGATGACACCCCATCGATTGATCAGCAGAGCCAGGAAAATCAGGCCGCAGCCGGCCAGTTGGGAGGCAGACATGGTTTCGCTGAACCAGCCCGCTGCGAACAGCGCAACCCACACCGGCTCCAGTACCAGTATCACCACGCCATGGCTGTGTGTCGACAGGCTCTGGGCGTAGGTTTGCAGCAGGAAACGGCCGGCGGTACCCACGATGGCACTGGCCACGACCCACATGGCCAGAACGCCGGAGAAATCTTCCAGGGTGGGCGTCCAGGGCTCCAGCAATGTCGATTCCACCAGGGTCACGGTCCCCACTGTGAGAAGCGCGATGGAAGTCAGGGGCAGGGCCGGAACGCGCTGTTTTTCCACCGTCTCGCCCTGGCGGTTGACCACGGTCCGCTGGTTGGCGGCGCGGGTGTTCAGGGTGAAATAAAACGCAAAGATAAAGGCTGCCACAACAAAGAACAGCTGTCCGAGTTCCGGGCGGAATCCGTTTTTCAGAGACAGCAGCGCCAGGCCGCTGACGGCCACCGGAATCGCGAACCAGGTGCTCAGGGGCTGCTCCTCCTTGAAGACGACCCTTGCAATCACGGGCACAATCACCACCCCAAGGCTGACCAGGAAGGCGCCTTCACCCACATGAGTGGCGTGGAAAAGGCCCATCACCCAGCAGCTCATGGCAATGCCGAAAACAATCCCCACGCCAGCACTGCGTTTTACCTGGTCGGCGTTCAGTTTTCTCAGTGACGGATAGGCAATCACCGCCAGTACCGAACCAGCCAGCAGGAAACGCATGGCCATGAACATCAATGGCGGCATTAGCAATACCGCTTCTTTGGAGAACATCCAGCTGATGGCGGCCATCAGGGTGACAACGACCAGTAACAGATCGGACTTGTGGGCGTTCGAGAGGGGCATTCACAACCGCCTTGCAGAAAATCGACTGGGCCCGGCCAATGGCGGGAAAGCGGCGGAGTTTATCATGGAAGGGGGAAAATGGCTCTTCCGTGAGCCGGTTGGTTCTCCCTCGGGCGGGTGAGCCCTTTGGTCGTTATCAGTTATTGAGTGTGTTGTAGACCAGCGTAGACATGTCGGTCTGGTCAGAGCCGGGAACCTCTACATACTGGTCGCCGGACCCCCACAACTGCCACCAGGCCCGCTTGTTGTAGGTGCGGCTGTCGAAATCCACCTGAAGCCCGTTGAGGGTCGTATTGTTGACGACGGGTACAGACATGTTGCCGGTTTCCGAACCCAGTACACCACTGTGTGACACGCCCTCGTTCATCAGAATAGGGAAGTGGTTGTAATACAGGTCCGAAGGCCCGTTCTGGCTGGACACTTTGCCCGCCAGGCTCAGGTCGGAGGTGCAGGAGTCGATGCCACTGCTGGATGTGGCGCCGCAGGCAGAGTGGGTGGGAACCACACCGTCGTCGGTACCGGAAATAAATGGTTTGGTGATGCCACCGTAGGAGGAGCCCCCGGCCACAAACCGCAACCGCGGAACATTGTTGGGGCTTACCGCCAGGTTGCGTGCGGCGTTGGTTTGCAGGTCGTTCACCACACCCAGCTTGCCCGGTTCCGGTTCAATGCCGGTGAAGGCCTGAACCGCCTGCTTCAGTGGCCAGTTATACCAGCTGTCGTTGTAGGCAATGCTCAGAGCCAGGTCGGCCAGTTCGGTGCCGCCGCCGGCGCCGGAGTAGTCAATGGCAGCCAGAATCTTCAGGGGCTGAAGCCCTTCCGCCTGCAGCCAGCGTGCCTGGTTCTCCAGCAGGTAGCGGGTAACCAGGTCACCGGTGGAATGGGAAACCACAATGCAGTAATCGTTGCACAGGCCCTGTTGGCTGATCTGTCGCAGCTGCTGGTAGGCCTGCTGGGCAATGTTGCCTTCCACCCGGCCATCGCTGCCCCAGTCAACACGGGCATCGGAACGGGACAACCAGAAGGTGCGCCAGTAGTCCTCGCCGGCATTTTTCACCGCGTCGAGGTTGGCAGGCGCGTCGGCCAGGTCTTCCTGCTGGAAGCCGTGAACCAGAATCACCTTGTGGCCAGCCAGCTGGGCCTGGGCGGCACCGGCAGTAAACAGTCCGCCGGCTATGGCGACCGCCAGGGCGGTCTTACAGGCACTTCTCTTTCTTGTTTTCATAAAAGCTCCGTTTTTATTTTGTTGTTGTATCAGAACTTGTCGGCCAGCCTCTGTAGCAGGGCGGCGCGCTGCTCTGATTCGGGGTCGCTCGCCGGGCTGTCGGTCAACCCGTCCAGGTCCGGGGGCGAGAAGGTGTAACCCTCGTCAGGGCCAAAACCGTAATCCGTGCGGTCGCCGGGCTTGGCCGGCAGGCGGCGGATCTGCAGGTTGCGTAGTTCCAGTTCGCCGGTGATCTCACGGTTGGCGATCACCGAGCCGTGGGCTTTCAGTTCCAGGGTGTCGGTGGTGCCGTCCAGCCGTTTTTCGGTCTGCAATTGCGCGATGGCGCGGCCACTGTGGTAGAGCTGGGCGGCCAGGGCGTAGAAGCCCGGCTCATTGGCATCAAAGTGAACCGGAATGACCAGGTCATTATTGTTTACGCGGGGGCTGCCAAGGCCGTCGAATTCACCCAGATCCGGTTCAATGGTCAGCGTCGAGGCATGGCGCACGGGCTTGCCGTCGATCGTCGCCTCCACAATCAGGCGGTATTCGCCGGAGTCCGCATCGGCTTTGATCACGCCCTCGTAGTAAGCGTCTTCAGATTCGTTTCGCAGCGAGGCGCTGGCGTGCTGCTGGCGGGATTCGGTGGATTCCAGCGTGGCGTCGAGGCGGTCAGATACCACGGATGAGCCGGTGATGGTGGCCACCACAAGAATGTCTTCGTCCTGCACAAACCGGTACTTCTCGAGGGTGACGGTAAAACGCCCATCTCCCTCCAGGGGAAGCTCAACCGGTTCAAAACGGTTTCCGGTATAGGCTTGCGCCTGTTCCTGAGACAGCGGGACAGAGTATTCCGGGTAGCGAACGTTCTGGCTGTACTGATCGGCAGCGCTGGCCAGCATGAAACCCACGGCGTCGTCAGGTGGCTCGGGTCTGGGCGGTGGCGACGAATCTGCGGAAGCGGCCCCGGCCGGGGGCGGGGAGCTATCCGGGCCTGGTTCTCCGGCCTGATCGCTGCTGGTCAGCCATGAGAAGCGATCCGGGTTTTCAGCGGCCAGCAAATAACCCAGCCCGACGGCCGCGGATACGGCGAGTGTGAGGGACAACAGCGCCCGCAGTGGCATTCTCAGATCCTTGTTGGTTTTTTATTGTTCCCTCAACATAGCGGGCCAAACTTCCCCCAGCCAAAGATTTGGCCGGATTGTGTAACAGAATGTTTCCAGGCTGTGATGTCTGTCACATCGTTCAGAACCACCCTGATTCGCGAATCGCTTCCAGCCCGAAACGCAGGCGCACCTCATCACCCACCAGGTCGTTCTCGATGCCGTAGGTCATTCCCCAGTCGCTGCGTTTGATGGTGGCTTCTGCCGTCAGGCCCAGGGTGTATTCCTCATGGCCGATGGGATACTCGGCGGATTTGTTGAGCGTTACGTCCACATCCACGGAGCGGGTCTGGCCCAGCAGCGTCAGGTCTCCGGTAATAACGCCGGTGTTGTCACCGGTGGTCTCGAATCCTGTCACCTCAAAGACAATATCAGGAAATTCACCACTGTTGAGGAAGTCCTCGTTGCGCAAATGGTCGTCCCGCTTGTCGTGGTTGGTGAACACGCTTTTGCTCTTGAAGGTCACCTTGCCGGAGGTGAGTTCCTGCTCTTCCTCATCGTATTCGAACTGCCCCTCGACATCCCGGAACATCCCCATAACCGGCGCGTAACCGATATGCATGATCTCGAACGCCATGGAGAAATGCTCGTCGTCGAGCACATAGGTTGCCGGCTCGGCCAGAGCGGCAGGGCTGGCCAGCGACAGGCCGGCGGTTGCGACGGAGGCGAGGATTGCGTTTGAAAAAGTGGTTCTCATGGCTGTCTCCCTGTTTGATAAAGCCAGCGCAGATCCGTCAGAAACGAATAACACAGCAGCGCCAGTGCAGTTGCGAGTGTCCAGGTTGCAAAGGCCGTGGAAGTGATGGGCAGTATGGCAATCATCAGGGTCACCACCTGCCAGACACACACGGTTTTACGTCGAAAGCTTTCAGGCAATGCCTGTTTCATGAAGTCCAGCCAATGGCCCGCAGCCAGAAATGCATAGCGCATCAACCCGAGGGCAAGCACCCAGGCGCCGGCCTTATCCAACGCCATCACCGCGATGCAAAGCCCAAGGATGAACAAGGCATCCAGCTCCATATCGAAGCGGGCACCAAACTCGGTGGTGGAGTGGGTGGCCCTTGCAATGGCACCATCAACCCCGTCCAGTATCAGAGCCAGTAAACACAGTGACCCGTACAGCCAGAGCCAGTTCCCCAGCCCGGCAATAAAGGGAGCAGCGCCAACCAGCGGTACAATCAGTGCGGCCCGTACCAGGGTGGCCCGGTTGGCCCACCCGAAATCCCGGCCTGAAGGCCAGTAGCGTACTATGGGAGCGGCAATGGCCAGATACAGCAACGCTGCGGTAACGTAAAACGCGGCAGGTA
>JBHEPI010000100.1:0-5791 GCA_046260345.1 Marinobacter sp. | reverse complement strand
ACGGACCAACGCCTCTGCCGCCCGCCAGCCGGATGACGGGAGCTGAAAGATGATGGTTGCCCGTCGGATACTGCCGTGGTCGCTCCTGGTCATCCTGGTCGGCTGCTCCGAACCGGACTCGCAGGCAGGCTTTGCCGGCCTGGCCCAGCCGGCACGCGAGGTGGACGAATCCGGATTTCTGCAACCGGGGCCCGGTGATGGGCTGGTCTTTCCCGATGACTGGGGGCCTCATCCGCAGCACCGTATCGAATGGTGGTACCTCACCGCGAACCTGACAACGGCCGACGGCGAGCCCCTGGGGTTGCAATGGACCCAGTTCCGCCAGGCCCTGAAGCCCAGACCTGCCGATACAGAGCCCCCGGACGCCGACGCCTGGCCCCTGGAAGCGGCGTGGATGGCCCACGGGGCGGTGTCGTTTGCGGGTAATCACTGGTTCGAGGAGAAGCTGGCTCGGGGCGATGTTGGCCATGCCGGGGCTACCCCGGAACCATTACAGGTCTGGCTGGACAACTGGCGACTGGAATCAGTGCCGGGCGAAGATCACTGGCGTTTGCGGGTTAACGGCGATAACTGGCGTTACGATCTGCGCCTTGGCAATACCGACCGCCCCGTTGCCCATGGCAATGACGGTTTCAGTGCCAAATCCGCCAGCGGTGAGGGCTCCATGTATTTCAGCCTGGTTGACCTGGAAATCGAAGGAACGGTGACACTGGATGGTGAGACCCTGGAGGTGTCCGGCCAGGGCTGGTTTGACCGGGAATGGAGCAGCCAGTTTCTCAAGGCGGGCCAGCAGGGCTGGGACTGGTTTGCGCTGCATCTGGACGACGGCCAGAAACTGATGGCGTTCCGTTTGCGTGAGGATGACGGCGCCTTTGTTTCCGGCAGCTGGGTCAACGCTGACGGCGAGGTGGAGCCACTGGCCGGTGATGACCTGACGATTACGCCGGATGGCTGGCAGGATACCGCGGAAGGCAGGGTGCCCGTGCGGTGGCGGCTGCAAATCCCGGAGCGGCAGGTGGATCTGACCATTTCGGCACCACAGGGCGACTACTGGAATACCGGGCTTTACCCCTACTGGGAAAGCCCGGTGTCTGTTTCAGGTTCTCACGGGGGCGTGGGTTATATGGAGCTGACCGGATACAGCGATTAGCTGGCTCAGCGAATCACCGGTGGCTGAAGCCCTTCAACCAGTTCCTGAATACCCTGGTGCCATTGCTGACGGAGCTGGTGGAAGTAGTCATTGTGTTCGTCCACCCGGTCAATAAAGCACGGCTTGAGTTGATCGTTACGGTAGATGGCCACATCAATGGGCATGCCCACAGACAGGTTACTTTTCATGGTGGAATCGAAGGAAATCAGCGCGCACTGGTAGGCCCTGTCCAGAGATGATCGATAGTTTACAACCCGGTCCAGAATCGGCTTGCCGTACTTGGATTCGCCAATCTGGAAATAGGGGGTTTCCTTGGTGGCCTCGATGAAGTTGCCTTCCGGGTAGATGTTGAACAGCCGTGCATCTTCACCCCGGATCTGACCGCCCAGGATCAGCGAGCAGCTGAAATCCACGTGGTTGACCTTACCCTCCGGGTTATCACGCTGTATGACCTCGCGGATGGTTTTGCCCACGATTTCCGCGGTCTCGAACATGGATACCGTGGAAAAAATGTTGGGCACTTCGGAACCGGCGCGTTTATCCAGCAGGCTGATCACACTCTGGCTGGTGGCCAGGTTGCCGGCAGCCAGGATGACCAGCTCCCGTTCTCCCGGCTGTTCAAAAACATGCATCTTGCGGAAGGTGGAGATCTGGTCAAAGCCCGCGTTGGTGCGGGAATCGGATGCGAATACCAGGCCATCAGCCAGGCGCATCGCCACACAGTAAGTCATCGGGGCTACCCTCGGATCATAGGAATCTGCCCAGTGTAATCCTTTCTGCGAAGAAAGCATGAATTGGCGTGTGTGTTTTCAAAGCTTTTTGTTACTGGCTCTCGCCGGCCATGGTCACCCAGGCCCGGGTGTGCAGGGATTCCACTCCGCCGCCACTGCGAATACCACGTACCGGAGCTGCATCCCGATAATCCAGACCGGTTGCCAGCTTGATGTGGCTCTCGGCTACATTGAGGAGATTGACCACATCAAAGGTGTGCCAGTTTCGGCCCAGCCAGGCTTCCGCCCAGGCATGGGTGGCCAGGTGGTGTTCGCTGAAAGTGTGGATGTAGCCGCTGACGTAACGTACTGGCACGCCGATATGGCGACAGCAGGAGATGAATACATGGGTATGGTCCTGGCAAACGCCGGCTTTCTGCTGGAAGGCCTCCGCTGCGGTATGGGTTACGGTAGTGACGCCGGGCATGAATTCGATATGCTCCAGAATGCGGTTCATCATCCGCACCAGGCTGCGCTTGTTGGGTGAGAACTGGCTGGCAAAGCCCTTGATGGCCTTATCGGCCTCCGTCAGCGGGGTATGGCGCAGGAACACCTCCGGTGGGAAGGGTGAATCATCTTTGGTCAGGGGTTTTCCGGTCAGGTCCACCACGCCCTCGGCGGTCAGGGTGATTTCAGTGACAGCCTGATCCATGGTCATGACGGTTACCAGGTTACCGAAACCGTCGGTCATCTGGCTGGTTTCGCCGGGGGTGGTGAGATGCCATTCCAGAATTTTCTGCTGCGGTGTGTTGTGAGGTGTCAGGCGCAGGTATTGGATGCCATTGCTCATTGGCGAATCGTAGGTGTAAGTCGTGTCATGGCGAATATTCAGTTTCATCCTTACCACCCCATGTAGTCTTTCTGGATCTGGCCGGAAATGCGCTGGATGCGCGTCAGAAAATCGGTCAGATACTCGTGCAGCCCGCGCTCTTCAATGTACTCACGGTCGCCAAAGCGGATGTTAGTGTACAGGCTGGTGGCCAGGCGCCTCGCGCGGCGGGCTTCGCCACTCTCGACTTGCTCCAGCAGGTCGGCAATCTCCCGCAGACAGGCGTGGAGTGAACGGGGTACATCCCGCTTGAGGATTAGCAATTCGGCGACGTTCATCGGTTCGATGTTGTGGCCATAGGTATGCTGGTAGGCCTCGAATGCGGCCAGAGAGTTCAGTAATGCCGTCCACTCGAAGAACGACTGGGTCGGGTGACCTTCCAGTGACTTGGTGGCCATGTCATGGCGAATATCCAGCACTCTCGCGGTGGTATCCGCCCGCTCGATAAACGTGCCAAGGCGCAAAAAATGGAAAGCATCGTTGCGCAGCAGCGTGCCGTAGGCGGCGCCGCGGAATACGTGAGAGCGTTCGCGGGTCCAGTCAAACACGCGGCTGGCGCTGGATTCGGTAACGCCTTTATGGCGCAACTCCTTGAGCTCCATCCACGCCAGGTTGATGCTTTCCCAGACATCTGCCGACAGGTTTCCCCGCACCTGCAGGGCATTATCCCGGGCGCTCCCGATGACACTGAAAACACTGGCAGAGTGGCGGTCGTCCAGCAGCAGGAAGTCGATGAGGTTTTGGGGGGTAATCTCCTCATAGAGTTCATGAAACACCTCCTGTGTCCCGGTTACCAGCAAGGGCACGGATAGCTGCTCTTCCCGGTCTTCCGGAACGTCGATCAGCGCCATGGTCAGGCTGACATCCAGCAGGCGGGCCTGGGTTTCGGCACGCTCCAGGTAGCGTGCCATCCAGAACAGGCTTGAGGCGGCACGGCTCAGCATTGGTCACCCTCCAGTACCCAGGTGTCTTTGGTGCCACCGCCCTGGGAGGAATTCACCACCAGGGACCCCTCTTTCAGTGCCACCCTGGTGAGTCCTCCCGGGACCATCTGCACTTTTTTGCCGGAGAGCACGAATGGTCGCAGGTCCAGGTGACGGGGCGCGACACCTTCATTCACGAAGGTGGGGCAGGTGGACAGGCTGAGCGTGGGCTGGGCGATGTAATTATCCGGCCTGGCCTTGAGCAGCGAGCGGAAGTGGCTGAGCTCTTTTTTGCTGGCCTTGGGGCCGATGAGCATACCGTAGCCGCCGGCACCCTGGGTTTCCTTGACCACCAGGTCGGGCAGGTTGTCCAGAATATAACTGAGGTCCTTGGGCTTTCTGCCCTGCCATGTAGGAACGTTCTTCAGGATGGGTTCTTCGCCCAGATAGAAGCGGATCATCTCCGGTACGAAGGGGTAAATCGCTTTGTCGTCGGCAACGCCGGTGCCCATGGCGTTGGCGAGCACCACATTGCCGGTGCGGTACGCCGCATACAGTCCCGGAACGCCGAGCATGGAGTCGGGGTTGCCGGCCAGTGGGTCGAGGAAGTCGTCGTCTACCCGACGGTAGATTACATCCACCTGCTGGGGGCCGACGGTAGTTTTCATGTAGACCTTGTTCTGGCGCACAAAAAGGTCGGCGCCCTCCACCAGTTCAATGCCCATTTGCCGGGCCAGGAAAGCGTGTTCGAAGTAGGCGCTGTTGAAGCGGCCGGGGGTAAGCACCGCCACCGTGGGGCTTGGTTTCAGGGAGGCGGCGCGCAGGGTTTCACCCAGCAGAGCGGGGTATTGTTCTACGGGCGCAACCGGGGCCTGGGCAAAGAGCTCCGGGAACAGACGCATCATCATGCGCCGGTTTTCCAGCATGTAGGAGACGCCGCTGGGGCAGCGGAGGTTGTCCTCCAGCACGTAGAAGTCACCGTCGTTGTGGCGGATCAGATCGATGCCCGCAATGTGGGAATACAGATTGCGGGGCAGTTTGAGGTTTTGCATGCCGGGCTGGTACTGGGGGTTGGCAAACACCTGCTCGGCACTGATAACCCCGGCTCGGATGATGTCGAAATCGTGGTAGATGTCGAACAGGAACCGGTTCAGGGCCTGGACCCGCTGGCGCAGACCGGCCTGCAAATGATGCCAGTCGCTGGCGGAGATCACCCTTGGAATCAGGTCAAAGGGAATCAGGCGGTCAGCGCCCTGGTCCTCGCCATACACATTGAAGGTGATGCCCAGGCGCTGGAAAAGCACGTCCGCTTCACGACGCTTTTCGGCGAGCACGTCCTCATCGGACTTGATCAGCCAGTTTTCCAGCATCCGGCAACTGGGCCGTACCCGGTTATTCTCGTCGAACAACTCGTCGTAAATACCCTCGGGCGGGGTTTGAATCAGCATAACCATGACCCTCTCCTGAACATGCCTCCCGCCGGATGCGGAAGCTCGATATCCAGCCGTTCCAATGTCAAAAAAAAGAACAGCAAAAGGCAGGCCACTCTGGCGATGGACGTCGTGTTTTTGGCCAGAGCAGGCCATTTAAGAAAAGGTCAGGAGAGGGGATGTGTCAACAAAAACCGGTGTCAGGCGACGGTAAGTCTGCACCAAACTGGCACTGTTTCCTGGAAACAAAACAAAACTGTCAATGAGCCAGGCGCAGAGAGTGCCCCAAAAGTGAGCAATATGATGGGGCATCAACACCGATAGTGCATGATCGTGGTGCGTTATCGAGGGGATTGCATCGTTGTGGCTTCTGTTTCTTGTATACGTTCTTTCCATGCGGCATACCGCAACAGGTCGGTCTCCACCAGCGCCAGACAGGCTGCGACCACACCGGCGTCGTCCAGGAAGCCAATGCCCAGAAGTAAGTCCGGAATCAAGTCCAGGGGGTTGAGTACGTAGATAAGGGCACCAGCAATAGCCGCGATACTTTTCCACGGCACTTCCCGGTAGTTTCCCTGCCAGTAGTCCCGGAGCATGGAAAACATAAGGCGGATATCCTTGCTGAAACGGCGCAGTTTACCGCTTTTTCTGACCTTGTCCTCTATGGCCTTCTGACGGCTGAGCAGGTC
>JBHEPI010000096.1:0-10915 GCA_046260345.1 Marinobacter sp. | reverse complement strand
GGATCCGCCGGTCCAGCCGGTGTTGACCAGGAAGACCTTGCTGCCAAACTCGTCCATGCGCTTCATCAGCAGCTCGGCGTATACGCCAGCCGGGCGCGGGAAGAAGGGCGCGCCGAAGCAGGTGGAGAAGGTGGCTTTCAGCTTGGAAGAAGAGCCCATTTCCGTGGAGCCCACCAGTGCGGTGTAGCCACTGAGGAAGTGATAGGCTGCGGCTTCCTTGCTGAGGACAGATACCGGCGGCAACACGCCGGTCATGTCGCAGGTCAGGAATACGATATGTGACGGCTCACCGGCGCGGTTTTCGATCACGCGCTTCTCAACATGCTCCAGCGGGTAGGCACAACGGGAATTTTCAGTGAGGGAAACGTCGGTGTAGTCCGGCTCGCGGGTGTCCGGGTCGATGGTGACGTTCTCGACCAGGGCACCAAAGCGGATCGCGTCCCAGATGATGGGTTCGTTTTTCCGGCTCAGGTCGATGCACTTGGCGTAGCAGCCACCTTCAATGTTGAAAACGGTACCAGGGCCCCAGCCATGCTCGTCGTCGCTGATCAGGTAACGATCAGGGTCAGCGGACAAGGTGGTTTTGCCGGTGCCGGAAAGGCCGAAGAACAGGCAGGTTTCGCCGTCTTCACCCACGTTGGCAGAGCAGTGCATTGGCAGAACGTCTTTCTCCGGCAGCAGGAAGTTCTGTACCGAGAACATGGCCTTCTTCATCTCGCCGGCGTAGTGCATGCCTGCCAGCAGAACCTTGCGCCTGGCAAAGTTGATGATCACGCAGCCGTCGCTGTTGGTGCCGTCACGCTTGGGCACGCACTCGAAATTGGCGGCATTGAGAATCTGCCATTCCTGTTTGTCGGCCGGGTTGTAGCTGTCTGGACGAATGAACAGGTTCTGGCCGAACAGGTTTTGCCAGGCGGTTTCCGTTGTCATGCGCACCGGCAGGTAGTGTTCCGGGTCAGAGCCGACATGCACGTGGCTTACAAAGCTGTCTTTCTCGGCAATGTAGGCTTCAACACGGTCCCAGAGAGCATCAAACTTTTCCGCGTCGAACGGGCGGTTGATGGGGCCCCAGTGGATGTCGTCAGCGGTGCTTGGTTCCTCGACGATGTAACGGTCCATCGGGGACCGGCCCGTACGCTCACCGGTTTTTACCACCAGTGAACCGTTTGCAGCCAGTTGGCCTTCGCGTCTTTCCAGTGCCAGCTCAACCAGTTGTGCTGCACACAGATCATTATAAGTGTTACTCACTTCGACCTCGCCCTCGGGATGTGATCGTGATTGCCCAGGCCGTCCCCCCTGGAAAAATTGACGGAATTCTGAGCAATCGAGTCAATTCAGGCGCGCTATTATGCCAGAGACGCCGGTAAAAAACGACTGCCCCGGAAGCCGCTCTGCGACTGGCTTCCGGGCCATCCAGCCGGGTGTTCAGTGTAACGTATGACCGGTAAAAAGGTGATCAATATCATTTCTATCGAAGCGATAGTGAGCGTGACAAAACTGGCAATCCATTTCGATGGAGCCCTGCTCTTCCAGAATACTGTAGCACTCTTCCTGGCCGATGGCTTCCAGCGCCCCCAGGGTCCGCTCCCGTGAACAGCTGCAGCGGAACGCAACGGGTTCAGCGTCGAACAGGCGCACGGTTTCCTCATGGAACAGGCGATGGAGTACGGTTTCGCTATCCAGGCCCAGCAATTCTTCAGCTTCTACGGTGCTGGCCAGGTGGTTGAGGCGGTCCCAAAGATCCGAATCCTGTTCGGTATTGCCGGGCAGCTTTTGCAGCATCAGGCCGGCGCTGCAGTTGTCGTCTGCAAACAGGAAGAAGCTGGTGGGGATCTGCTCGGAGCGTTCGAAGTACTCTTCCAGACAGCCGGCCAGATTTTCTTCTTCCCGGGGTACCACGCCCTGATAGCGCTGGCCCTTGTCTGGAGAAATGGTGATGGCCATGCGGCCTTCGCCCAGCAGTGCGTCCAGTGACTCCTCTGTTACGGCGTGTTCGTCGTATCGCGCAAGGCCGCGGATGAACCGGTCGTGGCTGCATTCCGCCATCAGGGTGCGCAGTGGGCCATCGCCCTGGGCCTGCAGGGAGAGGGTGCCTTCAAATTTGAGGGTGCTGCTCATCAGTACGCTGGCTACCAGGGATTCTCCCAGCATGCGACGCACAGATGCCGGGTAGGGCGCCTGGTTGCCGATTTCACTGTAGCTGTCGTTCAGCTTCACCCAGGCGCCCCGGACCTGGCTGTCTTCAAAAATAAATCGCTGGAACTGGTCCCGGGATGCCATGGTGTTTTCTCCTGAACGTTAAAGTCGGACTTGGTTAATCATCGAGGCGGGGCGCTAGAGCCCGTTTTGCTCGCGGAAGCGCTGGATATCCCGGCGGTCTTTCTTCGAGGGCCTTCGTGCCGGTGGCAATTGCGCCGCCTGCATGGTTTTGCGCTGCCAGGACAGTTCCTCCCGGCGTTTTACGCTGTCGTCGGTCTCATGGTAAAGCTGCTGGGCCTCGGGCGCGCTCCGGCGCCGGTCGCTGATGTCGTCAACCACAATGATGCGTTCCTGCCATCCCAGCCGCAGGGTGACTTTGGCACCAGGCTCCACCAGTTTGCCGGGTTTGGTCCGCTGGCTGTTGTAGTGAACCTTGCCCCCTTCGATGGCCTGTTTGGCGAGGTTGCGGGTTTTGTAGAAGCGTGCTGCCCACAGCCATTTGTCGAGTCTTACGCGGGTGTCGTCAGTGGTGGTTGCCGTCATGTCTCCTCACCTGATGAGCGTATAGCCATAGTATAGCTGGCTCACTGGCCCGATGGCAGGGGCTGTCGTTGACGCAGGGCTGGCAGGATTTCATCGAAATGATGAATCGAGGGGATGTCCGGGTGCCTGTCCAGGGCGGCCTGCTTGCTGTCGGGCGCCAGGATGGCCAGGCATTGAGCGATGCCGGCGGCGCGGGCGCTTTCCAGTACCGGGAAGCTGTCGTCCACCATCAGGGTGCGTGCAGGCTGGTAGCTTTCGAGCCGCGTCAGGTCTTGCCAGAAGGCCGGGTCTTCCTTGGGTTTGCCCAGCTGGTGGCTGGAAACGATATTGTCGACTTTGCTGTCCAGCCCGGTGTGCTGCAGTTTCAGTCTCAGTGGATCCGGGTGGCAGTTGGTGACGATCACCGAGCGCAGGCCGGCGTTTCGCACGGCATCGAGAAAGTCCGGGACATGGGGGCGGTAACCAATGCGCTCGCCCACTTCTGCCTTGAGGCCGGTAATGTCCAGTTCCAGGCGGTTGCTCCAGTAGTCGGTGCAATACCAGTTCAGGGAGCCGCGTTCTGCCATAATCATGGGGATGATGGTATTGCGGGCGTTTTCAGGGCTGAGGTTGTTGTGCTCGGCATAACGTCTGGGCAGATGTTCAAGCCAGAAGTGATTGTCGAAATGCAGGTCGAGCAGAGTTCCATCCATATCCAGGAACACGGTGTCGAGGGAATGCCAGTTCACCATAAACGAAAACAGCCTGAGGTTGATTAACCCTCAGGCTGCCGAAGTCTGCTCAAATTGGCAAGACGGGATTTTACGGATCAGTTGTCGCTTTGCTCGACCGTTTCAGGCTTCTTGCCGGTGCGGGTACAGCCCAGGCAGCGCACGAAGGTAGCCTTGGCCGGGTTGACTACCAGTACTTCACCGGCTTCCCCAGCGTTACCGCCAAGAGCAGAGAAGGGCAGAGACACCAGGTAAACGACGCTTCCCACAACGGTAGTGGCAAACAGGGCGGGGCGAACAAACAGCGCATCGCCGGTCATTGCCAGTGCGGAGGGTTCTTCGTCAATAGCCTGGGCGTGGCCGACGGAGGAAAAAGCCAGCAGGCAAACCGCTACGGCTGTAATAACGATGTGGGAAATCTTACCGGTCATTTCTTGTTTCTCCTGAGCTTGTCGGCGCTTTCTATCAACTGGTTCGCTGTTACCGGGTTAACTGGCCGATGGTCGCCCCGCCTTGGGCGGCTGACGATGCATAGTTCACTTATTGTAGCGTAGGAATATGGATACTCTGTTAACTATGAATCATATTTGCGTATTTTCAAACGATTTTTCTGTTTCAATAGTTGTCTGGCCGCTGTCTAGCGCTGGCATCTGCTGCAGTAAACTGTGGAACGCTGGCTCATCCTGATTTCCTTTAATGTGTGCCCGCATTCGCGGCAGAACTCCCCGGTGCGGCCGTAAACCTGCAGCGACTGGGCAAAGTAGCCGGGTTTGCCGTCGCTGTTAACGAAGTCCCGCAGGGTGGTGCCGCCCATAAGTATGGCAGCGCTGAGGGTTTCGCGGATGGCCTCAACCAGGCGGTTGTAGCGGTCCAGGCTGATGCGGCCAGCGGCGCGGCGGGGATGGATGCCGGCCTTGAACAGGGCTTCGTTGGCGTAGATGTTGCCCACGCCCACCACGACACGATTATCCATAATGAAGGACTTCACCGGTGTTTTCTTGCCCCGGGACAGGCGGTAGAGCATGGGGCCGGTGAATTCCGGCGCTAGAGGTTCCGGCCCCAGGCTGGCAATCAGCGGGTGCTGGCCCGGCGTTTCCGACCACAGCCAGCAGCCGAACCGCCGTGGGTCGTTGAAGCGCAGGCGGGTGCCGTTGTCCAGAGTCAGTTCCACGTGATCATGGAGCAGGGGTTCGCTCTGGTCGGTGATCACCCGCAGGCTGCCGGACATGCCCAGGTGGACGATCAGCGTGCCCGTTGCGGTTGCCGAGGTTACGTCGATAAGCAGGTATTTGGCCCGGCGGTCCACGGTGTGAATTACGGCACCTTCCAGCAATTCCGCCAGATTGTCCGGCACCGGCCAGCGCAGTCGTCCATCGCGCACGGTTACGCCTGTAATCGTCCGGTTCTCGCAGTGGGGCGCTATACCGCGGCGGGTTGTTTCTACTTCGGGTAATTCGGGCAAGGCGTTCTGCTCCAGGGGTACGGGCGGTAACGGATAAGTGTAATCGGTAACAAATTCCCGGCCAAATGCGGTTGTCCCGGCTAACAACTGTACGCTAAAGTGAAGGAATACGGTTGTTGGTCAGTACCGGATCCGTCAGGCCAAAGGCTATCTGCCGGGCCCGCCGTGCACTGTGCAACCCTATGATTTCGGATGAGGAAAATTCTATGTGGTACAACGGTCTTCTGGACCTTTCGGTGATGCAGCTGATTCTGGTTGCACTGGGTCTTACCCACATCACAATCATCAGCGTTACGCTCTACCTGCATCGCCATTCTGCCCACAACTCGCTGGATCTGCATCCGGTGCTGGCGCATTTTTTCCGTTTCTGGCTTTGGTTGACCACGGCGCAGAATACCAAGCAGTGGACGGCTATTCACCGTAAACACCACGCCAAGTGCGAAACCGAGGAAGACCCTCACAGCCCGGTTATCCTGGGCATTCGCAAGGTTCTGTTTGAAGGCGCGGAGTTGTATGACGAGGCTGGTACGCCGGAAACCCTGAAGCGATACGGCCAGCGTACGCCGGAAGACTGGGTGGAGAACAATGTATACAGTCGCTACCAGCTGCTGGGTATCCAGTTGATGGCAGTGATCGACCTGCTCCTGTTCGGTGTACACGGTATCTGGATCTGGGCGGTGCAGATGATGTGGATTCCGGTATGGGCTGCCGGTGTGGTCAATGGTATCGGCCACTTCATGGGTTATCGCAACTTTGAATGTGCCGACAATGCCCGCAATATTTCGCCCTGGGGCATTCTGATCGGTGGTGAGGAGCTGCATAACAATCACCATACCTATCCCAATTCGTCCAAGTTGTCCCGTCGCTGGTTCGAGGTGGATATTGGCTGGGGCTACATTCGCCTGTTCCAGTTCTTCGGTCTCGCCAAGCCCAAGGGGTTCAAGCCGATTGCGCACTATGTGCCCGGCAAGCAGGAAGTGGATGTGGAAACCGTTCAGGCGATTACCAACAGCCGGTTCGATATCATGCGCCAGTACCGTAAGCGGGTAATGGAGCCGGTGTTGCGTCAGCAGAAGTCGCTGATGGACGAGGAGATTCGTCCCCGTTATCGCAGTTTGAAGCGCTTATTGTCCCGTGAGGTGACGCTGATTCATCCAAAGGAAAAGGAGCATCTTGAGACCGCGCTTGAGCGCAATGCGGTGCTGCGGCAGATTTATGAGAAGAGTAATGAGTTGCAGCAGCTTTGGCGTCGGCGTGGGCTGAAGCCACAGGAGAAGTTGCATGCGTTGATGGAGTGGTGCCGGGAGGCTGAGGCCAGTGGCATTCGCTACCTTGAGGATTTTGCGGCGCATCTTCGGGCTTATTCTTTGCGGCCCTCTGCCTGAGTAGCCTGCTGGTTGGGTGTCTGGTCCCGAGGTGGGGTGCCTTTTCTTCTGGGAAAAGAACTCGCTTCGCTCAGACACCTTTTCCCGGCAGAAAAGGCACCCCACCCCGAGACCGATCCTACCGTTGTGATAGCGTAATGATGCTGCAGTGAAGCCTCGTTGATGGCTTTGCTGCGGTTTTTCGTCTAGTTCTGTTGTTCCCCTACCTTGTATAAACAGTACGTGACCTGGCCTGCAGATTTTTGTCTGTGCAGGGTCCAGTGGGCCGGTGGCGTGGGCGTTGCTAATTCGCTCTCGTGTTCTGCGTAGATCCAGCCGCCGGGTTTTACCCAGTGGTTGGCCGCGATCAGCGGGAAGAGCTTTTCCAGCCAGCCCTGCCGGAACGGGGGGTCCATGAAAAGGATGTCGAAGGGTCTGGCCGGGTCTTGGGTCAGGTAGGTTTCGATGTTCTGGCAGACGACTTCGCCGTTTTCCGCTTTCAATAATCTCAGGTTGCTGCGCAGGGCCTGGGCGAGGGCGGGGGTGTGGTCAACGAAGACGGCGGTGCCGGCGCCCCGGGAGAGGGCTTCCAGGCCCAGGGCGCCGGAGCCGGCGAATAGGTCGAGGCAGCGGCTGCCGGCAAGATGGAAAGATAGCCAGTTGAACAGGGTTTCGCGGGTGCGAGCGGGTGTGGGGCGCACGCCGCCGGCTTCGGGGAAACTCAGTTTGCGGCTGCGCCAGTCGCCGCCGATGATGCGCAGTTCACCGCTGCTGGCTGGCCTGGGTTTCTGGTTGCGCGCCATGGTGTATATCGCCTCGTGTTCGCGGATTCTGGTGGTTCGTGGGTGCGGGTTGCGCCATGTTACGAAGGTTTATCCCGCGAGTCATCTGTGGTCCTCACTTAGGGCCAGCAGTCTGCTAGAATACCGGCTTCTTTTGTCCCGCGAATCACAACCAATGGTATGACTATGTCGGCAGAGTGGATTGCTATCGGCCTTCTGGCCCTTCTTGTCCTTGTGTTTGTTCTGGATGTGGCGGCCAACCGCCAGCGGGTTCCGCGGCCAAAGCCGGTTCCCCAGAAGAAACCGGAACCCACTGAAGGTGTTACGCCGGACGCGGACGCAGAGACAAAGGAGGCACCTGCTGAAGCCCATGAAGAACCTGCCGCAGCTCAGGCCGCGCTGGAGCCGGAACCGGAACCGACAGCAGAGCCGGCAGCCGAGCAGGAAGAGACACAGGTCAGCGTTTTTGAGCGCATCCGCAGCGGCCTGGGTAAAACCCGTGCCAACCTTACCGGTGGCCTTGCCGATCTGTTCTCTATTGGCAAGAAGGTGGACGAGGATCTTCTGGAGGAAATCGAAACTACGCTGCTGATGGCGGATGTGGGCGTTACTGCCACCTCGGAGATTATCGAATCGCTCACTGACAAGCTTGAGCGCAACCAGCTCAAGGATGGCGAAGCCCTGCGCAAGGCCCTGCGGGATGATCTCCACGGCCTGCTGGCAGATGTCACCAGGCCTCTGGAAATTGATGCCAGCAGGAAACCCTACGTCATTCTGATGGTAGGTGTGAACGGTGTGGGTAAAACCACTACCATTGGCAAGCTCACCAAACTGTTTCAGCGTGATGGCAAGTCGGTGATGCTGGCGGCGGGGGATACCTTTCGTGCCGCGGCCGTTGAACAGTTGCAGGTGTGGGGCGAGCGCAACAATGTGCCGGTCGTGGCTCAGCACACCGGTGCCGATAGTGCTTCAGTGATCTTCGATGCCGTCCAGTCGGCCCAGTCCCGCGGTGTCGATGTGGTGATTGCCGACACCGCCGGCCGTCTGCAGAACAAGGACAACCTGATGAGCGAACTGGAGAAGGTGGTCCGGGTGATGAAGAAGCTGGATGATTCCGCCCCTCACGAAGTGATGCTGGTACTGGACGCTGGTACCGGCCAGAACGCTCTGAGCCAGGCCCAGGTTTTCCAGCAGGCAGTGGGCGTCAGCGGTATTACCCTGACCAAGCTGGACGGCACCGCCAAGGGTGGTATTGTGTTTGCCATCGCCCGGCAGTTGCAGTTGCCCATTCGCTACATCGGTGTCGGGGAGCAGGTGGACGATCTGCGCAGCTTCGATGCCCGCACCTTTGTGGATGCGCTGTTTGACGA
The DNA here is from genome assembly GCA_046260345.1 of Marinobacter sp. Classification (GTDB taxonomy): domain Bacteria; phylum Pseudomonadota; class Gammaproteobacteria; order Pseudomonadales; family Oleiphilaceae; genus Marinobacter. The sequence goes on along the minus strand of JBHEPI010000096.1, from coordinate 2,485 downwards.
AAACGCTTGATAACACCCCAGAGAAGTAACCCTGAATGATCGAGTTTCGCCAGGTCACCAAACGTTACGACAGCGACCATACCGCGCTGCGCCAGGTCAATTTCGGCCTGCAGCGCGGCGAGCTGGCATTTCTTACCGGGCACTCGGGCGCCGGGAAAAGTACCCTGTTGAAACTGATCATGGTGATGGAGCGCCCCAGTGCCGGCGAAGTGATCGTGGGTGGGCAGGTGCTGAATACCCTACCGCGTCGGCAGGTGCCCTATATTCGCCGCCACATAGGCGTGGTCTTCCAGAACCACCAGTTACTGTTTGATCGTACCGTGTTCGATAATGTGGCCATGCCCCTGGAGGTCATGGGCACGCCGGCCCGTGATATCGGCCGCCGGGTTCGTGCCGCCCTGGACAAGGTCGGGTTGCTCAGCAAAGAAAAGATGAACCCGATGCAGCTTTCCGGTGGTGAGCAACAACGTGTGGGTATTGCCCGGGCGGTGGTGAACAAGCCTCCGGTGCTGCTTGCGGACGAGCCCACGGGTAACCTTGATCCAGAGCTTTCCGCCGACATCATGCGGCTGTTTGCAGATTTCAGTCAGGTGGGGGTCACGGTACTCATCGCCACCCACGATATTGCCCTGATCAACGAGCTTGGCCGGCGCACGCTAACGCTGGATCATGGTCGCCTGGTGCCGGGTGTTGGGGCTGGGGGAAGCCGGCATGGCTAAGGAACCCCGCAAACAGCAGAGTCGTGGCGCGAAGAGTGCCCGTTCGCCCTGGCGTGAACAGGCCGAGAGCTATCTGAGCCATCACCGCAAGGTGGCTCGGGGCAGCGCACAGCGCCTTTGGCAGTCGCCGGTTGCCAGCATGATGACCTGGACGGTCATGGGCGTGGCCCTGGCGCTACCGGTGGCACTGATGCTTCTGTTGGCCAGCCTCGAAGGCGTCAGCGCCGGCTGGGAAAGTTCTGCCCGGGTGACGGCCTATCTGAACGAATCCGTTTCTGTAGAAGAAGCCCGTGAGTTGAAGGCCGAGGTGGCCGAGGACAGCCGCGTAGCGGACGTCGAACTGATTGATCGGGAAACGGCACTGGGGGAGTTCCGGGAGTCTTCCGGGCTCAAGGATGCCCTGGACTACCTGGACGAAAACCCGTTACCCCACACCCTGCTGGTAACGCCGAGTGAAAGCTCCCGCACTGCCGATGGTGTGGAAATGCTGCTGACGGTGATTGAGGGGCTGGACGGTGTTGAGCGCGTACAGGTGGACCTGGGCTGGTTGCAACGCCTTAATGCCATGACGGATCTGCTGGGCCGGGCGGTCTGGGCGTTGGCCCTGTTGCTGGCAGCGGCTGTGGTGTTGGTGATTGGCAATACCGTGCGTCTTGCTATTGAGAACCGGCGTGATGAAATTCTGGTGGCGAAACTGGTGGGCGGAACCGATGCTTTCGTGCGCAGGCCATTTCTCTATACCGGAGCATGGTTTGGTCTCGGTGGTGGTATAGTGGCCTGGATACTGCTCCAGTTGTCACTCTGGTGGCTCAGTGGGCCGGTGGAACGCCTGGCCGGGCTGTACCGGAGCGAGTTCTCTCTCAACGGCCTTACCTTTGATGGAGGGCTGGCGTTGATAATTGCCGCCATGCTGTTAGGCTGGTTGGGTGCTTGGGTAGCGGTCAAGCGCCATCTGGATGATATTGAACCCGGTGAGATCGCCGGCGGGTGATCCTTGGTCTCGGCAATACCGTATTGAATGTGTGTCTTCAATTGGCTTAGGTTGGAGGCAGACTCAGGTTTCAGATTTGATGCAAGGGTTAGGCGAATCAGGTAGAAAATACAGAGGCTCCTGTTTCCAGTTTGTTGTTTTCAAACGTTTTAGTTGGAAATTGGGGAACTTTTAGAGTGCTTGGCGGTCAAAGTGTTAATTGATATATTTATTGGCCGTCATGTTTTGGAGGGTAAAGCATGGGTACGAATTTACAGGTAATCGACAGACTGGTTCCGGGTGCGAATCTTGAGTCCTATATTCAGGCAGCAAGTCGCATTCCGGTGCTCTCTGTCGAGGAAGAGCGAAAGCTTTCGGAGCGGTTGCATTACGAGGGTGATGTAGAGGCTGCTCGTGAGCTGGTTCTTTCGCATCTGCGCTTCGTGATCCACATTGCCCGTAGCTACGCCGGTTATGGCCTGTCTCAGGCCGATTTGATCCAGGAAGGTAACGTCGGTCTGATGAAAGCGGTCAAGCGTTTCAACCCGGAATATGGTGTGCGTCTGGTGTCTTTTGCTGTGCACTGGATCAAGGCCGAGATTCATGAGTTCATTCTGCGTAACTGGCGCATCGTCAAAGTTGCTACCACCAAGGCTCAGCGCAAGCTGTTCTTTAACTTGCGCAGCCAGAAGAAGCGTCTGGCGTGGTTGAGCCATGATGAGGTGAACGCTGTGGCCAGCGACCTTGGTGTCGAGCCCAGGGTTGTGCGGGAAATGGAGGGTCGTCTGGCCTCCCA
>JBHEPI010000092.1:0-11978 GCA_046260345.1 Marinobacter sp. | reverse complement strand
CGTGACCGAAACCATCGCAATCAAACGCGACAAGGTTAAGCTGGAAGAGCAAAGCGCCAGCAAGGAAGTGATCGAGTTTGAACGGGGCAGTGAGACCTTCCAGATCGGTGTTGTTCATATCCCCACCTTCTACGCCGATTTCAAGGCGATGCAGGACGGCGATCCTGACTACAAGAGCACCACCCGTGACGTGCGCAAACTGATTGATGAGCTCAAGGAGGAAGGCGTTGACGGTGTGGTGATGGATCTTCGCAACAATGGTGGCGGCGCACTTCATGAAGCAAACGATCTGGTCGGCCTTTTCATCGAGAAAGGACCGACGGTCCAGATCCGCAACTCCAACAACGATGTACAGGTGCTGAACGACGAAGACCCCTCGGTTACCTACGACGGCCCCCTGGTGGTTCTGGTCAATCGCATGAGCGCGTCGGCTTCGGAGATCTTCGCCGGAGCCATCCAGGATTACGGCAGAGGCCTGGTTGTCGGCTCACAGACATTCGGTAAAGGCACTGTTCAGGCGGTACGACCGCTGAATCACGGCCAGCTGAAAATCACCCAGAGCAAGTTTTACCGGGTTTCCGGTGGCTCCACACAGCACAAGGGCGTAATTCCCGATATCGAAATTCCCTCTCGCGTCGACAAGTCACGTATCGGCGAGGACGCACTGGATCATGCCCTGCCCTGGGATCAGATCGAAGCCGTTCCTCACACCCGCTACTTTGACTTCAGCGGCGTGATTGATGAGTTGCGCGCGCGGCACGACAGCCGCTTTGATGACCATCCGGAATTCCGGCTGCTGGAGAAAGAAATTGAATTTCTCAAACAGCAGCGGGAGCAGACCTCTGTCAGCCTGAACCTTGAAGACCGCAAGGACCACCAGTCGCAGATCGAACGCACGCGTCTCAGTATTGCCAATGCTCGCCGCGAGATTCATGGCGACGAGCCCTTCGAAAACCTGGAAGAACTGGATGAATGGCAGGACCAACAGTCTGCGGACATTGACAACACCGATGAGGAGATGGACTTCATTATTCATGAAGGTGGCAACATCATGGCCGACATGCTGGAACTGGACCAGCGCATGGCGTCGATTCTGAACCTGAAACAGATCACCGCTCAGGCCGATTCGCGCTGAGCGGCCCATCCTCCTGAATGAACGGACGTTAGAATGGCTGACAGGGAAGAAGACCGGAACAGGGCACGTTTACTGGAAGGCATGTTGATGGACGCCATGCATGCCATGAGGTCCATGGAGGAGGTCGAGCAGGTTCAGGGCCCGGAGACCGCAGGAGAAAGCAAGGAACCGGAATCCCTTATTGGCCGCATTGCCGGCTTTACCGGATCGGCCCTTCGCTTTGCCGCCAGATCCACAGATACCTCGCTGAAAGTCGGCCGGGCACTGATGAACTCCCAGGATCAGCTACGCATGATGCTGGCCGCTGGCAATTCCCTGAAAGACATCCGCGAAGTAGCGGGGCTGACCCTGTCGGAAATGAGCGAGGCCCTGCACCTGAAGGACAAATCCGTTCTGGAGGCCATTGAAAACGGCACCACGACCCTGTCATTCGAGCTGATACTGCGCCTTGCCGCACTGATTGCCCGCAACGACCCGATCCCGTTCATTCTTCGCACCACCCGCAACTATAATCCGGAAGTGTGGCGAATCCTCAACGACTGGGGCGTCGGCCGACTGCCATTGCAGTTTGAACGGGAACGTCAGTTCATCAATATCTTCCGTAGCCACGACGACGCACGCACCCTTTCCGACGAGGGCTTCCAGAAAGTGCTTGCGTTTACCCGTCAGAGCTTCGAAATGTCCCTGCACTTTATCGAGGAACAGGAGAAAGAAATGGCGATACTTCGGGAGCAAAAAGACAACTCAGCCGAGTAGCGCTCTCATCCCGGTTACATTAGGCGTACTGACCACCCCCTTCTCGGTAACGATCACATCGATCAGGCTGGCCGGCGTCACATCAAACACCGGGTTGAACACCTTTACCCCGGCCGGTGCGATCGGAACACCCCGAACCTGCCGCAGCTCTGTTCCTTCCCTTTCTTCAATGGGAATATCCTTGCCGGACTCCAGCGACATGTCCACAGTGCTGGACGGTGCGACCACCATAAACCCGACCTTGTGATGGCGGGCCAGCACAGCAAGGCTGTAGGTGCCGATCTTGTTGGCTACATCACCATTGGCGGTAATCCGGTCAGCACCCACAATGACCCAGCGCACCTTACCCGCGGCCAGTATCGCCGCGGCCGCACCATCGGCATTCAGGGTGACCGGAATGCCGTCCCGCGCCAATTCCCAGGCGGTCAGCCTGCTGCCCTGGAGCCAGGGGCGGGTCTCATCTGCAAAAACATTCTTGAGCAGTCCGGCCTCATTGAGCCGGCGAATCACCCCCAACGCGGTGCCGTAACCACCCGTGGCCAGGGCTCCGGTATTACAGTGGGTAAGCACAGAAAACGGTTTCTCCGCCGCCATATGATCCAGGGCATTGTCTGCCATGGCCAGATTGGCCGCCAGATCGTCCTCGTGGATGCGCACGGCGGTTTTGGCGAGCCGTTTGACAGCTTCGTCCAGGGAATGGCAACCGGCGAATTCCCGCTCCATCTCCTGCAGTGCCCAGAACAGGTTCACTGCCGTCGGGCGCGAGGCGGCCAACTCGCGTATGGCCTGTTTGATTTCGGCTTTCCAGTCACCACCGCCGGCATGACGGGCCGCCAGGGCCACTCCGTAGGCGGCGCTGATGCCAATGGCCGGCGCACCCCGAACCACCATGTCGCGGATACACTGGGCCACACCGGAAGCGCCCTCCACTGTGATCCAGTGTTCCTGGTCCGGCAGTAGCCGCTGGTCCAGCAGCTCGAGACTGGCGCCGTGCCAGCGCATCGCCACTGTGCCGATAGCACGCTCGCCGGATGAAACAGGGGATTTGCTCATTCAGTCACTCCTGAGAGGTTACAAAGAAGCAGTATAACCATGATAACGCTCCAAACTCAGCCCCCAGGGTAGTTCTCGGCCCGGGTGGTCGCTATACTTTCGGGCTACATTCTTCGCCCGCCCGGATGGTTCCCGGGCGGCAGGGCCAAGGCAGGGTAAATGACGGCAGACACCATTACCGCAGCAGATATTCGCATCAACGCGCGCTGGCTGATTCCGATTCAACCCGCTAACACGGTACTGAACCACCAGGCAGTCATTATCCAGGGTGATCGGATTGCCGCAGTGGTGTGTCAGGAGGAAGCCGATGCCCGCTTCCGTGCCAAGGAAACCATTGACCTGCCAGACCATGTGGTGCTTCCCGGCCTGATCAATATGCATGGTCATGCAGCCATGTCGCTGTTCCGTGGCATGGCAGACGACCTGCCACTGATGACCTGGCTGAATGACCATATCTGGCCGGCCGAAGGGGCTTTTGTCAGCGAATCCTTCATTGCCGATGGCACTCAGCTGGCCATGGCGGAAATGCTTCGTACCGGCACCACCACGTTTTCCGACATGTACTTCTTTCCCGAGATCGTTGCCCAGTTAGCCAGGGATGCCGGCATGCGGGCCCAGGTCTGCTTCCCACTGCTGGACTTCCCCACTCCCTGGGGCTCCGGACCGGACGAATACCTTGCCAAGGGCGAAACGTTTATCCGCCAGTGGCAGGACGATCCCTTCATTATGCCGGCCATCGGACCTCACGCCCCCTATACGGTATCCGACGAGCCTCTTTCCAAAGCCGTGGCACTGTCCCGGGCAACGGGCACGCCCATTCAGATCCATCTGCACGAGACCGCCTTCGAAGTGGCGGATGCCCTGCAGAAAACCTGCAAACGGCCAACCCAACGGATGGGGGAACTGGATGTGCTGGGGCCGGCAACACAGTGTGTCCACATGACCCAGATCGACGACTCGGACATACAGTTACTGCAAAAAACCGGCGCCCAGGTAATTCATTGCCCCGAGTCCAATCTCAAGCTGGCCAGCGGCCTCAGCCCGGTGCAGAAATTTCGTGATGCCGGGATCAATGTTGCCATTGGCACCGACGGAGCGGCCAGTAATAATGACCTGGACCTGTTCGGCGAACTCAACACCGCTGCCATGCTGGCCAAGGCGGTGGCGGACGATGCGACTGCACTGTCAGCCCATGATGCACTGGCCATGGCCACCATTCAGGGCGCGAAAGCCCTGGGAAGGGCACACGAGCTGGGTTCACTGGAAGCCGGGAAGCTGGCCGATATCATTGCTGTAGATCTGAGTGATCCTTTTCTTCAACCGATCTATGACCCGGCCTCGCACCTTGTTTACAGCAACCATGGCAGGCAGGTAAGCCATAGCTGGATCAACGGCGTACCTCAGGTCCAGGAAGGCACGCTGACCCGTATTGACGTACCGGACCTGATGCTTCGTGTCCGGAGCTGGGCCGACCGTATTCGTGAACAGGAAACCGGCTGACACACCCTATTTCCGTTACCAGGCAGAGCCATCTATGAGCAATCAGAACGTAGACCAGAACGAAATCGCCAAATTCGAGGCCCTGGCCAGTCGCTGGTGGGACCCTACCAGCGAGTTCCGCCCCCTGCACGACATCAACCCCCTGCGCCTCAACTACATTGACGAACGTGCGCCCCTGGCGGGCAAAAAGGCCCTGGATGTCGGATGCGGCGGCGGGCTGTTGTCCGAGGGAATGGCGCAGCGGGGCGCCCATGTGACCGGAATCGACATGGGCGAGGCACCTCTGGCAGTGGCAAGACTTCATGGCATGGAAAGTGGCATCCAGGTGGATTATCGCCAGATCACCATCGAAGAACTGGCGAGCGACCCTGAACACGCCGGCCAGTACGATGTAGTCACCTGCCTTGAAATGCTGGAGCACGTACCGGACCCGGCCTCTGTTGTCAGGGCCTGTGCCGCCATGCTGAAGCCCGGCGGGCACCTGTTCGTATCCACCATCAACCGCAATCCCAAGTCCTTCCTGTTTGCGATTGTGGGCGCGGAGTATGTCCTCAGGTTGCTGCCCAGGGGCACGCACGAATGGCGCAAGTTCATCCGCCCATCAGAGATGTCAGATCACCTGCGCCATGCAGGGCTGGAAGTGCGTGAGCTGACCGGTATGACCTACAACCCGATCACCAAGGTTTACCGCCTGGGGCGCGATGTGGACGTCAATTACATGATGCATGCCATGGATACTCACGAGGAAACCGTTCCATCGTGACAGCGACAGTTTCAGCACCCTCAACCGTCCTGTTCGATCTCGACGGCACACTGATTGATACCGCGCCGGATTTCATCCGCTGCCTGAACGAACTCCGGCATGCCCACGGGCTGCCGGCTCTGCCGGCGCCCCACATCCGCCGCTCGGTATCCAATGGCGCCAGGGCCATGATTCGTGTTGGCTTTGGCCTTGAACCGGATCACCCGGATTACCTGGAGAAACACACGGCGTTTCTCGACCTTTACGAAGCCGGTGTTGCCGTGGAAACCACCCTGTTCGAGGGCGTAGACACGATCCTGAAGGATCTTGAAGCCCGCCATATACCCTGGGGCATTGTTACCAACAAACCGGTTCGCTTTGCCGCGCCTTTGGTCGCGGCGCTGGGGCTGGCTGAGCGCTGCTCTACCCTGATCTGCCCCGATCACGTCACCCATCGCAAACCCCATCCGGAAGCACTGTTCCTGGCCTGTCAGGAAGTTGGGGCCGATCCGTTCACTGGCATCTACGTTGGCGACCACGAGCGGGACATTGAAGCCGGGCGTAACGCCGGCATGAAAACCATTGCCGTCCGTTACGGTTATATCGAACAGCCAGAGACGGTTGACCTGTGGCAAGCTGACATCATCGCCGACACCGTCAGCGACCTGGCAAAACTGTTACAATAGGGCTCCGGACAGAACGCGCCCATACACCTGACGCAGTCCATTTTATTATTTCCCAGTAAGTTCCTAACGGAGATACAGAATGCAGGACTATCAAGCACCGGCCGACTTGCTGAAAGATCGCATCATCATGGTGACCGGTGCCGGAAGCGGCATCGGACGGGCAGCAGCAAAAGCCTACGCAGCCCATGGCGCCACTGTGATTCTGGTAGGCCGCACCGTTGCCAAACTGGAATCCGTGTATGACGAGATTGAAGCCGCCGGCTACCCGAAACCGGCCATCGTACCGCTGAACTTCGAGGGTGCCGCAGTCAAGGATTATGAAGAACTGGCGATGACCATCGAAGACAACTTCGACCGCCTGGACGGCCTGCTTCACAACGCTGCCATCCTTGGCACCCGCAGCCCGATAGAGCTTTACGACCCGGAAATCTGGAACAAGGTAATGCACGTAAACGCCACCGCGCCTTTTCTGCTCAGCCGGGCGATGATCCCGCTGCTGCGCAAGTCCGACGACGCCTCGGTGATTTTCACATCCTCAGGCGTCGGCCGCCGCGCCAAACCCTACTGGGGGGCCTATGCGGTGTCCAAGTTCGCCATTGAAGGGCTGAGCCAGATGCTGGCGGACGAACTGGACGACGACCGCCACAACGTTCGGGTGAACAGTCTTAATCCGGGTGCAACCCGCACTAATATGAGAGCCACGGCGTATCCGGCCGAAAATCCGCAGCAGAATCCGGCACCGGAAGACCTGATGCCAATTTACCTGTACCTGATGGGACCGGACAGCCGGGACGTCAATGGTCAACAGATAGACGCACAGCCCAAGTAAATGGAACTGATTTTTTACACTACGTCCCAGTGCCAGCTGTGTGAGCTGGCAGAAGCGCTGCTGGTGAATACGCCCATGCCAGCGCCCATACCCGTAGATGCTGTGGACATTGCCCAGTCCGAACAACTGGTGGAACGCTACGGCACGCGGATTCCGGTACTTCACCGTAACGACACCGGCGAGGAACTGGACTGGCCGTTTACCAGGGACCAGTTACTGAACTTTCTCCGATGAGGATTGCCCGACATGTTGATGGTTATTTCCCCTGCAAAAACCCTGGACTACGAAAGCCCGGTGGCCACCACCAAAGCGACCCAGCCGGCGTTCCTGGACGATGCCTGCGAGTTGGTTGACCAGCTCAAGGAACTGGAACCCCATGACATCAGCAACCTGATGGGAGTTAGTGAAAAACTGGGCCAGCTCAACGCCCAGCGCTTCCGTACCTGGCATACACCGTTTACGGCGGACAATGCGCGGCAAGCGGTACTGGCGTTCAAAGGGGATGTCTACACCGGTCTCGCTGCAGAAAGCTTCAACGACAAGGAATTCAACATCGCCCAGAAGCGCCTCCGGATTCTGTCCGGCCTCTACGGTGTGCTCAAACCCCTGGACCTGATGCAGCCCTACCGCCTGGAAATGGGCACGAAATTCGAAAATCATCGGGGCAAAGACCTGTACGCCTTCTGGGGCAGTAAAATCACCGACGAACTCAATCGCCTGCTGAACGCGGACGACGGCGTTCTGGTCAACCTTGCCTCCAATGAATACTTCAAGGCCGTGCGCAAGAAAGAGCTGGACGCACGCCTGATCACCCCGCAATTCAAAGACTGGAAAAACGGCCAGTACAAGATGATCAGCTTCTACGCCAAGAAGGCCCGGGGCCTGATGTGCCGTTATGCCATCCAGAACAACATTACCCAGGCAGACGATCTGAAGGGCTTTGATCTTGAGGGTTACCGTTTCAGCGAGGAGCAGTCCAGCGGAGATAATTGGGTATTCCTGCGTGACGGGCAGTAAGCAGCCTTGAGCTAAAAGAGTCTGGAGTCATCAATGAACGAAGCAGTATTCTCCGAGCTTGCCATGCTGGTATTGCTCACAGGGCTGATCGTCTGGATGGGATTCATCGTGTGGGACCTGGCCAAAAAATCCCAGGCTGGCCGATTCGGAACCATTGTGCTTTTTACCATTCTGGGTGCAGGCGTGGTGGGATTTATCATCAAAACCATTCTGGTTGAGATCATGCAACTCTGACTTTTGCCCGCAGACAGTTTTCAGTATTGTCACTTTACGGCCACTGATCGGTGGCCGTATGATCGCTTCCCTTCTTCACTATCGACATCAGCCAATAACCAACAAGGACCCGGACCATGTGGTTTCGTAATGCCCGCGTATTCCGTTTTACCAAGCCATTTGAGATAACCGCCGAAGCCCTGGAAGAAAAGCTTCAGGCCGATGCCTTCAAACCCTGCGGCCCCCAGGAAACCGGGCGTCAGGGTTGGGTACCGCCCATGGGCAAGCACAGCGACCTGCTGGTTCACAGCGCCGGTGGTTACCATCTGATTGCCCTGCGCAAGGAAGAAAAGCTGCTGCCGGCGTCCGTGATCAAGGAACTGGTGGACGAAAAAGCCGAAATGATCGAGGCCGAGCAGCATCGTAAGGTCCGGCGCAAGGAAAAAGACGAACTCAAAGAAGAAGTGATGCTCGAGATGTTACCCCGCGCCTTTTCCAAGAACCGCCGTTGTTACGCCTACCTGGCCCCCGCGGATGGTGTTCTGGTCGTGGATGCGGGCTCTGCCAAGCAAGCGGAAGACCTGGCCTCTACCCTGCGCAAAAGCCTGGGTTCACTGCCGGTTCGCCCGCCCGCCGTAGAGCAGGCGCCTGCGTTCACCTTTACCGGCTGGCTGAATGAGTCCATCGACCTGCCCGCAAGTATCGAACTGGGCAACGAGTGCGAACTGAAAGACCCATCTGAGGACGGTGGCGTGGTGCGCTGCAAGGGGCTGGATCTCCAGGGCGATGAAATCCGCAGCCACCTGGATGCCGGTATGCAGGTCACCAAACTGTCGGTAACCTGGGACGACAATCTTTCGTTCGTACTGGATGAGGAACTGGGCATCCGTCGCCTGAAGTTCGGCGACACCCTGCAGGAAAAGCTCGACGATGTGGATGCAGACGATGCCGCTGCCCGCTTCGATGCCGCCTTCTCACTGATGACACTGGAACTGGCCAGGCTGATCCCCGGCCTGCTGGAAGCACTGGGCGGCGAGGACCGTTCCGCCATTGTTGAAGAAGAATGACCACTACTGATCAGTGGGAGGTCTGCTCCAGACGCTCCCGCTGCCAGTCTTTCTCCGGCTCATTCAGCACCAGGGTAAGATCCATCACTTCTTCTTCCGGGTTGTAATGAATCTCGAAACCCAGGTGCTCTGCCAGCCGCAACATCGGGCGGTTATCCGGCAGCACATTGCCCACCATTTCCACCGTGCCCTTGGCGCGGCAGTAATCGATCATCTTCTGCATCAGGGCCACGCCCAACCCCTCGCCCTTCATCTTGTCGTGCACCATCACCGCAAATTCGGCCCGCAGGTTGTCCGCGTCTGTCCAGGTGCGAACAGTGCCCAGAGTTTCTTCGCCCTCGCCCTCCTCCTTTGGCGCATTGGCGATGAATACCATTTCCCGGTCATAGTCGATCTGCACCATCTGGGCCACGTCTTCCCGTGAGAAGTGCTTACGGTACTGGAAGAAGCGATAACGGATGGATTCCGGCGACTGGAGCTCGTGAAATGCCCGGTGTGCCGGTTCGTCTTCTGCCAGAACCGGGCGGATAATCACCCGGCGTCCGGACCTGGGCAGCAATATCCATTCTTCCAGCTCTCTCGGGTACGGCTGAATGATGGGTCGTCCCGGCTTGTCAGCCAGGTCAATGGCCACGTTCACCGCAACAGCGCCCTGCTCGTTGAACAGTAATGGCGAGATTTCGAGCCCACGGATCTCGGGGATATCAATGACTATCTGCGACAGGGTCACCAGAGTTTCCGATACCGCGCGAATGTCTTCTTCCGGTTTCAGGCTATGCTCTTTCAGCAGCTTATACATGTAGGTGCGCCGCAACAGTTCCCGCGCCAGAACCATATTCAGCGGTGGCAGGGCAATCTGGCGATCGGTCATCACGTTGATCTGGGCACCCGCGGCACCGCACACCACAAGGGGGCCAAACAGTTTGTCGCGGGTAATGCCAACACTGAATTCAATACCTCCCACGTGCTGGTATGAGCGCTGAACGGCAAACCCGAGGAACCCACTTTCGGGGTAGTGCTTCTTGTACTCTTCCATCAGGAAACGGCAGGAATCCATGATGGCCCCTTCACTGTTGAGCTTCTGAACCGTGCCCTTGTAACGACGCTGGCCGGGGCTCAGTTCAATCAGCGGATGGCAGGCCTGCTCATGAATCAGCGTGATATCCACTGGCCGCCGCTCCACCGCAAAGGCTTCCAGTACCTCTTCCATATCATCGCAATAGATCGTGTCCACCGTGTTGATGCCATAGTCACGGATCAAATCCCGGGCTTCCCGGTTGGAAAGATGACGGCGCTCAGCGCGCATGGCATTGACCACAACCCGCCGGGTTTGCGTGTGGTCGTCAAGGTGATCGGTAAATGATTCCGGTGTCTCTGTCAGCAACCGCTGCACCCGCTGGTGACGAACATGCTGCATGAACGCCGTGACAGCTTTCTCCGGGTTAAAGAACGATGGCAACCCGGCCCGGTAGAACTCCTCCCGGGCATCCAGCACCGTGCTCTGGCCCAGCCAACAGGTAAACACATTCAGCCGCGTGCCTTTGGATGCCTGCACCACCGCATCGGCAATCTGAAGACTGTCCTGGGTCAGGCTGGGCGCATACATCACCAGTACGTTGGCCACCTCCGGATCCTTCGCCAGGATCTTGATAGCCCGGGCATAAAGATCTGGCGAAGCATCATAGCCCAGGTCGATAGGATTCTTGCGAGTCCAGTAAGGCGGCAGGGCCTCCGCCAGCGCATTAACGGACTTGCCGGACAGTTCCGCCAGTTCACCCCCCAGGTGGGCGAGCCGGTCCACCGCCAGCACGCCGGGCCCCACACCATTGGCCATGATTGCCAGAGTTTCACGCCGCAACGGGCGCATTCTGGTCAGGGTTTCGAGGGCATCGAACATTTGCCCCAGCCCGTCCACACGCAACACACCAGCGCGCTGCAACATGGCATCGTAAATGGGATCACTGCGGGTCAGTCCGGCCGGCAGCTCATGGTGGAACCACTCCGATTCCGGCACCCGGCCGCTTTTCACCGCAATAACCGGCTTGGTACGTGAAGCCACACGAACGGCCGACATGAAACGCCGAGCATTAGGGATGTTCTCGATATGCAAGAGTATGGCGCGGGTTTGAGTATCCTGCGCCAGGTAATCGATCAGGTCGTCATGGTCGATATCCATGCCGTCGCCCAGCGTCAGGAAGTAGGAAAATCCCACGCCCCGGGCAAAAGCCCAGTCAATCACCGAACTGGCAATGGTGCCGGACTGGCCGACGAACGCCACCTTGCCGGGAATAGCGCCCATATGGGCGTAGGTTGCGTTAAGACTGCGGGCCGGGACCATCAGGCCGATGGTGTTGGGGCCCAGCACCCGGATACCGGTCTCCCGTGCCGCATCCCGGACCGAGTACATCAACGGCTGGCCCGTCTTGCTGTGGCTCCGGGACATGCCTCCGGTCATCACGATGGCTGTTCGGACACCTTCCTCCCCCAGCCGACGGACCATTTTCGGCACGGTATCCGGGGGTGTACAGATGATCGCCAGATCAGGGCTGAACCCCATCCGGGAAACCTTCTTTACGCAAGGCACCCCGTGGACATTCTCGTAATCATTCTGGTTAACCACCAGCAATTGCCCCGGATAACCACCACCGAGCAGATTCCGCAGCACCATGCCACCAAGATTATCCGACCGCTCTGAGGCGCCGACAACCACTATGGAAGAGGGATTAAAAAGACTTTCCAGGTATCGGGTGCTCAAACTTCGCTCCTTGCTTCGGATTGACCGGGCAGATATACGTCCTATCTTAGGCGCTTGTCTGGTGATGTAAAATGTCTATTGACGCCATAAGACCAAAGAAACACGGCAGGGCTGCCCTATCCCTGATAATATTGGACAAAATACAAGCACAACGAGAGCGTTCAGGATCAGCATGACAACGGGATTTTTCTCTCACGACGATTTCATGAAACACAACATGGGGGC
>JBHEPI010000087.1:0-3773 GCA_046260345.1 Marinobacter sp. | reverse complement strand
ACCGGGGCCGAATCATCGGAAGGGAAGCTGGTGGTCATTGCCGAAGGCCCGCACCAGCAGCGATTGCTGGAAACGGTTGAGTTGCTGGAAAGCCAGCCGGGTGTTCTGGAATGCATTCTGGTTTACCACGAGCTGATGTCGCCGGCGGAAGCCGGCCACCAAATGATTGATCTGAAGCAAACACAATAAAACTGATCACAGGGACAGAGCCATGAACCTGACACGACGCGAATTCGCCAAGGCCAACGCGCTTGCCCTCGGGGCCTCGGCCGCGGGGCTGTCGATTCCCGCAGCAGCCAGCAATCTGATCACCAACGCGGAACTCACCGAACTGAAATGGAGCAAGGCACCCTGTCGCTTCTGCGGTACCGGTTGCAGCGTTATGGTTGCCACCAAAGACAACCAGATTGTTGCCACCCACGGTGATACCCAGTCCGAGGTGAACCGTGGGCTGAACTGCGTGAAAGGTTATTTCCTGTCCAAAATCCTCTACGGTCGGGACCGCCTCACCAAACCCCTTCTGCGCAAGCGGGACGGCAAATTCCACAAGGAGGGAGACTTCCAGGAAGTAAGCTGGGACGAGGCCCTTGATGTGATGGCAGAAAAGTTCACCACATCGATCAAGGAGCATGGCCCTGACAGTGTAGGCATGTTCGGTTCCGGCCAGTGGACCATCTGGGAAGGCTACGCCTCCAGCAAGTTGTTCAAGGCCGGCTTCCGCACCAACAACATCGATCCCAATGCGCGGCACTGCATGGCCTCGGCGGTGGCAGGGTTCATGCGCACCTTTGGCTCTGACGAGCCCATGGGGGTCTATGACGATATCGAGAACGCCGACGCGTTTGTGCTCTGGGGTTCAAACATGGCGGAAATGCACCCGATTCTGTGGACGCGGGTCACTGACCGCCGGTTGTCTGATCCGTCCACCGAGGTGGCAGTACTCTCTACCTACAAACATCGCTCGTTTGACCTGGCTGACCTGCCGATGGTGATGACGCCCCACGCCGACGTTGCCATCCTCAACTACATCGCCAACTACATCATCCAGAACGATGCGGTTAACGAGGACTTCGTCAATAAGCACACCAAATTCGTTAAGGGGGCGGATGATATCGGCTACGGTCTGCGCCCGGAAGATCCCCGCGAGCAGAACGCGAAGAATGCCAATAACGCCAACAGCTTCGAGGATATGAGCTTTGAAGCCTTTGCCGAGTATGTAAAGGAGTACGACCTGGAACGGGCCGTCAAGGAGTCCGGTGTTCCGTCAGACCGTCTGGAACGCCTGGCCAGGCTCTATGCAGACCCGGACAAGCGCGTTACCACTTTCTGGACCATGGGGGTCAACCAGCACACCCGTGGCGTCTGGGTTAACAACCTGATCTACAACGTACACCTGCTGACAGGGAAGATTGCCACCCCCGGCAACAGCCCGTTCTCGCTGACCGGCCAACCGTCCGCCTGTGGCACTGCAAGGGAGGTGGGTACCTTTGCCCACCGTTTGCCGGCGGACATGGTGGTGGCCAACCCGGAGCACCGGGCCAAGGCCGAGAAGATCTGGAAACTGCCGGAAGGCACCATTCCTGAAAAAGTGGGTTACCACGCCGTTCTGCAAAGCCGGATGCTGAAGGACAGCAAGCTGAGGGTGTACTGGACCCAGGTAACCAATAACATTCAGGCTGGCCCCAATACCATGCAGGAAACGCTTCCGGGCTGGCGCAATCCGGATACCTTTATCATCGTCTCCGATATTTATCCCACGGTGTCTGCCCAGGCGGCGGATCTGATTCTGCCGTCCGCCGGCTGGGTCGAAAAAGAGGGCGCCTATGGCAACGCGGAACGCCGTACCCAGTTCTGGCAGGAGCTGGTGAAGGCACCGGGGGAGGCCAGATCAGACCTCTGGCAGACCGTGGCCCTGGCCAAACGTATCAAGGTGGCCGATGTCTGGCCCGAGGATCTGCTGGCCAAGGCTCCGGAGATGCGGGACAAAACCCTGTTCGATGTGCTCTTCCGCAACGGTAATGTGGATGCTTTTCCGCTGGATGACCTGAATCCGGAGTACGGCAACCATGAAGCGAATGATTTTGGTTTCTACATCCAGAAGGGAATGTTCGAGGAGTACCGGCAATTCGGCAAGGGTAAGGGCAAGGACCTGGCGGACTTCGACACCTATCACAAGACCCGTGGCCTGCGCTGGCCGGTTGTTGATGGCAAGGAGACGCTCTGGCGCTACCGCGAGGGGTCTGACCCCTATGTAGAAGAGGGAAGCGGTTTCCAGTTCTATGGCAATGCCGATAACCGGGCACGGATATTTGCGGTACCCCACGAGCCACCAGCGGAATCTCCTGACGACGAGTATCCGTTCTGGCTCTGTACCGGTCGGGTACTGGAGCACTGGCACACAGGCTCGATGACACGGCGGGTCGGTGAACTCCACAAAGCGGTGCCTGACGCCCTTCTTTACATGAATATGGATGATGCCAGAGAGCAGGGTTTCCGGCGGGGCAGCGAGGTTCTGGTGGCCAGTCGCCGTGGCGAAGTGCGGTTGCGGGTTGAAACCCGTGGCCGTGTCAGCCTCCCCAAAGGCATGGTGTATGTGCCTTTCTTCGATGCCGGCAAGATCATTAACAAGGTCACGCTGGACGCGACCGATCCCATTTCCAAACAGACGGATTTCAAGAAGTGTGCCGTGCGTCTGGAACTGGTAAACCTGGCTTGAGGAGATACACCATGAAAAAGCTGATCGCTATCTTGCTGACGGCCTCCCTTGCCACGGTCGCTCTGGCAGAGTCGCCCTCCATGTCGCCGTCTTCACCTGACGGCCTCAGGGAAGTTGGTACTCTCGGTGAGACAGGGGAAGCTCCCCCCATTGCGGGAGATCCAAGAGACGTAAAGCGGGAAGTGCGCAACTACCCCGAACAGCCACCGGTGATTCCCCACAGCATTCGGGATTACCAGGTCGACAAGCGCTTCAATCGCTGCCTGGACTGCCATAGCCGTGAGTCGGCGCCATCGGCCGGTGCACCGATGGTCAGCGTGACTCATTTTATGGATCGCAATTTCCAGGTGAGAGCAGAGGTGACCCCCGGACGGTACTTCTGTACCCAGTGCCATGTGCCACAAACTGACGCCGAAGCGCTGGTGGAATCAGACTTCAAACCCATCGACCAGGTTATCCGCGAGGGCGATCGGGGGGAAAGCCAATGATGGATCGGCTGAAGTATTACTGGCAACTGCTACGTAAACCCAGCGTTCACTACAGCCTCGGGTTCCTGACGCTGGGCGGCTTTCTGGCCGGCATCATATTCTGGGGCGGTTTCAATACCGCCCTGGAGGTCACCAACACCGAAGAGTTCTGTACCGGCTGCCATGAGATGTACAGCAACCCGTACCAGGAACTGAAAGGGACGATCCATTACAGCAATCGCTCCGGAGTAAGGGCCGAATGCTCCGACTGCCACGTGCCCCACGACTGGACCCACAAAATAGGCCGTAAGATGGAGGCATCGAAAGAAGTCTGGGGCTGGCTGTTTGGTTCTATCAATACCCCGGAAAAGTTCGAAGCCAAGCGCCTCGAACTGGCCCAGAGGGAATGGCACCGGCTGAAAGCCAATGACTCACTGGAGTGCCGTAACTGCCACGAGTTTGATTCCATGGACTTTACGCAGCAGGATCCGCGCGCGGCGGAAGCCCATTCCACGGCATTGACAGACGAGGGAGATGAAACCTGTATTGATTGCCACAAGGGCATTGCCCATGAACTGCCGGACATGGCA
>JBHEPI010000073.1:0-15432 GCA_046260345.1 Marinobacter sp. | reverse complement strand
CGCTCGAGGGGATTCTCGGGGTTGTACATCAGCATGCCGACGTTGGCCCCGCCGGTTTCATCGATCAGGCGCAGCACGTGGCCGCGGCGCATGACAAAGGACCAGTGGGATCCGCCGGGAATCAGATCGTCGTAGAGGGGGGTTGCATAGAGAGGGGCTGCGGTTTGCAACATGGCCTTTTCCTCCTGGTTAAGGCATCCAAAAAACGAGAGGCGTCAGTAACTGAACGATCCTCCCGGGCTTTTGTCCCGCCGTGTAACCTTGGAAAAGGTCGTCAACTCTCGGACCAGCCATCTGCCTGAATGGGTGGCAGACCGGAACCCTAGTTGACCATTGGTCAGATTGTGGCGCTTTGATTGTGGTTTCAGTAACCGACTTCTCGCTGCGTACCGGAGCTACTGCAGGGTCCATGCCAATTAATAAGTTTCTGATTTTGTTGCATTATAGTTTCTCTGGTTGACATAGGCCGCCACCTGACAGGGCGCACGCACCCTTATGGTGCGCTGACCGTTGTGTTTGCGGTGCAATATTTAATTGATGGTGCATATCGGCGTGAAGGCAGTGTTGGCGCGGATCTGGTGCCATCTACTACCAAGGGAGGAGTTTTTTACCTCATCGCATCATTCAACTATCGGGCAATGGGGTCTACATTGAGTGGGTAAACGCGAAAGGCCGCGTTGCCCTTCGACAAACACAACAAGAGGTCGAGACCATGATCTACGCACAACCCGGAAAGGAAGGCTCCGTTGTCTCCTTCAAACCCCGTTACGAAAACTTTATTGGTGGTGAGTGGGTCGCTCCCGCCAAGGGCCAGTATTTTGAAAACATCACGCCGGTGACCGGTGATGTGATCTGCGAAATCCCGCGCTCCACTGCCGAGGATATTGATCTGGCCCTGGACGCCGCCCACAAGGCTGCCCCGGCCTGGGGCAAAACCTCTACCACCGAGCGTTCCAACATCCTGCTGAAAATTGCCGACCGCATTGAGCAGAATATCGAGATGCTGGCGGTTGCGGAGACCTGGGATAACGGCAAGGCGGTGCGTGAAACTGTCAACGCCGACCTGCCCCTGGCAGTGGACCACTTCCGTTACTTCGCCGGATGTATCCGCGCCCAGGAGGACACCTCCAGTGCCATTGATAACAACACCGTGGCCTATCACTACCATGAGCCACTGGGCGTTGTAGGCCAGATTATTCCCTGGAACTTCCCCCTGCTGATGGCAGTGTGGAAGCTGGCGCCCTGTCTGGCGGCGGGTAACTGCACCGTTATGAAGCCGGCCGAGCAGACTCCCGCCAGCATCCTGATTCTGATGGACCTGATTGGCGACCTGCTGCCACCGGGTGTGCTCAACGTCGTCAACGGCTACGGCATTGAAGCCGGCCAGGCTCTGGCGAGCAGCAAGCGCATTGCCAAGATCGCGTTTACCGGTTCTACCCCGGTAGGTGCCCACATTCTCAAGTGTGCTGCCGAGAACATCATTCCGTCCACAGTGGAGCTGGGCGGCAAGTCCCCCAATATCTACTTCTCGGATGTGCTGCAGGCTGAGCCTGAGTTTATCGACAAGTGTGTGGAAGGCCTGGTACTGGCGTTCTTCAATCAGGGCGAGGTGTGCACATGCCCGTCCCGCGCGCTGATCCAGGAAGACATGTACGACGAGTTCATGGCCAAGGTCATCGAGCGCACCAAAGCCATCAAGCGTGGTAACCCGCTTGATACCGACGTGCAGGTAGGCGCCCAGGCCTCCCGGGAGCAGTTCGACAAGATCATGTCGTACCTCGAAATCGGCAAGCAGGAAGGTGCGGAAGTGCTGACTGGCGGCGGCCGCGAGGAAATGGAAGGTGAGTACAACAACGGCTTCTACGTCCAGCCCACGCTGCTGAAAGGCAAGAACAACATGCGTGTGTTCCAGGAAGAAATCTTCGGCCCGGTGGTCGGTGTTACCACCTTCAAGGACGAGGAAGAAGCCCTGGCCATCGCCAACGACACCGAGTTTGGTCTTGGGGCCGGCCTCTGGACCCGCGACATCAACCGTGCGTACCGCATGGGCCGCGCCATCCAGGCGGGCCGCGTATGGACCAACTGCTACCACCAGTATCCGGCTCACGCAGCCTTTGGTGGCTACAAGAAGTCCGGTGTTGGCCGCGAGAACCACAAGATGGCGCTGGACCACTACCAGCAGACCAAGAACCTGCTGGTCAGCTACGACATCAACCCGTTGGGTTTCTTCTGAATCCGCAATAACCATCCATCAGAAATAATGGGGCCGTTCCACACGGCCCCAGTCTGGCTGAACCCAGGATCGCATTGACGGTCTACACTCTATTCTGTCAACGAAAGTTTCGTCAGGAGAGAGTTATGTCCGTTCCCGAAAATGCCCTTACCAATCATGAAGTGACTGTCTGCCTCTCCGGTGGCGCCATATTGGGCCCCTTCAATGCTACCTGGTCCAGAGATGAAGGAGGCGACGTACGAGAGCTCGTGCGTGAATATGATGGCTACCTGCAGGGCGAGAAACAGCACCGGTTCAAATTCCATCTGCACGACACCTACACCAATACCGTACACACCCTGATCCTGAATTTTGATCAGGTTACTGGCATTTGCGACCATGTCAGACTGAAGTCCCCACTCAATCAATGACCTAGTCTGGCTGACGAGGAGAATGTCATGACCAATTTCAGGACGGAAAAAGACAGTCTGGGAGAAGTCCATGTTCCCGAGGACGCGCTATGGGGAGCCCAGACACAGCGGGCTGTCGAAAATTTCCCGGTCAGTGGCCTGCCCATGCCGCCTGCCTTTATCGCCGCGGTGGTCCGGGTAAAGCAGGCAGCCGCTGATGCCAACGCCAGTCTCGGTTTGCTGGATAATGAAGTGCGCGATGCCATTGTTGCCGCGGGTGACCGACTGCTCAATGGCGAGTGCGCTGACCAGTTTCCCATTGACCGCTACCAGACCGGCTCAGGCACCAGCACCAACATGAATGTGAATGAGGTGATTGCTGCGCTGGCCGGGCAGGAAGATGTCGGGATTCACCCTAACGACCACGTCAATATGAGCCAGAGTTCCAATGATGTGATTCCGACGGCGATTCATGTCAGTGCAGTCGCTGGCATTCACGAGCGCCTGCTGCCGGCGTTGACGCATCTTTGCGGCATTATCTACGAGCGGGAAGCGCTTTTTTCCGAGCAGGTCAAAACCGGCCGTACCCATCTGATGGATGCCATGCCGGTTACCCTCGGGCAGGAGTTGCGTACCTGGCGTGAGCAGTTGCTGGCGGCAGAGAAACGCCTTGAGGCGTCGGCAGAGGACCTGTTGATGGTTCCCCAGGGTGGAACCGCAGTTGGCACCGGCGTGAACGCGTTGCACGAGTTCCCGGAGCAGTTCGTCAAATTCCTCAAGGCTAACACCGGCTATCACTACCATTCGCTGGAACACAAATTCGTGGGCCAGAGCGCCATTGATGCTCCGGTGGCCCTGTCTTCGCAACTACGGGGCCTGGCCATTGTGCTCACCAAGATCGCCAATGATCTGCGCTGGATGAACAGCGGCCCTATTCATGGCCTGGCGGAAATCAGCCTGCCGGCATTGCAGCCGGGCAGCAGTATCATGCCGGGCAAGGTCAATCCGGTGATTCCCGAGTCGGTAGCCATGGTGGGTGCCCAGGTGATGGGGCTGGACAGCAGCATTGCCATTGCCGGGCAGTCCGGTAATTTCCAGCTGAACGTGATGCTGCCATTGGTAGGCGCGAACCTGCTGGATATGATCGAACTGCTCACCAATGCGTCCACCATGCTCGGCGACAAGGCGATTCGCGACTTCACCGTGAATGCCGACCATCTGGACGCGGCAGTGGGCAAGAACCCGGTACTGGTGACCGCGCTGAATCCCGAGATCGGTTACAGCCTGGCGTCTGAAATAGCGAAGGAAGCCTACCAGAGTGGAAGGCCGGTTATTGATGTTGCCGAGGAGCGCAGCGGTCTTGACCGGGACAGGCTGGAAGAACTGATGGACCCGCTGAAGCTCACAAGGGGCGGCGTGGCCTGAACAAACGGGCGCCCCGGGGTGCCACCTGACGGAGGCTGAGCAGTTTGCTGATTTCTCTCGAGCTCTTCGTGATGCTGGTGTTGGCAAACGGAGCGCCAGTGGTTGCTGCCCTGGTATTCGGCCAGCGCTGGGCTGCGGCAGTGGATGGCGGGCGCCTTTGGCATGACGGGCGGCCTCTGTTGGGTAAGAGCAAAACCTGGCGAGGTGTTGTCTCCGGAACCCTGGCCTGCGGTCTGTTTGCGTGGATAACCGGAATCGGGCTGATGTTCGGCCTGACGTTCGGACTACTGGGGCTCGCCGGGGATTTGATCAGCAGCTTTATCAAGCGCCGTGCCGGGCTCGCTTCCAGTGCCCGGGCGACCGGGCTGGACCAGGTTCCCGAAGCATTACTGCCGATGATTCTGGCGTGGTATTGGCTGGATCTCAACGGGTTAGTGGTGACCGGTGTGGTAGTGATTTTCACCCTTTCCAATATATTGCTGTCACCGCTGCTTTACAGGCTGGGTATTCGTCACCAGCCACACTGAGCCGGTTTTCGCTAGCCTGGCCCGGCCGTAAGAGTATGCAGGGTCACTTCCGGCGGGCAGTTCAGGCGCACATTGACCACCGATGTGCCGGTTCCGGGTGAGGTATAGCCCTGCATGCCGTTACGGCGCCAGTAGCCACGGCCCAGTTGCCGCGGACAATCGGAATCCAGAGTGACGGGGATGCCTCCGGGCAGGCAGATTTGCCCACCATGGGTATGCCCGCAGAGGAAGACGTCGTAGCCGGCATGGGCCGCTTCGCGCCAGATCTCAGGGGTGTGGCTCAGTAATATGCTGATGCCGCCCGGTGGAATCCTGTCACCGGCCTTGTGCAGGTTGTGAACCTTGTAGAAATGGGCATCATCCACACCCGCCAGGTACAGTTTTTCATCGCCCCGCTGAAGTTCCGCATGCTCGTTCATCAACAGGTGATACCCCATATCTTCAAGGCCCGGCACCATACGCACGCTGTCATGGTTGCCCAATACCGCGTACGCTTTCCCGCGGATGGCGTCCCGCAGCCTCGCCATGCCCTCCATGGCATTTTCAATAGGCCCCCAGGTCTGGCGCCGGTAGTCACCGGTCAGCACACACAGGTCGTACTCAAGGGGGGCGATCCGGTTGATCACGGCCTGCAGGTTGGCCTCGTCCATATCCACATGGAGGTCGGTCAGCTGCAGGATTCTGTAGCCTTCGAAGGCGGCCGGCAGGCCAGTAATGTGAAAATGGTTGTGGACGGTATCCAGCCGGCGGCTGTTGGCCTGTCCTCGCCGGAAAAGCCCGGCCATTTTCAGGCAGGTACTGATGAATCCCGGTGCGGAGGTGATATTCTCCAGGTGGAATGAATGCCGGTCAGGTCCGAAAACCTTTGCTTCGGCTTCCCGTTCAATACCCAGGCGTTGTCGCGCATGGACCGGGCCCAGCCGGAGGCTCAGGCGGTACTCCAGCAGTTCGTCCTTATATTCTGGTGCATGGGCCCGGGCAGTCATTGTTGATCCTGTTGGTTGTTGTGAGCGTTTCCTGTCACGATCCGGTCAATATGCCCTTCATTATGGTTGGGTCTGGGAGTGATGCAACCGGGAAGTCATAATGTTCATCCTTCTTAACTCACGTTATTCAAGACAGAGGGTTCCATGTTAAAGGATGCCCGCGCCGGCGCTTTATCCGCCTGGCACATTTTCCTGTTGTTTCTGCGCCTTGGCCTGACTTCGTTTGGTGGCCCTGCAGCCCATCTGGGATTCTTCCATGAAGAATTTGTAAAGCGCCGCCGATGGCTGTCGGATTCCGCCTACGGTGAGGTGGTTGCGCTGTGTCAGTTGCTGCCCGGGCCTGCCTCCAGTCAGGTGGGATTAACCCTCGGGTTTCTGCAAAACGGGTACAGGGGGGCTGCAGCGGCGTGGATTGGCTTTACATTGCCATCGGCATTGCTGATGACCCTGTTTGCCCTGGGGCTGGGGTTGTGGCCGGGAGCCGGGGAAGGGGGCTGGATTACCGGCCTCAAGCTGTTCGTGGTGGCGGTTGTTGCCCAGGCGGTGTGGCAGATGGGTCGGAGCCTTTGCCCGGATAGCCCGCGGTTATCCATCGCCTTACTGGTGGCCATACTGCTGCTGATCGTAGGTGCGACCTGGATGCAGATCCTGGCCCTGCTGGGTGCCGGCGCCGCCGGAGCGCTACTGAAACTGCCTCAGCAACCATCGGCGGAAACTCTGACGATCCCCGTTCAGACCCGTCGCCCCATGGCTTTTTTCGCCATTTTTGTGGCTCTGTTGATGCTGGCGTTTCTGCCCCTGGCATCGGGTTCTCTTGGCTGGATCTGGGCCGAATTATATCGCGCTGGTGCCCTGGTTTTTGGTGGCGGGCACGTGGTTCTGCCATGGTTGCAGGAGGGTTTTGTTGCTTCCGGTGATATGCCGGCAGACACTTTCCTGGCCGGCTATGGCGTTGCTCAGGCGATGCCGGGGCCGCTGTTCTCCTTTTCAGCTTTTCTTGGTGGTGTGGAAGGCGGCTGGTCTGGCGCCGCGGTGGCAGTTGTTGCCGTCTTCCTGCCAGGTACCCTGTTGGTGTTCGCTGGTCTCCCGCTGTGGTCCTACATTCGCAGTCACGAGGTTGTCCGCGCAGCGCTTGCCGGAGTCAATGCCGGTGTTGTCGGATTATTGTTGGCGGCACTTTATGATCCGGTCTGGACATCTGCCGTACACAGTTCAGGCGCAATCGCGTTCGTCCTGCTGGCATGGGTCAGCCTGGCTGTCTGGCGGGTACCGGTATGGGCACTTGCACCAGTGAGTGCACTGGCAGGTTTGCTGTTTTTCTGATCAGCATCGTCGGGGGTGGCCAAAACAGGTCAGTCAGGCCACACTTGGCTCAAAAGCATGCGAACTTGTGGTAATAAATCAGAGGCAGACGCTGATATGTCGACATCCTGCAATATTCCAGGCCTTAATGTACCCAAAAGCCGCTTCCAGGACCCGGAAAGTGATCTGCCAGCCGGCAGTGATCAGGAGCAGAGAATCGTGCTGGCCGGTGGCTGCTTCTGGTGTGTGGAGGCGGTTTTCCTGGCGGTCAATGGCGTTTCGCGAGTTGAATCCGGCTACGCCGGCGGTAGCGCGGATACTGCGAATTACGAAGCGGTATGCAGCGGCCAGACCGGCCACGCCGAAGTGGTGGATGTCCGGTATGACCCGCAAACCGTCAGCTTCGGGGAGATCCTGAAAGTTTTCTTCTCGGTGGCACATGATCCTACCCAGCTTAATCGCCAGGGTAACGACAGGGGCACCCAGTACCGTTCTGCAATTTTTTATGAAACGCAGGACCAGAAACGGGTGGCCGAGGCCTACATCCGGCAGCTGGATGCTACGGGCGCCTACGATGCTCCGTTAGTGACGAGCCTGGAACCGTTAGAGGCGTTTTACCCTGCAGAGTCCTATCACCAGAACTTTGCGGCCCGTAATCCCTACCAGCCATACATCATGGCTGTTGCCGCGCCAAAGATGGAAAAGCTTGTGGACACATTCGGTGACCGGTTGAAGCCCGGTTACACCGGTAATGATATTGCCTGAGGAGGCTGCTATGAGCGTTTCTGCTGCAGGTTACGATCTGACACCACTGACACCGGAACAGATTGATGAGAAAGCCGCCGGCCTGACCGACGAGGAGCGCCGTGTGTTACTGGATCACGGTACCGAGCGGCCCTTTTGCGGCACCTTACTGGACACCAAGAATCCCGGTGTCTATTACTGCCGGTTGTGCGAGCTGCCTTTGTTCAGTTCGGATTCGAAATTTGATTCGGGCACCGGCTGGCCGAGCTTTTTCCAGCCCTTCGACACCGACCACATCCGCTACCTTGAGGATAGCAGCCTGGGCATGACCCGGACGGAAATTCGTTGTCCTCGTTGTGACAGCCACCTGGGGCATGTGTTTCCGGACGGCCCGCCGCCTACCGGACAAAGATACTGTCTCAATTCTGTAGCCATGGTATTCCGGGAAAACCAGGACTGACTGTTCATATCAACTGAGTACAGTTGATGCCAGGTAACCGGCATAGCAGACGTATACAAGCAGCAAAAAGGCGCCGTCGGGGCGGCCGATGGTGCGGGATTTACCGGTAAAGCCAAAGCTCATCACCAGAAGGCCGATGGTGAGGGCTGTCATCAGGGTCCAGTCGCGGTAGAGCACCTCCATGTCCACGGTCAGTGGCTTGATGGTCGCTGCCAGGCCGACAACCGCCAGGGTATTGAAAATCCCCGACCCTACGATGTTACCCAGTATCAGGTCATGTTCGTTTTTCTTGACCGCTGCCAATGCAGATGCCAGCTCCGGTAGTGAGGTGCCGATGGCCACAATAGTCAGGCCGATAATCAGGTCACTGACGCCAAGGCTCTGGGCTATGAAAACTGCCCCCCACACCAGCATGCGGGAGCTGACCAGCAACAGAACCAGGCCGATAACAAGCCACATCAACGCGCGATTCAATGGCATTGGATGGACGTCCAGTTCAGCATCCGGCCCGCTGATCAGGGCATCATCCTTGCCTTGCATGCCCTGGTATATCGACCAGCCCATCACAGCAGCAAACACAGCCAGCAGCACCCAACCGTCGAGCCGGGTCAGCTCTCCATCGAGCAACTGATAGCCGGCGATGGCGGTCAGTATCAGCAGTAGCGGGAGTTCTTTCCGTATTACCTGTGAATGCACAGCAATCGGGGCAATCACTGCAGTAAGCCCCACAATCACCGCAATGTTAGTGATGTTCGAGCCATAAGCGTTGCCCAGTGCGAGCCCCGGATTGCCATCCAGCGCGGCCATGGCTGATACCGCAAGTTCCGGCGCGGAGGTTCCGAACCCGATGATCACCATGCCGATGAGTAACGAAGGCATGCCCAGATGTTTGGCGGTTGCTGCCGCGCCTTCGATAAACCGGTCGGCGCTCCAGACAAGAAGAACCAGACCAGCGATGATTGCTGCAAATGCCAGTAGCATAAAGAAACCCTGATAATGGAAGCCGCACGATATGAGACTAAAGTGGCGGTGATATCGTTGGCGGCAGGCGCGAGAATGATTTAAATAGCGCCTGGCGAAGGCATTTTAAACGTTTGACCCACTTCCGGCCACTGTACGTACAGAAAATCAAAGCGTTGGCCCTGACCAGACAGGCCGGTATTGCTGTTACGGAACTGCTATCGACCGAAGCCGGTTGATATTCGCAATGTATTATCCGTTGAAAAAACGGGATAATCGCGCCACAACTTCAGAAAGGCCCTCTGCTGATCGTGGACGGGCTACAGGCTTTTAAACTAGCTAGGGTGATAACCAATGGCCGTTAGACAGGCAGATGTAGTGCTGGTCGGCGGTGGCGTCATGAGCGCCACCCTCGGCATGATGCTCAGGCAACTTGACCCTTCCCTGGACATCGTCATGGTGGAGCGTCTTGATCACGTGGCCCATGAAAGCACCGATGGATGGAACAACGCAGGAACCGGTCATGCCGGCTACTGTGAGCTCAATTACACTCCCGAAACCGGGTATGGTGATGTCACTATCGACCGGGCGCTGCAGATTAATGCATCGTTCGAAGTCTCTCTGCAGTTCTGGTCTCACCTGGTGGAGCAGGGCATGCTGCCGGAGCCTAAAAGCTTTATAAACCGCACGCCGCACCAGAGTTTTGTCTGGGGCGAGGACGGCGTAAAGTTCCTCAAGCGACGTTATGAAAAGCTCAGCGCCCACCACCTGTTCCGCGAAATGGAGTACACCGAATCCCCACGGGACCTGGAAGACTGGATGCCTCTGGTCGTAGGTAACCGGGACCCGATGCAGCGGGTAGCCGCCACCCGGATCAGACATGGTTCAGATGTGGACTTTGGGTCGCTCACCCGCAGCATGGTGGAATTCCTGGAAACCACGCCGAACTTTGAGCTGATGCTCAGCAGCCCGGTGCATTATCTGGCCAAGCGGGATAATGGGCGCTGGAAGGTACGGGTCAAAAACCAGAAAACCGGCGAACTGACCAAGCTTGAGGCTGGCTTTGTTTTTCTCGGAGCTGGCGGAGGTGCGCTGCCGATGCTGCAGAAATCCAACATCGATGAGTCAAAAGGCTATGGTGGTTTCCCGGTCAGTGGTCAGTGGCTGGTTTGCCAGAAGCCGGAAATCGTTGAACAACACCACTCCAAGGTTTATGGAAAGGCTCCGATCGGCGCGCCGCCCATGTCCGTGCCCCATCTGGATACCCGCATCATCAACGGTGAGCCAGCGCTGCTGTTCGGCCCCTTCGCAGGTTTTACCACGCGCTTTCTGAAGCAGGGCTCCCTGTTCGACCTGCTCGGTTCGGTCAGTTCCACCAACCTGCGGCCCATGCTGTCCGTGAGCCGGACCAACATGGACCTGACCCGCTACCTCATTGGCGAGGTGTTCCAGTCACACAGCGACCGGGTAGCGTCTCTGCGTAATTACTTCCCCGATGCCCGTGAGGAAGACTGGCGCCTGCAGGAGGCCGGTCAGCGGGTACAGATCATCAAGAAGTCCAAAGACGGTGGCGGTAAGCTGGAATTCGGCACCGAAATTGTGGCGGCGAAGGATGGCAGTCTTGCTGCGCTTCTTGGCGCGTCGCCAGGCGCATCCACGGCAGCCCATGCCATGATCGATGTGATCGAACGCTGCTTCCCGGAACGTATCAAGTCTCCCGAATGGCAGGAACGCATGAAAGTGATGGTGCCTTCATACGGACAGTCACTGGTGGATGATGAGCAATTGCTCATCAAAGTGCGGGAACGGACACTCTCAACCCTGAATTTAGGGTGATATTACCAAATGATCTAAGGGCTGCGAAGCCTTTGGCATGACTGGTTTAACTGCATTCGTCGGAAGCGCCTCCCGAAGCTTCTGGTGTCGGAGCCGGTTGCGATTTGTAACCGAGACGTTAGGTTATAAGGACACCCTCGAAGGAGAACGCATATGAGCGAGCGTAAGTTCGATCCGAATAAAGGCTATGTCGCACTCCTGGGCTGGAGCCTGAACGCGGTCGAAGCGGCGGACAAGTTTGATCGCCGATATGTCGTCGTTGCCCCCGATTGGGCCGAGACCTATTGTGAGGAGCATGACATACCCTATGTTCCCTGGAATTTCGAGCGCCTGAACGATCGATCTGTTGAAATTGCCCAGACCCTCAAGGAGATGGGCGTCGATGTGGCGATCCCACTGTTCGAGGAAACCGTCGAGTGGGCCGGTGCCATCAACTCGGTACTGATGGACCAGCCAAAGTTGTTCGGCCAGTCCCTGTTGTTGCGTGACAAGGCGTTGATGAAACGCCGCGCCCAGTTGGGTGGTATTCGTGTCGGTATCTTCGAAGAAGCTCACGATAAGGAAGACGTTGTCCGTTTCCTCAAGCGCGTCAACCAGACGCTACTGAAGCTGGACGGCGACCCCAACGACCCGATCCATCTCAAAGCCTTCGACAAGGCGGGTTGCCTTGGCCATCGGGTTATCCGTACTCCGGACGAAGTCGATACCATCCCCGAGGAAGAGTTTCCGGTGTTGATGGAGTCCCACCTCGACGGCTGGGAATTCGCGGTCGAAGCCTGGGTTCACAATGGCAAGATCGCTTTCCTGAATATCTCGGAATACGTCACCCTGGGCTATTCGGTATTTGTGCCGGCCACGCCGGACCTGGAGCATTACCGCGAACAGATTACCCGTGAGATCGAAAAACTGATCAAGACCTTTGATATCGAATTCGGGTTTATCCATCCCGAGTACTTCGTCACCAGCGACAGCACCATGTACTTCGGTGAAGTGGCTTATCGTCCGCCAGGCTTCAAGGTATTCGAGCTGCTTGAGCGTGCCTACGGCTTCAACGCCTATCAGGCGTTGATCATGACGTTCGATCCGAAAACCACCGACGAAGAAGTCAAAGCATTTTTCCCGAAAGAGGTGGTGGATGCCAAGGGTTATGCCGGTTGTTTCGGTGTTTATCCACGCCGCCGGGTGGTCAGCAAGCTGGAAATGCCGGAGGAGACCGAGAACCACGAATATTTCGAGTCTCACGAGCTGACGCCGCCGATGGAAGAAACGGTCACCAAGCGTACCGCGTTTGGCACGCACTGGGGACTGATTTATTTCTTCGGTGAAGACCCTTACGTGATGCGAGATTTACTCAAACACCAGGAAGAACTGGATTTCTATGTATAATTCCGAAAGGAATTAACAATAACGGGCCTGGTTCAGGCTCTGAGGAAGACAGTTTGAGCAATTCCGACGCTGGAAGTCCGGCACCTGTCGTCAACTTCGATAAGCTGGTGCAGCGACTGGATGATGCTATAGCGGCTCTAGATGAGAGCCGCGCTTTTGCAAAACCCGGCAAGCTGCCCCGGTTGTTCGACACCGTTCGCCGGGTTCTGCTTCAGCCGGGGGGCTGCCTTGCGATTCAGGAGCGCGCCGAATGGCTGGAAGAAGCCGGTGTGTTCTGGGGAACCGACTGGGCAGACCCATCCATTCTCTTGCCTTCGCTGACAACCTTCTCACTGCAAAGCCCCAACGCCGATACGGTCATCATTGAGGCCATGAGCGAACTACGTTTGCTGGCGGTCGCCCGTGGTGACTACTTGCATCCATCGGTATCGGCAGAACAGGCGCATCACTACCTGACACAGGTGCTGGCGATCAACCTGAACATGCTGTTCGGCGAAACCGGCGAGGCAGAGCGTGAACAGGGTAAACTGGCGCTTATCAGCCGTGCGGTGGTGCAACACATCGCTGTGAAAATCGGCTATGAGCATGTCATTGACCGGCTGATCGACGAAATCTGGCGGATCCTGCAACAGCGGCCGATTCAGGTGACCAGTGTGCGCCAGATGATCACCCAGATCGCCCTGTGCAGGGTCGACCCCAGTGTTGACCTGGGGGGAGCCGGCCAGGGTGCCGAGCGCCTGATTTCAAGTCTTTACGGGCCCACCCAGGCATGCCGGGAAGACCCGGGCATTCCGGTCTACGAGGAGCGCCTGCAATCCATGGATTCAGGGGCGTTACAGAGTGAGGCCACCGGATTTGCCCGTTCCATGCACGACACCGGCCTGGTGTCGCCGTACCATGCGGCGTTTGTGCGTTATATCCTGGAGAAACAGGATTCCATGCTGACCGAGGCGCTGGGCCTCTCCAGTACCGGCCGTGACTGCCTGCTGTGCTACAAGGACCTGGTGCACGAGCTGGTTACAGAAGGTGTTTTTCCGGAAACGGCGCAGGGTCTCTACGGGCTGTCGTTGATGCTGGAGAGGGGGATTCTTTACCAGCCCCCGGTGGCGCCTGCTCTCTGGCGCCAGGCACGCCTGTCTATCTGTTCCGCGGCGCGCGAGCGCATCCAGTTGGCTTACGGCTACCAGCCCCAGCCCAAGGCGTGGCTGATTCAGGGTGTGCTGAATATGCTGGGCCAGCCGCTTGGTGTAGGGCAAGGCAACAATCCTACCTGTCAAGCGGCGCGCGCGCTTTCCATGTGGGCCTATAACGATCCGGACTATTTGTTGCAGATGGTGGCCTGGGCCGCCCGTGACAACGAGATTATCATGCACTTCGAAGGCCAGCCGGTATCGTCCGCGGCCAGCCATGGCGGTGTTGCCTCCGAAGTGACGCTGGATCTGGATCCGGTTTCACTGGTGGTGGTACCTCATCTGGACCGGATCTATGCGGAAATGGGGCGTTTGTGTGTAGGTCGTCAGGGAGACCCTCACCAATGGGTGAACCCCGAATTCCACGGCTGGTCAGCCGGACGCGGTTTCCGCATCAACGTGGATGTGGCAACCGGGAAACTGGATGATCTGGAGACTTTCCTGCGGCATTTCTATGCCAGTTACCATCCTTATTACAATGGCAATCAGCCACTGATTCATCCGCAACCAGCAGGTGTGGCCGTTACCGACAGTGCGGCGAGATTCATTGGCTGGCACGCCATCACCATACTCAGGGTGACACTGGATCCGGACGACGTAATGCGGGCGTATTTCTTCAACCCCAATAACGATAGCGGCCAGAACTGGGGTGATGAGGTGGTGGTCAGTACCGCCGGGAAAGGCGAGCGGTTCGGTGAGGCATCCCTGCCCTTTGAACAGTTCGCTTCCCGGTTGTACATTTTCCACTTTGATCCCCTTGAGCGGGGAGAGCCTGCTGAGGTTGGAGCAGATGAGCTGGAACGGGTGATCGGCCGCGTACACCGCAGCTGGGGGCGTGACCGGCTCGCCGCGGAAGCGCTCCAGGCCCAGCCGCATTGGGAAGGATAGAGTCAGCCGGGCAAGTCGGTACAGGAGAGAGAATGACCGAACAGCTCAATAACCGCCGAAACGGGGCCGAACTGTTTGTTCGCGCACTGGAGAACGAGGGTGTCCGTTATATTTTTGCGGTACCGGGTGAAGAAAACCTGGATCTTCTGGAAGCGCTTAGAGAGTCCGGTATCGAGCTGATTCTCAACCGCCATGAACAGGCGGCCGGTTTTATGGCGGCCACTTACGGGCGGCTGACCGGGCGGGTGGGCGTTTGCCTGTCTACCCTTGGCCCGGGTGCCACCAATCTGGTAACGGCTGCCGCTTACGCCCAGCTTGGCGGCATGCCGATGATGATGATTTCCGGGCAGAAGCCCATCAAGTCATCGAAGCAGGGGCTTTTCCAGATCCTAGATGTGGTGGACCTGATGCGTCCGCTGACCAAATACACCCGCCAGATCAGCAACGCCAATACCATTCCTGCCAAGATGCGGGAGGCTTTCAGGCTGGCGTCGGAAGAACGCCCCGGTGCCGTCCATCTGGAGCTACCGGAGGACATCGCCTCGGAATTGGCGGACTCCGATACCCATATTTTCCAGCCCAGTGATGCCCGCCGGCCCACGGCGAGTGCCAAGAGCCTGGACATTGCCTGCGACATGATTAACCAGGCGAAACACCCGCTGATCATGATCGGCGCCGGCGCTAATCGTAAACGGGTCTCTCAGGCGCTGATTCATCTGGTGAATGTAACCGGTATTCCCTTTTTTACCACCCAGATGGGCAAGGGTGTGGTGGACGAACGTCATCCCCGGTACCTGGGCAACGCCGCCCTGTCGGCAGGCGACTTTGTCCATTGCGCCATTGATCACGCCGACCTGGTCATCAACGTGGGGCATGACGTGGTCGAGAAGCCGCCGTTCTTCATGAAGCCCGGCGGCAAGCAGGTTATCCATGTTAACTTCAGTGCGGCAGACGTGGACCCGGTCTACTTCCCCCAGCACGAAGTGGTGGGAGACATCGCCAACAGCGTGGAATACCTTGCGGAGCGATGCGGCCAGTGCTCCTCCCATGACTTCAGCCGGTTTATGCAGGTGAAAACTGCAGTCGATCATCATCTGGCTGAAAAA
>JBHEPI010000067.1:0-40128 GCA_046260345.1 Marinobacter sp. | reverse complement strand
CGGGTTTCGATGGTGTACGGGTTAGTCAGACGCAGAGCCGATTTGCCGGCGTCTACGGCATTTTTCACGTCACTTTCAGACATCGATGCCACGCTTGCAATCACCTTCCCCGTCGCCGGGTTATAGACATCGAAGGTATTGCCATCCGGCGACTCCGTCCAGCGACCGCCGATATAGCCAGTCAGCTTGGGAAGCAATGGTGACTCGATCATTTCGGCTCCTTTCAATTTTGTATAAATTCGGGTTTGCGTCAGTGTGATATGTCTCTCATAGTGGCTGCAGAAACCGCTACTGTAAAGTCAGACAAAGGTGTTTTGACCAGCACCCGCGAACGCCTATACTCGAACAATGTCATTATCAGGAGGCCGGAACATGAAGGCGTTTTTTCATCCCTCACAGGATCAGCATCTACCCAAGACCTATTTTACCCGGGGCCAGATGCGCCAGCCCCAGGAAATCCCGGATCGCACCGGACAAATGCTGGAGGGGCTGAAAGCCATGGATATTCCGGTGCTGCAGCCGGCAGACCAGGGCGCAGGGGCAATTTCGAAAGTCCACGACCTGGGCTATTTGCGGTTCCTGGAGTCAGCCCACCGGCGTTGGTCACAAATGGGAGACTGGGGCGACGAAGTTATTTCCAATATTTTTGTACGCTCACCCAACGCCATGAAGGGCATTCTTGCTGAAGCTGCCCGCTACCAGGCCGACGGCAGCTGCCCGATTGGAGCAAATACCTGGGATGCGGCCTACTGGTCGGCCCAGACAGCACTGGGTGCCGCCGACGCACTGATTGCCGGCGAACACACTTCCTATGCAGTGTGCCGGCCACCGGGGCACCATGCCCGCAAGGATGCCGCCGGCGGCTTCTGCTACCTCAACAATGCCGCCATTGCTGCAGAACACATGAAAGCCCGCTTTCCCCGGATCGCCATACTGGATACCGACATGCATCACGGCCAGGGCATTCAGGAAATCTTCTACGACCGCAGCGATGTGCTTTACGTGTCGATCCACGGCGACCCCACCAACTTCTATCCGGTGGTCAGCGGCTATGAAGATGAACGCGGTGAAGGTGAAGGCTTCGGCTACAACATCAACCTGCCAATGCCCCACGGTTCGTCAGAAGAAGATTTTTTCCACAAGCTGGATGAGGCGCTGGCCGCCATTCGCCTGTACCAGCCCGACGCGCTGATACTGACACTCGGTTTCGACATCTACCACAACGATCCTCAGGCCAAGGTATCGGTATCGTCGGAAGGGTTCTGCCGCCTGGCTACCCATATCCGCCACACCGGTCTGCCTACACTGGTTGTACAGGAAGGCGGTTACGACCTGGAAACCCTGAGTGAAAACGTGCAGCAGTTCTTCAAAGGGCTGGAGGGGTAAGAAATCAGTACGCGGGGGCGTACACCTTGATATTGGTGTGGCCCTCGACTTTCAGATTAAAGGCGTGCATCCGGCTCATGGTGCCCCGGTCGCAGTACAACAGATACTGCCTGTCGGCCGGAAGCGACCGGATGCGCTCGCTCAGCTCGTAGAACGGAATCTCCACCACCCGGTTGCTGGTGAGGTGCAGCGGTGACTGCTCGCCCTCAGAAGGATGGCGTAGATCAATAATGACATCGCTCACCTCCGGCGTGTGCACCATCTCCACCTCTTCCGGGGTCTGCGTGGTTTCCAGCAGACGGTTGACCGGCGTGTCCTGGCGGCTTGCAATGGCCTGCTCCAACACCTGGTCATCCATATTGGCCTCATCTTCTTCGACACGACGAAGCTTCGCCCTGGTTGCAGGCTTTCGGGAGATAACACCGCAGTATTCCGGCATGGTCCGCGCAAACGGCTCAGTGCCGATCTCCCGCGCAATATTGATGATGGTTTCCTTGTCCATGGAAATCAGCGGGCGTAACACCACCTCATCGCTGGCCCGGTCCACCACATTGAGGTTCGACAGGGTCTGGCTGGAAACCTGGGCTACCGCATCGCCGGTCACCAGGCCAGAGGCGTTATTGATGGTAGCTATCTCCGACGCGGCTTTCAGCATCTGCCGCTTGAGCACCACGCCCCAATGACGCTGGTTGACCGAGCGCATAATCTCCGCAACAACGCCTTCGAACGGCACGGATATAAACTTGGCGCCGTGGGAAGCACCATAGCGGTCCCAGATATAGTGAACCACCTGGCGCACACCGATCTCATGGGCAGGGCCACCAAGACTGAAAAACAGGAAGTGGGAACGGAGCCCGCGACGCATCATCAGATAGGCCGCCACGGAAGAGTCATAGCCTCCCGACACCAGTGTCATCACGGTTTCCACGGCACCGAGAGGATAGCCGCCAGCACCCCGATGTTTGCGGTGGGCAATATGGTAGTCGTGGTCCTGGATCTCAATCCGCACCTCGACCTCGGGCTTGCCCAGGTCGACACCTTTTGGTGTGGACGCCTCAAAAAGTGCCGTACCTACCAGGCGTTCCAGGTCGATAGATCGAAACGAATGATCTCCATGGCGCCGGACCCGGACCGCAAACGTCCTGCCACGGATGCGTTCGGAAAACGCCGCTACGGCCTGTTCAGCGACATCTTCCATACTCACCCACGGAAACACACCGATTTCCTGGATGGTGGAGATGCCTGGAATACGCTTCAGTTCCCCGATGGCTGGCCCCTCCAGACCACGACCATCGGGCACATCTACATCCACTCTGTCCCAGGAGCCCTCCACATGGATGTCACTGTCGATACGCGTGAGCAGTTTGCGAATGTTCTGGCGCAGGTGCCGCATCTGCTGTCTGCGAACGGGCTTGCTCTTGATGGCCACTTCGGGGGCAGGGCGAATAAGAAGTTTCATAAATCGGACGTCTGTCGGGTAGCGTATTCACGAGAAAGTGCTTAGTGTAACGGTTTCGATGCATGCCTCAAAATCAGGCATTCCCGAAGCCGGTTTAATCAGACAATAAGGCACCACCAGACGCCAGGGTGCCAGCGAAACATTCAGGAGTTTCACCGTTCATGACTGAATCCACCATCAATGCCCTCGTGTCCCCGGAGGGCAGCCTGGAAATCCTGTCCACATTTGAAGTCAATCGTCTCAAGGACAAGAGCGAAGGCGGCCTTTACCGTCTGTTCCGGCAATGTGCTCTGGCGGTGCTCAACACCGGCATCGAAACCGACGACTGTAAAGCTCTGATGGAAGCCCATGCGGATTTCGACGTTCGCCTGGTGCCCCAGCCAAGGGGCCTCAAACTGGAACTGGTCAATGCGCCCGCCCACGCGTTTGTGGATGGGCAGATGCTGCGCGCTATCCGCGAACATCTTTTCTCCGTATTGCGGGATATTATCTATTCTTATTCCATCCCCCAGTCCGCTTCAGGACTGCGCCGGGACGACCCCGAAGGCACTACCAACCTGATTTTTCACATCCTGCGCAACGCGCGGGTGCTGCAGGCCGGCCGACACCCGGACCTGGTGGTGTGCTGGGGCGGACACTCGATTAATGAACGGGAATACCAGTACAGCAAAGAAGTGGGCCATCAACTGGGCCTGCGAGCCCTCAGCATCTGCACCGGTTGTGGTCCTGGCGCCATGAAGGGCCCGATGAAAGGCGCCACCATTGGTCATGCCAAGCAACGGGTCAAAGACGGCCGCTACATCGGCCTGACGGAGCCCGGCATCATCGGCGCCGAGGCACCGAACCCCATCGTCAACGAACTGGTGATCATGCCGGATATCGAAAAGCGACTTGAAGCCTTTGTGCGCACCGGCCATGGTGTGATCGTGTTCCCCGGCGGCGTTGGCACCGCGGAGGAAATCCTCTACCTGCTGGGCATTCTTCTGCATCCGGACAACGCCGACCTGCCCTTCCCGGTAGTATTCACTGGCCAGAAGGAAAACGCTGAATATTTTGAAATGATTGATCAGTTCATCCGCAATGCACTGGGAGACGAAGCCGCCAGCAAATACGAGATTATTATTGATGATGCTGACAAGGTAGCTCGTGCCATGAAGCAGGGTATGAAGGACGTGGAAACCTTCCGCCGTGCCATGCAGGACGCCTACTATTTCAACTGGATGCTGAAAATTGACCCGGTGTTCCAGCTACCATTTGAACCAACGCACGAAAGCATGCGGGCACTGGAACTGCACCGTGATCAGCCAGCTCATCTGATTGCGGCCAACCTGCGCAAGGCATTCAGCGGTATTGTCGCCGGTAACGTAAAGGAGAGTGGTATACGCCAGGTCCAGGAGCACGGCCCTTTCGAGATTGCCGGCGACCCGGCATTGCTGACGCCGCTGGAAGCCATGCTGAAGGAATTCGTATCACAGAACCGGATGAAGTTGCCGGGTTCAAGTGCCTACGAACCCAGCTACCGGATTGTCAGCGGAGCAGCGCAAGCCACTCCCTGAAAGTGGCAGGACGGATAATAGCGTGGATTACTTGCCACCATCGGCCGGCAGGCTTGCGTAGAATGCTGCCAGGTTGGCAATATCTTCATCGCTCAGGCCTGTGGCCTGGCCCTGCATAACCGCAGACTGGCCACCGCTGCGCTGCTTGTTCTTGTAGGCCTTGAGCGACGCCACAAGGTACTGCTCGTTCTGTCCTGCCAGATTGGGGTAACCGGGAATGGTTGCAATGCCATTCTTGCCATGACAGGCGGCACAGACGGCGGCTTTGGCTTTACCTGCCTCGGCGTCTGCAGCGGTTGCAACGGCAGGAACAGCTGCTCCCAGAGCAAACAGAACAGCAATGGTGTGGTATTTCAGTTTCATTGGTTTTACCCTCTCATCGTTTTGGAACCCGACAGCAAGCCTGAAGGGTGAAATCTGACCGAACTTATAGCACAAGCCGAACAAAGCACAAATGCGATAAATCAATGCACCTTGCCAAGATGCATAGCATCGCGCCATTCACGCCAGTGTATTACAAGCGGAGAAGCGAATATGCCCATTCAGGTTCAGGAATTTGAATGCCGGGAAGGCTTCATCGGCCAGATCACTCTGGATGCTCCCGACAACCTGAACGCGCTTTCCGGGTCGATGATTGACGACATCCAGACGACGCTGGAACGGTGGGAGGATGCCAGCCATATCTGCATGGTGATTTTCCGGGGAGCCGGAGACCGCGCCTTCTGCGCCGGTGGCGATATCCGCGAACTCTACGACGCACTCACTGGCAAGACAGACCACGAAGCAGCAGACTATTTCAGCCACGAGTACCGAATGGATTATAACATCCATCGTTTTCCCAAACCGGTCATCACCATTGCCCACGGCGCTGTCATGGGTGGTGGCCTGGGCATTCTCTCCGCTTCCCGCTACCGGCTGGTAACACCTGACATCAAACTGGCCATGCCAGAAATAAGCATTGGCCTGTTCCCTGACGTGGGCGCCAGTTGGTTCCTTAACCGCTTGCCCGGCCGGCTCGGTTTGTTCATGGGCCTGACCGGCGCCCGGCTGAACACCTCCGATGCCTTGCGCGTAGGGCTCGCCGATATGGCCATTCTGCCTGAGCAGGCCGAGTCACTGATTGCCCGCTTACAGGAAGAACGCTGGGCCGGCGAGGCTGCAGTCGACGACAACCGCCTGTTCCGGCTGATCAAACAAATGGAGCATCCGGATTACCGGGCATTGCCCAACAGCGAACTGGCCCTCCATGAGCAGACTATCGCCAGGCTGAGTGCCGGCGACGAGTTACCGGATATTGTCGACAACCTGCTATCGGCTGATATCGAAGGTGACTGGTGGCAAGCCTGCATGGACAACCTTCGTGGCGGCTGCCCGGTCACCGCCTGGCTGGTATGGACCCAGCTCAAAAAGGCACAGCAGATGTCCCTGAAAGACGTTTTCAGGATGGAGCTGGCCATGGCAACCCGCTGCACCCGGAGACCAGACCTGCGGGAAGGCATCCGGGCCAGGCTGATTGAAAAGGACAACAGGCCCGACTGGTCTTTCAAAACCGTGGCAGAGGTCCCCCAGAGTATTGTCGAGGAACACTTCCTGCCGGAACTGAACGACAGCAACGACCCCATGAGCCTGGACTGAGCCCGCGCCCGTCAGATCTCCGCGCCAGCCTGAACCAGCAGCATTTCCAGATCCCGGTTATTGCTGCCCCGGGCCAGATCCAGAGCCGTGGTGCCGTTATTGCCCCTGTAATTCACGTCAGCACCGGCAGCAACCAGCATTTCAGCCGTCAGCAGATCGCCGCCTTCAACGATGTGCATCAGCAGGGAACGGCCGCCCTGGCTGACATTCACATTGGCGCCGGCTGCCAGCAATACCTTGACGACGGACAGGTGGCCGTTGCGTGCCGCCCGGATCACCGGCGTTGTACCCTCACTGTCTGTCGCATTGACACTGGCGCCGGCCGACAATAAAAGCTGAACCAGCCTGCGGTGCCCGTCACCCGCGGCAATCATCAGTGGTGTGACGCCGTTTGCCGGGGCACGATCCGGGGTGGCTCCCTCACTGAGCAGAAACCATGCAATGCGATCCTCACCCGCTTTAACCGCAGCTGCCAACGGCGTTCCTTCTTCTGTCAGTGTATTCAGTGACGCATCAGCGGCCGCCAGGGATTCCACCTGATCCAGGTCACCGCTGCTGACCGCAGCCATCAGCGGCGTATCGGCGACCGATGACTGCCGCTGCTCAAGATTGGACGGGTTGCCACCTGAAGCACAGGCGGTAATCAATAAACTGGTAAGCAGTAACAACAGCAGTTTCGGAAGGATAAAGCCGGATCCCTGGGCCATGATGGTTTGGTCTCTGTTGATGCATTTTTGCCGGTATTCTCCTCAGTAAACCGGCCGA
Organism: Marinobacter sp.; assembly: GCA_046260345.1. Classification (GTDB taxonomy): domain Bacteria; phylum Pseudomonadota; class Gammaproteobacteria; order Pseudomonadales; family Oleiphilaceae; genus Marinobacter. Next base: position 33,327 of record JBHEPI010000067.1, on the reverse strand, counting down.
ATTAAATCGAGCTGTTCACAAGTCAGGCCGGTTTTGCAAAATATCACCAACCAGAGCCCGCAACGAAGATTCCCCAGCTTCCCGGCCCCGACAATCTGCCACCGATTGCAACCGTTGCCAGGACCAATCCAGAAGTACAGCCCTCGTCCACAGGGATGACTGACTGCTTCGCGCTACCCGATCAATCACGCCGGCCTGCATGGAGATTTTTTTCAACACCGGGAGCGTAAGATCAAATCCCCGATGCCCTTCAGCAAAACTGTTCAGGTCGCGGCGGTCATCCTCAGTGATGGAACCGACAGCGGGCAGGCTGTCGGTCAGCTGAAGAACCAGCTCTGGCTCCAGGTCCGGCCAGTTCCGGGGCAGCAACGTGAGCCAGTGCTCTGCCAGCCTGCTGCGCAGTTGGTTCACCAGTGTCTTGCCTTGTTCAGACACACCACTGAGCATCTGCAACGGATACTCACCACTGCTGGCTTCGCGCTTCAGTCCCGGGCGCACTGGCGCCAGCCCGCAAAGCTGCCAAAAGGTGACCAGCCTGGCATTACCGCCAAAACTGGTGCCAACGCTGTCCAGCCCCTGATTCCGGGCATGATCCCGTGCTGCAGCCACCAGCTTCTGCCCCAGTCCCCGTTCGCGCATGTCCGCGCTCACGGCAATCCGGACCACCCGCAGCAGGCGCTGTTTCGCTGCTTCGGCAAATCCGCTGTGGGTCGCCAGAGACTGGGGCAGAAGATGCCCCCGCAAGCGTCGTTTACCCAGCATGACCTGGTCAGCCAGTGCCGCATCCAGGCCACCTTCCACCGTTGCCCAAAGCACACCGGCGAGCACGCCATTGCAGGTCAGGCGCCAGCTCACCGCAGCCGGGTCATCCATCCACTGGCGCAGGTCACCGGGCGAGGTGCGGTAATGGGCATCCACCAGCAGACCAAAGGCGTCATTGAGCTCACGGTCAGGGGCCGTGGCCGGGTTCCAGGGCTCTACAACCACGTCGGAGCCAGCACCCTCTTCATCCGGTGCTTCCGCATCCAGCAAGAACATCTTCCGGGTCAGTGGCTCCAGGGGATCGGACGGCGCCCAGCGGATTGGCACCGAGAGCAATGCGCTGTGCCAATGGGGTGTTTCAGAATCCAGCACCGAACGGAACCGAATCGAAAAGCCCCGGCCAGAACCCTCGTAGCCATGCACCGTGGTGGAGAAGACCACCCTGGGCCAACCCAGAAGAATTTGCTTCAACAGGTGTGCCGGAATAGCGGCCGCCTCGTCCACCATCACCACCTCTGCTTCGGTGCGCTCCGCCAGCAGCTGCTCCAGTGGGACATACTCCAACCGGGCATGATCACCCACGTTAACCACATCGGCAGCCATATCAGGCGTGGAGCTCTGCCCGGCTGCCAGCCTGGCGTGATGGAAAAGCGTCTTTACTGTTGCCGGCTCAGGTGCCGCTACAATCACCCGCTGCCGCCCTTCGCCCAGAAGCCGAACCGCCGCCATACCCAACGCGGCGGACTTGCCCCGGCCCCGGTCGGCAGTTACCACCAACGGCCGCCGGCGCCGCCCCAGCCCCGTGCGAACAATATCATTCACAAGTGCACGCTGATCTTCGGTAGCGCTCACCTGAAAGACCTCGCCCGCCAGCGGCATATCCGGCAGGGCCGGTTTCGGATTCACTGCCGGATTGATCCGGATAACGTCCGGATCACCAGCCAGAATACGCGCAAGCCTGGCCGCAAAGGGATGATCGCCAGCCCCATACAGCCCGGTCCGGCAGTAATCAGGATCCTGGAAACCACCCCACTCCGCCAACGACGGCATCAACCAGAAAAACAGGCCCCCAGCCGAAAGCGTGCCCGACAGGGCCGCAAAACTGTCCGGCGGATTACCCTGCCAGCCGTCCCAGACCACACAAGCCAACTCCTGGCCCAGCCAGCGACGACCTTCCACAGGTTTGATCGACGTCAACGAAGGTTCCGGCTGATCATCAACCAGCCCGGTCCAGACGCCGGGCCTCATCGACAGCGCTGGAAGCACCTCACGCAGCCACGCGAGGGAAGCCACACGATCACCTTCCAGCAACACCATTCGCCGTTGCCCGACTGCCTTCAGGTCAGTCTGCAGCTTCCACCACAGGCTCAGCTCAGGCCTGTCCATTCCGGTGTGATCCGACATCCGCTCAGCTCAGATCAACCGCGTGACGCTTGAGATCCTCCAGCGACGAATACTTCAACGCTGTCCGATGCGTGGCTCGCAATTTAACGCGCGGGGCACTGCCTGCCTCGAAAGCCTCCTGCCATCGCGATGCGCACAAACACCAGGAGTCACCTTCTTTCAGACCCGGGAAACCAAACTCCGGTCGAGGGGTGCTCAGGTCATTGCCCTTGTCGCTGGAAAACTCCAAAAATTCATCTGTGACGACGGCGCAGACAACGTGAGCTCCCAGATCATCCGGCCCGGTATTACAACACCCATCCCGATAAAAACCCGTTTCCGGATCGGTCCCACAAACTTCCAGGGCTTCGCCCAACACATTCACTGATTCAGCTGTTTTTACCATAACGTCATTCTCCAGATTCAGGGGGAGGGTTTGGATAGCCGCTTCCAAAACTGTGCGGAGCCATGGATGGCGGAGCTCAAGCGTCACAGGGACGTGCTTGAGCGTGTTTTGGAAGCGGCTATCCAAATCCTCCTGCACCGGATATGCGGTTTACTCCGCAGGCACACTACAAAACTGTCAGGATTATGCGGCACCAGTATCAGCACTACCAGCGGCCGGGTACAATACACAGCATGCCGACCCCAGCCCAAACACCTGAAGCCTCCAATCTGCCTCATTACCTCACCGACGAGCAACAGGCCATCATCACCGCCGGTTTTGAACATGCGGTAATCACCGCCGTGGCAGGCAGTGGCAAGACTTCCACCCTGGCCTGGCGCATACGCTATTTGCTGGAACAGGGCCATGACCCAAACCGCATGCTGGTTCTGATGTTCAACCGCAGTGCCCGCGTGGACTTTGAACGCAAACTGCGGGAAGTCAGCCGCGACACCGGCCTGGCCCTGCCCGAAATTCGCACCTACCACGCCATGGGCCTGCGGCTGTACAAACGATTTGTGCGAGAAGGTTTCCTGCCCGGGTTTTCCGACAAAATCCTCACCGACCAGGAAATCAGCTACCAGGCCTGGCAACTGACCCGTCGGCTGGCACCGGAAGACCTGGCGGACGAAATTCGCCGCAACAAGAAAGATTTCGTCGAGACCGCCGTCAACTTCATTGACCTGGTGAAAACCACCCTGTCCCCGGTAGACATCGTATTCGAGGAGTTGGGTTATTCCGATAAACACCGCTACCTGATCGACCTTTTCCACAGCTTCGAGCAATGGCGCAAATCCCGGAGCCGGATCAGCTACGCCGATATGCTCTATGAACCGGTAATGGCCATCCACCAGAACCCGCCATTGCAGCGCCTGGTGGGCAACAAGATGGACCTGATCCTGGTAGACGAATACCAGGACACCAATGAAATCCAGCACCTGCTGCTGCGATACGTGGCCGGAGAGCGGGCGCGGGTGACGGTTGTAGGCGACCCGGACCAGACCATTTACGAGTTTCGTGGTGCCAAGCCGGAGTTTATCCTCAAGCGCTTCAGCGAGGAGTTCGAAACCCCGCTGGAACAGACCCTGAGCTACACCTTCCGCTACGGCCATCAGGTTGCCCTTCTGGCCAACCACCTGATCTGCCACAACACCGGGCGCAAGGATGTACTCTGTCACTCTCACCCGTCTACGCCGGCAACCGGCATTACCCTGCACCAGCAGGACAACGACAGCGACCTCGTCCTCAAGCTGCTCCAGCCAATGGATGAAGATGCACTGGGCAATACCGCCATCCTGTTCCGGGTGTGGAGTCAGAGCGTGCCCATTGAACTGAAGCTGCTGGCGCAGCAGGTGCCCTATCGCATCGATGCCGGCAAGGGCGCTCTGTTCAGTCGCGAGGTTCAGGCGATCACCAGCCTGCTGATGGTAGTCTCCGGCCGTATCCGCAACATGCCGGATGACGACCGCCTGGATATCGCCCGGCAGCTGCTGCGCTTTCCCCATGTGGGCCTGAAAGAACCGGAGCTGGAGCAGCTGGCGCGTTTTCTGGCGGGATTCGGTGATAGCTGGCACGAGCGACTGCTGGCTATGGACTTCGACGCCCTCGCCCCCATGGCCGCCAGAAAACTCCGCAAACTTGGGCAAATATTGGCCCAACTGGACAACTTCAGGGGTTCGGTGGCCGACCTTATTACCCGCTATGCCGATGAAACCGAGCTGTACGAGGGCATCCGGAGCCTGGCGCTGACCCACGAATCCGCCGACGAACGTATCGAGACCATTCGCGGCTTCCGGCTCTACCTCGCCGGACTCAACAGCGGCATTGAAAGCACGCTTGAACACCTGAAAGCACTGAAAAAACAGGCGGGTGAAAACCGCAGGGGTGGTGCCCTGCTCTCCACCATCCACCGCACCAAGGGACTGGAATGGACAACCGTTATCCTTCCCGGGCTGCAGGAAAAGTACCTGCCCTACAGTCCCCGCGCGCAGGACGATGCCAGGGCCTTCCTTGAGAGTGAACGGCGGCTGCTTTACGTAGCCATGACGCGCACCCGGGAACAGCTGCACCTGATCACCCGTCCCTTCGGTGAGAAACGACACCTGGATGGAGACCAGGGCCCCAGCCGGTTTGTCGATGAGCTCTGCTTCTCCCTGTCCCGGGAATTCGGGCAGTGGCTGGATAAACGCATCACTGGTAACGAGCAGGAACTGACGACCACTGCACCATTAACTGCCACTGGCACCCGTTACGCATCCCGCGAGGGCGTGACACTGAATGGCGGGAGCGGAACCCGGGGAAACGAGACAGCCCCGCTGTGGGCGACCCCCCGCCTCAGCCACGCCATTTTCGGCGCCGGATCCGTTGTCGGTGAAGGCGACGGCTCATTTGAAGTCAGATTCGATAACGGCGACACCCTGAACTTCAGCAAGAAAAGCGCTCATCTGTATTTCACCGTCCTCAATCAAGAAGCGTGAGTATAATTGCCGATCGGTCACCCGCACTTTTACTTTGTTTTTTTCAATCCCGTAACGTAAATTCCCGTCACTACAGGCCTGTAGTGATTTACGAGAAAGTCAGACCCTTATTCTTTCAATAATGATAAACGAACTGGAGGTTCTGCATGAATATCATGCGTCCACTGGCCATTGCGGCCCTGACAACATCCCTTGCAGCACCTGCTTTAGCAGAAAGCGAGCAAACCATTTACCTGAACCCGTTTGCCGGCTTTCAGCTGTTTGATGACAAACGGGATCTGAGCGAAACCGGCACCTTTGGCATCGGAGCCGAGTTCCGTTTCCAACCAAACTGGGCTGTTGAAGCCGTTTACTCCAGGGCGGATGCTGATCGAAAGTATGTCGGCGGTAGCAGCGACTTCGAGGAACTGCGACTGGACGGCATTTATTACTTCGCCGGGCAGGATCAGGCCTGGAACCCATACATTTCTGCCGGTGCTGGTCACGCCGACTTTGGCAATGACGTTCTGGCCGTTCAGACAGCGGGATCCGACCATGAAGAGACCCGTGTCAACGTGGGCGCCGGTTTCCGCTACAACGTTAGCGACGGTGTATCCATTCGCGCCGAGCTGCGTGAATTCCACGGCATTGATGAAAGCACCTTCGATACCCAGGCTACCCTTGGCCTGAGCTTTGCGTTTTCGCGCACCCTGTCTGAGCCTACACCGGAGCCGATGGATGCTGACAATGACGGCGTACCAGACAGCCGTGATCAGTGCCCGGGCACCCCTGCCGGTGCCAGCGTCGACAGCAATGGTTGTGAGCGTGATGACGACGGCGATGGCGTTGCCAACAGCAAAGACCAATGCCCGAATACCCCAGCCGGTGCCAGCGTTAACAATCGCGGCTGCGAGTTGGACGGCGATAACGATGGCGTTGTCGACAGCCAGGACCAGTGCCCCGATACCACCGCCGGAGCGGAAGTGGATGACACCGGCTGTGAAGGTGTTTCCGAAACGGTAGAGACCATTGAGCTGAACGTGCAGTTCCCCACCAACAGCTCTGTGATCGGTAACAACTTCGACGACGAAATCCAGCAGGTTGCGGACTTCATGCGCAACAATCCGGAAACTACCGTGGAAATTGCCGGTCATAGTGACAGCATGGGCGACGCGGAGTACAACCGTTCCCTGTCCCAGCGCCGCGCTGAAGCCGTTGCGAACCGCCTGACCGACACCCTGGGCATCAACTCGGAGCGTGTGGACGCGGTTGGTTACGGTGAAGCCGAACCGGTTGCCAGCAACGACACCGCGGCAGGCCGTGCCGAGAACCGTCGGGTTGAAGCACGGATTCAGGTTCTTCGCTAAGCATCAGGACTGGTCTTTTACAGATCAGTATCTCTGGAAGGCGCCTTCGGGCGCCTTTTTTGTGGATAGCGTATACGTAATAAACTTCAAAACCAGCGGGAGAATACTGTGAAGCGAAACCTGTTTGTCTTTATTCTCATGCTGGGAATACCTGCTGCCGCCTGGTCCCAGGTTTATCGTTGCGAAGCAGGCGAAGATGTCCGCTTTTCCGACCAGCCCTGCGGCGAGGATTCCGAGATAATCAGAATCCGCGACAACCAGATCGGCGGCAGTTTTGGCCAGAATCTTCCAGCGACGACCGAACAGGCGGACACCGACGAGCAACCGGACAAATCTGAAAGCCAGGAGGCCGAGGAAACCTGTCGTTTCATCAACTCCACTGACCTGAGGCGATACCTGGTGCGGGAGCAAGTGGTGAAGGGCATGACCAGGGAGCACGTTCGCAAGGCCTTCGGCCGCCCCCCGGAAACCTATCCCACGCCGCAGGAAACCTGGGTCTATCAGACCAAATACTACGGCAACCTGTATGAGCTGACGTACGTGTACTTCCGCGATGGCTGTGTGGAAGAGGTGGTCTACCGCAAACCCTGAGCATCCTGGTTGCAGCCAGGCTTTACGGCATCAATCAGCAAGTTGCGGGGCGTCAGCTGGCGCTCGCAGAAAGTACCCACTCTGACCTGATAGCCCTGCTCTTGCAGGAACATCGCGTAGTCCAGCACCAGCCAGAGCTCCATTGGCCGCCGGAACAGGTGCCGCACCAGCTCATGCCGGCGCACCTCCTGCATGCGCTGCTCACCATGGGCTTGCCAGTAGTCGAAATTCGTGTCCTGTGGCAGCTCCAGACCTTTCTTCTTTGCCGCCCAGCGACAGAAACCGGTAAAACCGCCATTGATCAGCTCCGGCGGATGCGAAGGCACGGGCAGATAGGCGTCCACACCGCGCAAATGCCGCTGCAACCCATCAAAGCCCAGCCGCCAGCGCCTGATCAGGCGAGCCTGCTGCCGAACCCGTTCAGGTGCGGTGACGGTTTCCTGCACGGCCAGCCGCAGATCATCCCGGCTCAGCTCAAGTGTGCGCTCCCGATTCCTGGCCCTTTGCGAGAACAGCTGATAGTCCGGGGTTTCCGTCAGGTGATAACAGCAGGGTGAGAAGCTCAGGCGAGGCAGACCATCGCCAGCCACCCGTCGCATCAGCCGGCGATGGAGATCTCCACAGGCATGGAGGGCGACGCCATGGCAGCCCTCGGGCAGACTCAGCGCTTCATCCATCACATCCTGGTGGCGTAAAGTAACCCCGTCACCAAACTTCTCTGCCAGACGGATACCGTCGTCCACCAGCGCCCGATTCCACTCCAGTCCGGTAACGGTGCCATCACAAAGAGACGCCAGAGTCCTGGCCAGGTGGCCCTTGCCAGAGCACCAGTCCAATACGTCATGCTTCAGGGGCCGGATAGCGCAGGCAAAGGCGCCGGATTGCAACCGCTTGCGGCCAGGCATATCAGTGGCGCGGACTTCCGGCAAAGTGCTTGACGGGTCAGGGCCGGCGGCCAGCACCGGCACACGGGTCAGTTCGTTGAAAGCCTGAAGTGACGGCAATTCCCGGGATACCAGGCTCGCAAGTGTGCCGGGGTCATCCACCAGCTGCTGACAATCTTCGTCAGAGAGACTGGCCACTCGTTCCGCCAGCGCCGGCCACCTGTGGGCCCAGGCCGGGCTCGGGTCGGTAAACGGTGCCGGTTGCCACAGTTCACGATGCTGAACCAGCCAGTCGTTCAGCCGCTGCCATCGCATGAAAAAAGATTCAGCACCGTGGTATAAACTCGCCACCGGAGCTAACGTCATTCGGCAAACCGCCCAGGCCTGAAGGCATCCAGACACACGGCCGGCTCCTCGCCATCGATCAGCTGAGCAATAACCGAAGCACTGCCCGCCGACAGGGTCCAGCCGAAGGTTCCGTGGCCAGTGTTCAGGAACAGGTTGTCGCGTGGACCATAGCCGATAACCGGTGGGCCGTCGGGAGTCATGGGGCGGAAACCAGTCCAGGTTTCGGCGGTGTGGAGATCCGCGCAGCCGGGAAAACGGGACTCCACGGATTTGCGGATGGTGGCCAGCCGGGCTTCGGAAATGTCGCGGTTGAAATCGGCCAGTTCCACAAACCCGGACGCCCGCAAGCGGTTGCCCAAGCGGGTAGAGACCACCTTGAAGTTGTCATCGTGGACGGTGGAAACCGGTGCCCTGTCAGGATCTGACAGCGGCACGGTAAAGCTATAGCCTTTGACCGGGTATATAGGCAATTTGAGTCCCAGCGGCCGGGTCAGCTGCCCTGACCAGCAGCCGGCGCAGACAACCACGGCGTCGGCCTCAAGAGTTTCTGCTTTCCCATCCTTGTTGCGAACAACAACCCCGGTTGCCCGGTGATCATCGGCGACAAGCTGTTCTGTTTCGGTATTGTAGCGGACGCTTACGCCCCCGGACTCACAGGCTTTGGCCAATTCACGGGAGAACAGGTGACAGTCACCGGTGCCGTCGGTGTCATAGCTAAGCGCACCGAAGAGGGGACCGTTGCCGGTCATTCCGGGTTCGGCCTCGCGAACCTGCTCCGGCGTCAGCAACCGGGACGCGATGCCGAGTTCATTAAGCAGCTGCTGAGTCTGACGGTAACCCTCGAGCGCTTCCGGGGTGCTGGCCAGGTGGAGCAGCCCCTGATGGTCGCCATCGAAGTGCAGGTTCAGCTCCTGTTCAAGGGCCAGAAACCGCTCGCGGCTGTGGATACCGAGACGCAGCATGGCACGCTTGTTGAGGCCAAAGAGCCCTGGCGACCAGGCATAGCGAAGTGTGGCAAGCATAAACCCGAGAGTTTCCAGGGAAGGTGGCACCCTCAGTTTCAGAGGTCCGTCTCTTTTGAACAGCCAGGGTATGGCCTTCATCACCATGGCAGGGTCCGCCCAGGGATAAACCACGCCGTAGGAACGCTGGGCCGCGTTGCCCTTGCTGGTCTCGTTTCCGGCCACCCCGTGGCGCTCCAGTACCGTAACCCGGTGGCCTCTGCGATTCAGCTCAAAGGCCGTGGTCATACCCACCACGCCACCGCCGACAACAACAATCTGCATGCGCCTCTCCGTTTGGTTCACTGCACGCCATTTTTGGCCAATAGACGGCGGTACTCTTTCAGTACATCCTCGTCTTCTTTCGGATATTCCGGAGCCAGGCGTTCCAGTTGCTCGGCCAGTATTGCTGCAACGATGGCCCTTGCCTGGGGTTTCCTGTCGCCGGGAACAATAAACCAGGGCGCTTCCTTTGTGTGAGTCGCCGCCAGGGCTTCTTCGGCGAATTTTTCATACTGACCACGCTTTTGCCAGCCGTCGATATCCGATTTATCGAATTTCCAGCGTTTGCGGGGTTTATCGAGGCGTTTAAGGAGCCGCTCACGATGCTCATCCTCGGACAGGTTGAGCCAGATTTTGATCACCGTTGTGCCTTCCTCCACCAGATGGTTCTCGAAGTTGCGAACGGATTGATAACGATTCTGCCAGTTGTAGGTGGCGGGCTTGTGAACCGGCCATACCCTTTCGGCAATCACCGCCTCATGATGGCTTCGATTGAACGCCACCATTTCGCCAAACGCCGGCAGGAAAGGCGTCACCCGCCAGAGAAAATCGTGACGTGTTTCTCCGCCCTTGGGCCGGCTGAATGATTTGGCATGGAAGCCGGCAGGGTCGGTATAGGTTGCCAGGGTCCGGATCAGGCTGTCCTTGCCACTGGTGTCGGGCCCGTGGGCGACCAGCAAAACAGCTCTGGCCTGGTTGGCCCACAACCGCCGCTGGTATTCGCCGATCTGCTCCAGGCTGGCTTCCAGCCCGGGCAGTTTTGCATCATCCAGCAGGGTCGGGTAATCCCGGAACCGGGGCTTCTTGGCATCAAAAAGAAAGGAACTGGCAAACGCCGATAATTTCATCAGGGTGCTCCGCACATCTCCCTATGGAGGTAATACAGGTCAATAATCGGACAAACTGATAAACTTGCCCGATCAAACGTTCAGAATAGCAGCCATTACTCGGTTGCGATGGAGTGTATCGTCCGAATATGAGTAAAAAACGTCGCGAGATTCCCGTATTTGATCATCCGATTATCGAAACCCATTGCCACCTGGATTACCTCAAGGATCGCCCGCTGGAGGAAACCCTGGCTGAAGCGCAGCGGGTCAATATCGAGCGGGTGATCACTATTGCCGTGTCACCAGATAACCTGGCCACGGTCCGGGAACTCAGCCAGGCGGCTTCCTGGGTCTACGGTACACAGGGTGTTCACCCCCATGACGCGGAACAGTATTCCGATGCCGCGGAAGCGGAAATCCGCGCTCATGCCGGCGACGACAAGATTGTGGCGGTGGGTGAAATCGGCCTGGATTACTTCTATGACAACGCGGATCGCGATGTGCAGCGTGAGGTTTTCCGCCGCCAGCTTCAGATCGCCTGCGACACCGACCGCCCGGTGGTGATTCACAGCCGCGAAGCCGATGAAGACACCATCGAGATCCTGAAAGAATTCGAAACCACCCTCACCCGTCGCGGGGTGATTCACAGCTTCACCTCCGGCCCGGAGCTTGCGCAATATGCGCTGGACGAAGGCTGGTGTCTTGGCTTCAACGGCATTACCACCTTTAACAAGGCAGAAAACGTGCGCGATATCGTGCGCATGGCCCCCATTGAACAGATACTGCTGGAGACGGATTCGCCGTTCCTGACCCCGGTTCCCTATCGTGGCCGGGAAAACGCCCCCTTCTACATTCCCTTTGTTGCCGAGAAAATCGCCGAAGTGAAACAGTTACCCTTGGAGAACGTACTGGCTACTACCTATGACAATAGCCTGAGAACGTTCTTTCAGCGGCAATGATAAAGCGCATTCCCGTATCTGCACTAAAGGTCGGCATGTACATCACCGACCTGAACAACGACTGGATTCCACACAATACCCAGCGTCGTCGCGGCGTCATCAAAAAAGAGGAAACCATCGAGAAAATCCACCGGATGGGGGTGGATTCCGTGTATATCGATGTTTCCCGGGGCCTGGACTCCCAGGATTCGGAACCCGCCCACGAGGTTGACCAGCGCAACGAAGCGGCTCTGCAAAATGCAGGGGAGCTGAATCCCGGCGTTTACAAGCGGGTCAGCGTTGCTGAAGAAATGGTATTTGCCCAGCAGATCCACACTCACGCCCAGGGGCTGGTGGGTAACCTGATGAACAGCGTGAAGATCGGCGGCGCCATTGATATAGCCCCTATCCATCAGTTGGCCAACGAGCTTCAGAGCTCGGTTTTCCGCAACGCCAACGCGCTCAGTTGTCTGGGCCGTATCCGCGAAAAAGACAACTACCTGTTGGAGCATTCCGTCAACCTCAGCGTGCTGATGTCCCTGTTCGGCAACTACCGCAAACTATCGCCAGACGCGCTGCATCAGACCATCGTCGGCGCCCTGCTCCATGACATTGGCAAGATTCTCACACCGGACGAGATCCTCCATAAACCGGGACGGCTGACGCCGGAAGAGTTCGAGGTAATGAAAGCCCATGCCCGGCACTCGCGGGACATCCTGGGTTCAACCGAAGGAATCGGTGAACTGACCATTATCACTGCAGCAGAACACCACGAGCGACTGGACGGCAGCGGCTATCCGGAAGGCCTCAGAGGTGACGAAATTTCCGTATATGGGCGCATGGTTGCTATAACCGATGTATACGATGCCATCACCGCTGACAGGGTCTATCACAAAGGCATGACACCAACTCAGGGCCTCAAGAAACTTCTGGAATGGAGCGGCAGCCATCTGGACCCTGCCCTGGTGAAAGAGTTTATCCGGTGCGTTGGCCTCTATCCTATTGGCGCCCTGGTGCTTCTTGAAAGTGGACGCCTGGGGGTTGTGGTTGAAACCAATGAAGAGGACCAGCGCCTGCCCGTGGTCCGTGTGATGTACAACACCCGCTTCCGCCTGCCCATCACCGTGGATACGCTGGATCTTTCCCAACCGGGCACCCAGGACCGTATTCTGCGATCCGTCGATCCGGACGAATACAGGATCGATGTCCGCAAGTTTCTTGCCTGACGAACCGTTGCGGATGCCGGGGCTCTGCTAAGCTCACAGTAACTCCACCTGAAAATTCATACACCGGCAAATGATCGCAACCCTGTTCCAGATTTTAGGCGGCCTCGCCCTCTTCCTGCTGGCCATGGAAATGATGACCAACGGTCTGAAGAACGCTGCGGGGCACCATCTTCGCCACTTGCTGGGCCACTGGACCAAAACTCCTTTGCGCGGCCTCGCTTCTGGCTTTCTGATCACCGGCCTGGTCCAGTCGTCTGGCGCGGTAACCGTGGCCACCATCGGATTTGTAAACGCAGGCCTCATGAGCCTGAGCCAGTCCCTGGGGGTCATTTTTGGTTCCAACATCGGGACCACCATGACTGCCTGGCTTGTCAGTCTGGTCGGATTCGGTTTCAACATCGAGGCCATTGCGCTGCCAATTCTCGCGGCGGGGGTCGGCCTCAAGCTGATTTCAGGCAATCCACGCAGTCAGTCCCTCGGCGAAGCACTGGCCGGTTTCGCACTGTTTTTTCTCGGCCTGTCTATCCTCAAGGCCTCCCTGGAATCCTTCGCCGGAGGTCTCGACAACAGCATCCCGCTGCAAGATGATTATGGTTTGCCCGCGTTCATGCTGATCGGCTTTCTGGCAACGGTCATGACCCAGTCCTCAAGTGCTGCGCTGGCGATTGTCCTGACCGCGGCGGCCGGCGGCCTGATACCCCTGAACAATGCCGCCGCAGCGGTTATTGGTGCGAACCTGGGCTCTACCTCAACAGCTGCCCTGTCAGCTCTGAAAGCAACAGCAAATGCCCGTCGCCTCGCCGTTGGCCACATCCTTTTCAATGCGGTGACCGGACTAATCGCCTTGCTCATTCTGCCGGTGATGCTGTGGACTGTTGCCTTACTGGCAGACTGGCTATCGCTTGATGCCAACATTGCCGTCTCCCTGGCCCTGTTCCACACCCTCTTCAATGTGCTCGGGGCCTTTGTCATGCTGCCTTTCACGCCCCGCTTTGCACGCTTCCTGGGGCGGCTTTTCCGCAGCAAGGAAGAGGATCTGGCCGAACCCCGTTTTCTGGACAACACACTGATTACCACCCCGGAGCTTGCCGTGGGCGCTGTTGACCAGGAAATGAAGCGCCTGATTGACCTAACCCGCGGACTTCTTCGTGTGACCCTTGACCGGGAAAATCTGGAGTCTGAGCAAATACGCGTGAAGGCAGATACCTGCCTGAGTATCAACATGGCGATTACTGACTACATATCCCGGCTCCGTGCGGAGAAGATACATCCGACAACCCTCGACGCCCTTACACGGAGCATCCTGACCTGTCGCTATCTGGCGGAAGCCACAGATCTGGCACGTACCCTGTTGCAATTAAGAGAATCCCGCAATCTGCCCCAGCTAGCCGGCCTTTCCGAAGAGCTTGAAGAGTATTTCAATTTACTGCGAGTGTTGGTGATGGCAGATAAACGTTTACCGGAAACATTGAATGACACCGAAAAAACCTACCACATGCTCAAATCCCGCATGCTCGCCATGATCGTCAAAGGTGAGTTTTCAGCAATTGCCGGAGAACGCACTCTTGATACCCTCAGCTCAGTGCGGCGGCTTTGCGACCAGTGGTACAAATCCCTGGCCTGGCAGCCAGCGACGGAGCTGTCCAACGGTGATTCTCACCCGCAGGGCTTGGAAAACCGAACGTAACGATTACGGCCCTGGTGTTTGGCCTGGTACATGGCCTGGTCTGCCTGGCGTAGCAACTGGTCACCATCCAGATCCTCGGTTTGCGGGAACAGCGTGTAACCAATACTGGCCGATACCTCCACACTGTGGTTTGCGACCCAGGCCGGCTCGGCCACCCGGGCCAGCAGACGCACCAGCAGGCTTTCCAATGAATCATCGTGCTGGACGTTGGTTACGATAGCCGCGAATTCATCCCCGCCCAAGCGGGCCACGGTGTCTTCTTCCCGCAGCACGGCCCGCATCCGTGAGGAGATTTCAATCAACAACTGATCACCCGCCTCGTGTCCAAAGGCGTCATTGACCGGCTTGAATTCATCAAGATCAATGTACACCACTGCCAGCTTGCTACCCTGCCGGCGGGTCAGCGCCATGGCTTGCTGCAACCTGTCTGAAAACAGCACCCGGTTTGGCAGCCCCGTCAGCGCATCGTAATGCGCCATGACCCGAAGCTTCTGCTCCTGTTCCTTGAGCCGGCTGATATCGCTGAAAATACCAACAAAGTGGGAAACTTCACCATGATCCCCGACCACGCTGCTGATGGTCACTGCGAGAAACAGGGGGGCGCCGCTGTAATGTCTGCAGACAAACTCCCCTGACCAGAAGCCCTGGTTCCGGGCGGTGGAGAAAACACCACTGCCCTCATCCACTGGCAGCGGTGGTAAACGCCCGATGGCCCGGTTCTGAGGCCGGCCAGTGATCTCAAGATAGGCATCATTAGCATCGAGAACCAGGCCGTGGCTGTCGGTGATAAATATCGCTTCGCGGGCATGATCAAAAACACTGGCGGCCAGGCGCTGGCGCTGCTCGGCCTGTTTCCGCCTGGTGATGTCGTAAAGTGAGCAGAGAATGACCGGCTCGCCTTCTCCCTGGCCTTCAACCGGCGCCAGGGTCATATCAACCCAGACCTCGGATCGATCAGAGCGAAGCAGCATCCACTCACATTGTTCCACAAGACCGCCTCTCACCCGGACAAGAATCTGCGACATCTTCTGGCTGGAAAGTTGCCCGTCTGGCTGGTACTCCGGTGAAAAGACCGCAAGGCCCTTGCCGTGAAGTGACGCATCAGAGGTATACCGGAGCAGATCAACAGCAGCACGGTTGGTGTTGACAAAAACACCGCCCCTGATCAGCAACGCCGGCTGGGGCCAGTCACGAATAAGCTGCTTCAGTCGTTTCTGTTGCGCTGCCAGTGCGCGCTTGCTCCGGCCAAGCCACAGCGAACTGCCCAACAGCAGCATAACCAGTACCGCGACCGTGAATACCCAGCTACGATACTGGTTCAGGACATCAGTCCAGGATACCTGCGGCATCCGATCGTAGGGTGGCACACGAAGTGTCCGGGCCAGGTACTCCACAGACTGGTAATCTGCAGGCGGGGAAAACCCGGTTATTCCGGCTGCTATGGCTGCTTCATCTTCCGGCTCCAGAGCAAACAGCGCCGATGCGACCCGGCGGACGTCCTGCTCATTGACATGAGGCAGCGCCACCAGTGGCCACTCCGGATAGAGGCGGGTGGACACGGCGTAGGGAAACCCCGCCAGTGCCTGGCGGTTCAGTACTTTTATCTGCGAGAGTATGCCCGGATCCTCCAGAGCCATTTCTTCAAGAATGCTGGTGCGAATAAAGCCGACGTCCGAATCTCCCGAAAGCACCGACCGCACAACCCGGTCGTGATTATCCACGAATCGGACCCGGTTCATCCGGCGGATATCAACTCCGGCATCCAGTAATTCCAGAGTCTGAGTCTGATAACCACCGAGAAAATGAATCCCTGGCGAAGCAATACTTTTGCCCGCGATATCTTCCAGAGCATCAATATCCTCCCGCCCCGCTCTGGTAAAAATGACACCACCCAGGCTCGCAGCAGAACGTTCCCCTGACTGTCTGACGAGGGTTGCCAGCACTCCGGTCAGGCTTCTTTCACTGCGTATCAGGAGAAAATGGCTCGGATTTGTCAGGAAAAAATCCAACCTGTTGGCGGCAACGGCGCGGCTCATTTTCTCCTGATTAAGCACCTCAAGTTTTACTTTCACGCCGGCCTCTTCGGAGAGGTACCGCACCAGAGGCTCGTATCGTTCACGGATAATGTGATCAGGCCGATAGGCAAACACACCAAACGTCAATGTTTGCTGCGCAGCGGCAAACGCACTTGTCAGACATGCAGTGACGAAAAATACAAGCAGCAGGAATGGATGGCGGCGAACGCTCAAGTCAGCCTCCGGGGCAGAAACGCAGGATCGCACAGACGCCGGAATCCGGGTTCGTTGGTAATCATTCCTTCACCGAGCATCAGGCGGGTAAGCGAACGAGCCAGGGTTTCCACGCGGCCGGAGGCGGCAAGGTAGCGCTGGTTTGCCGCCAGATCTGGCAGCATTACTGTTCCCAGAGCGCTCCTCACATCGTCTGGGCGAATCCCCTGACGGTTAGCAATCCGGTAAATGGAATCGTGCATGCTCCGGACAAGATGACGTAACCCGGTAAAATGCGCCGCGACAAGGTCACCAACCGCACCGGGATTCCTGTCGGCAGTATCACGGGTAACCACGAGAACATCGAAAATAGTTTCCGCCATGTCACTGCTGTCGAAGAGCCGCAATCCGCCCTCTTTCCTGAGGGCCGATGCTGTAGGCTCATAACAGACAGACGCATCCACATCACCATTCGACCATGCCTCCGGATGCTGGCTGACTGGCAGGTCAACGGTGACAACATCATCCCGTGTAAGTCCGGCAACCTCGAGGATTTTCAGAAACAGGATGCCGGAAACCCCATTCAGCTCAACGGCTACCCGCTGGCCCTTAAGGTCCGCCAGTTCCTCAATGGACGGGCGCGCAACCAGCACATCGGCCCCGGCAGACACGTCGGCGACGGCCACAACCACCAGTTCCGCACCCTGGGACCAGACTCTGATGGTTTCATCAAGCGTTAATGCTGCACCATCCAGTTCACCGGATAACAAGCCATCCATTGAGTCTCTGGCCGAGGTACCGGACCTGAACACGACAGACTCCGGCAACCAGCCAAAGTCCCGGGCCAGATAGAGCGGCTCATACCCGATCCAGGGGTGAATACCGAAAGCCAGGGGCCTGGATTTGCTGCAACCGGATAACCCGGCCACAGAGAGACCAGCGGCTATTGATAAACCAAGAAAGTCACGGCGCAGCATCGGGCTTCCGGGCAAAGTGGCATTAATTAACTTTTGTCAATAAACGTGAGCTTACCGGGTGATATTTTACTGATCCAACCGCAACATGCACTGCATCGTGTCAATTTATCCCAACGACAGAAACACCGCCATCAACACTGGCGACAAAAACGACAGTAAAAATCCGGATGCAATGGCCACCGGCACACAAGCCAGGCCACCACTGCTGCGGATTACCGGTAGGGTAAAGTCCATGGCAGTAGCGCCACCATAGCCAATGGCCATGGCTGGCCGGGTGTTTATCAACAAAGGAATGATGGCCAAGGCTATAATTTCCCGGATAACGTCATTCAAAAAGGCAACGCCACCCCAGGCGGGGCCCAGGGCATCACCGATCACGATACCCGACAAGGAATACCATCCAAAGCCGGATGCTATGGCAAGCACGTCGTGCCAGGGCAAACCCAGCCAGGGCATCAGCGCAATGCCGGCTGCCAGGGAACTGAGCGCAAGGGCCAGAGCAATGCCCAGGCCCTGTCGATTCATCAACAGTTTGCGCAGGGACAGACCGGCATTACGCAGCTGGATTCCAATGCAGAAAAGCAGCAGCATCAGAGCCCAGGTCGCCACCTGTTCGGCCATCGGCAACTCCGGCAACAGGTAATAGCCGGCAAGCAGGCCGGCCATAACGGCCAGCAAAGGCTTCAGGCCTGCGAGAAACAGCCGGCGGTAGCCAGTGCCGGCATCGCCATCGGGACGTTCAACGGCCATCGGCTGCCAGCGATGGAACAGCCACAATCCGATCATGTTGGCCACCAACAGGACAACGACCAGTATCGATACCTGGGCGGCCATTCCTCCAAGCTGGGCAGACAATCCTTCCATCTGGCCAAGACCAAGGCCCAACAATGCCAGGATGAAATAGATCAGTCCTTCAACACCATAATGAATCGCCGTCATCAACCGGCGGTTCTCCAGTGCCAGTGCGAATCCCAGAAACAACGGTGCCAGAATCAGCAGTGCGCCGGTCAGCATAAAACCCTCAGGAATAGTCGTGTATAGTGCGGCCGTTCAGCCGATGGGCTCGTACTGATCCGGGTCAAAATGAAACTCACCGGCACTGGCATCGCGATCGACCCGTATGGAACGAGCGAGACGCTGGGCCATAACCGACCAGACGACATAATCGTGGGGCTGGGGCTGATAATCCTGCCCCATCAATGCACCCGCAGTGCTGCGCAACACAGCTTCGGCCCGGGCTATAGAGTGATAGGGTCCCTGGCAGCGGTGTTTCTCCGGCTGGCCGTTCAATGAACCGCTGAGCGCAACCAGCGCCCAGACGTCATCGCCGATCGGCTTGATGAAAAGCTCGACCCGGCGCTGATCACGAAGCATCACCAGGGAGCGCAGCGGGCCACGGCCATGAAAGTAGTGCAGTTTCACGACGTTATCACAGAGTAGTCAGTGAAGCACATGGCCGGACCTGTCCTGCACCAGAACCCAGGGTGCAATGACCACAGCCCAGAGTTCGGTGTTTTCGGCGTGCCAGTGACGGGCCAGATCGGGTTCAACGTCTCCCACCTGACCTCCGTCCATCCAGCTTTTGAACCTCGCGGTATTGTCGCCTGCCAGCTCCGCCGCGACTTCCAGAAGATCCAGCTCCGGAGACACCTTCACCACATGGCCACGAGCGTAATAAACCTGCAGATCATGCCAGCTGATCCGGGAGGTTTCCAGGTTCAGCTTCGACTTGATATCTTCCGGGGATTGGTTGGTTGTCATATTCAACTGTCCAGGCCTTCCAACAACCCGGCCATATCGTCAGCATGCTCTTCTTCCTGGGCCAGGATATCCTCGATTATGCGCCGTGAGGTCGGATCCTGATCGCCCAGGTAGCGGGCAATTTCCCGGTAGCTGTCGATGGCGATACGCTCGGCCACCAGGTCTTCAACCACCATATCCCGGAGAGTATCCCCTTCGACAAACTCAGCGTGAGACCGGGTCAGCAGGCCTTCCGGTGAAAAGTTGGGGTTACCGCCCAACTGCACGATGCGCTCGGCGAGCCAGTCAGCGTGTTGCTGCTCCTGGTCCGCATGTTCCAGGAACTCCTGGGCAGCGACATTGGCGTTAATACCTGCGGCCCGGAAATAATGGCTCTTATACCGCAATGTGCAGACGATTTCGGTCGCCAGGGCTTCATTCAGTATGTTGACCACATTGTCACGATTGGCGCCGTAACCCTCGGTCACGGCACCCTGTTCGATGTGTTTACGGGCCCTCTCGCGAAGGGTTTTGACATCGGTCAGAAACGGTTTATCGGTCATAGTTTCTCTCTTCAATTTTCTTGAATTCGATGTGACTGGTGCCTGTCACATGTGTTCAGGCGTTACGGAGCATCTCCCTGACCACGTAATGAAGAATGCCACCGTGCTTGAAGTAAACGGCTTCATTCGCGGTATCAATCCGCGACAGGAGCTCGCAGCTTTCGGTGCTGCCATCCGGATAGGTCACGGTTATTTCAAGCTTCTGCCCGGGCCTGATTTCATCCGCCAGCCCTTTGATGCTGATGGTCTCCTCACCGGTGAGCTTCAGGCTCTTGCGATCAACGCCGTCCTGGAACTGCAGGGGCATCACACCCATGCCGATCAGGTTTGAGCGGTGAATCCGTTCATAGGACTCGGCAACCACTGCCCTGACACCGAGCAGGCGGGTACCCTTGGCCGCCCAGTCACGGCTGGAGCCAGTGCCATATTCCTTGCCAGCGATGACCACCAGGGGCGTGTCGTTCTCCTGGTACTTCATCGCGGCGTCATAGATGGGCATTTCTTCGCCGGTTGGCACGAACCGGGTGAAACCACCTTCCACGCCATCAAGCATCTCGTTCCTGATGCGAACGTTGGCGAAGGTACCGCGCATCATCACCTCGTGGTTACCCCGGCGGGAACCATAGGAGTTGAAGTCTTTCGGCTCCACACCATGCTCCTGCAGGTATTTGCCCGCAGGACTGTCGGGCTTGAACGAGCCGGCCGGAGAAATATGGTCCGTGGTCACGGAGTCTCCGAGCAGGGCGAGGATGTTGGCATCCCTGATGTCTTCAATGGCATCCGGCTCTTCCTTAAGGCCCTGGAAGAACGGGGGGTGCTGGATGTAGGTGGACTTGTCAGACCACTCATACACCTTGCTTTCCGGCACCTTGATGGACTTCCAGGTTTCATCGCCATCAAATACTTCCGCGTATTCCTTGCGGAACATATCGGTTTTCACCTTCTCGACCGCCTCGGCGATTTCCTGCTGGCTGGGCCATAGGTCCTTGAGGTAAACCGGATGACCGTCCTTGTCCTCGCCCAGTGGATCCTTGGAGAGGTCCAGCCGTACGTTACCAGCCAGCGCATAAGCTACGACAAGGGGGGGCGAAGCCAGCCAGTTGGTTTTCACCAGCGGGTGCACCCGACCTTCGAAGTTACGGTTACCGGACAGTACCGAGGCAACGGTGAGGTCGCCATCGGCAATGGCTTTCTCGACGGCGTCGGGCAGCGGGCCGGAGTTACCGATACAGGTGGTGCAGCCATAGCCCACCAGGTTGAAGCCCAGCTTGTCCAGGTCATCGTCCAGTCCGGCAACTTTCAGGTAATCGGTCACCACCTTGGAACCGGGTGCCAGGGATGTTTTCACCCAGGGTTTGGTGGTCAGCCCCTTCGCTACCGCCTTCTGCGCAATCAGGCCGGCGGCCATCATCACGCTGGGGTTGGACGTATTGGTACAGGAAGTGATAGCCGCAATCACCACGGCACCCGGATCAAGACGGGTTTTTCCGCCGTTCATTTCCATCGGCTGACTGGCCGCATGATGGTAACTGTCCTGCACGCCAACCGCGGTCTGACCACCCTCCGACTCAAGCTTGTCTTCGCGGGCATCCGCCGGGCCTTCGGCGGTTTCCATCAGCAGCTCGAAAGAAGCCTTCATGTTTTTCAGGGCAACCCGGTCCTGGGGACGCTTGGGGCCGGCCAGGCTGGCTTCCACCTCGCCCATATCCAGCTCAAGATTGTCGGTGTACACAGGCTCCTGGCCCGGCTGACGCCACAGCCCCTGAGCTTTGGCGTAGGCCTCCACCAGTTCAAGCTGGTCGTCTTCACGGCCAGTCAGTTTCATGTACTTGATGGTCTGCTCGTCCACCGGGAAGAAACCACAGGTGGCGCCGTATTCCGGTGCCATATTGGCAATGGTGGCACGGTCAGCGACGGGCATGTCTTTCAGTCCGTCGCCATAGAATTCCACGAACTTGCCCACCACGCCTTTTTTACGCAGCATTTCTGTCACCGTGAGCACCAGATCGGTAGCGGTAATACCTTCACGGAGCTTGCCGGTAATCTTGAAACCCACCACTTCCGGAATCAGCATGGACACGGGTTGGCCGAGCATGGCCGCTTCCGCTTCAATACCACCAACACCCCAGCCCAGAATGCCCAGGCCGTTGATCATGGTGGTGTGGGAGTCAGTACCCACCAGCGTATCCGGATAGGCGATGGTTTTGCCATCCTGATCCTTGCTCCAGACGGTCTTGCCCAGGTACTCCAGGTTCACCTGATGACAGATACCGGTGCCTGGTGGCACCACCCGGAAATTATCAAAGGCTTGCTGGCCCCAGCGCAGGAACTCATAGCGCTCCTGGTTGCGCTCCATTTCGATGGTGACGTTGTCCTTGAAGGCAGATGCATCACCGAAGTTGTCCACCATCACCGAGTGGTCGATCACCAGGTCCACCGGTGACAGCGGGTTGATCATGGCCGGATCCTTTCCCGCAGCCTGCACCGCTTCACGCATGGCCGCCAGGTCCACCACACCGGGCACGCCGGTGAAGTCCTGCATCAGTACCCGGGCAGGACGGAACTGGATCTCGGTGTCGGATTTGCGGTCTTTCATCCACTGGACCATGGCATCGATATGGCCCCGGTCCACGGTCTCGTCATCCTCGTTGCGCAGCAGGTTTTCCAGCAGCACCTTCAGGGAAAACGGCAATTTGTCTATATTGCCAAGGGTATCGGCTGCCTTGGGCAGGCTGTAGTAGTGGTAGGTTTTACCACCAGCCTCAAGGCTGGAGAGGGTGTTGAGACTGTCTTTGCTAAGGCTTTGATTCGACATGAGGTGCCTCCTTTTTCATTATCCGAGAATTCCGGAAGGCTTTGGCAGGAGCCTTTACTTCAGTGTACTCCATTAACTATCACATACACTGAGGTAAAGGCCCTGACTATGAAAGTCACCTATAACTATTGCACCGATTGCCGAGACTTCAACCGCGGTTCCGTGAATGTTCGATATTGCAGCGGTGAATACTCCCTCCCGGCGCACATCAGCCCTGTCGGTCCCCATAGAGCTGCGCATAGAGCCCCTGCCGGGCAATCAGCTCATCGTGATGCCCTTCTTCGGTGATGTAGCCATCCTCAAAGACATACACCCGGTCTGCCTGCTTTACCGCGCTGAGGCGGTGGGCAATGATGAGGGTCGTGCGCTGACGCAGGAAATCCTCCAGATCCCGATGCAACTGGAACTCGGTTTCTGCGTCAAGGGCTGAGGTGGCTTCATCCAGAATGACCACGGAAGGGTCCGACAGCACCATTCGGGCAATCGCCAGCCGCTGGCGCTGACCACCGGACAGCCGCACACCCTGGCGGCCGATCATGGTGTCGAGCTGTTGCGGCATGTCCGTCACAGTCCTGTCCAACTGGGCAATGGTGAGAGCCTGCCACATTTCAGCGTCTGTCTTGTCGCGGCCCAGGGTCAGGTTCTGGCGCACGGTGTCATTGAACAGGGCGGGATGCTGCAGCACCGTGGCGACGTGCTCCCGCAAACAGGGGAGCCCGATACGCTGCACCGGCACACCACCCAGCAACACGTCCCCCTGCTGCGGCGTGTACATGCCCAGAATCACCTGCACAAGGGTGGATTTTCCGCCCCCGCTGGCACCCACCACTGCCACTTTCTCCCCAGGTTCCAGGTGCAGATCGATGCCCTTGAGTACCTCCTCATCGCCGTAGCTGAAGTGGATGTTTTTCAGGGTCAGCCCAACGGTGTGGCGACCCCGGAACGGATTCTCCAGGGCCGGATAACGGGGCTCCTCCTTCAGGTCCAGCAAACGGTTGATGCGCGCAAGTGCGGCGTTGGCCGCGAACCAGGCATACTGCATATTCAGCATTTCCTGCACCGGCGTGAGCATGAACCAGAGATAGCCGAAAATCGCAAACATCATGCCGATACTCAGATCACTGAACAGCACCGTCACCATGGCGGCGGCGCGGAAAGTATCCACACCGAACTGGAACAGGGCAAAACTCGCGCGGGTGGCCGCATCACTGCGCCACTCGAACTGGATGGCGTGGTCGCGGACGGTACGGGCGCGGCTGATCAGCTGCTGCAGGTAATGCTGCTCACGATTGGCGGCTCTGAGCTGATGGATGGCATCGAGAGTTTCCGTCAGGTCGCCCTGAAAATCCTCATAGGCGCTGTTCTCCCGGCGCTTGAGGTCCTTGACCCGTTTTCCGATAAGCATGGTGGCGAAGATCACCAGCGGATTGAACAGCAGTATCAGCAGCCCCAGTTGCCAATGCACCCACATCAGTACGATGGCGGTGCCCAACACCGTCAGGCTTGCCACCAGGAAACGGCTGATGGTGGTACCCAGGAACTGGTCGATGGTATCGAGGTCGGTGATGAAGTGACTGGTGATACCACCGGAGCCACGGGTTTCATATTCGGACATGGCCACCCGCTGCAGGCGCCCCAGCAAGCGCGACCGGATGCGGAATACCACATCTTTGGAAATCTTCGAAAACTCACGGGACTGGAGCACATTGAACGTGAGCGAAAGCACCCGCAGCAGGAAAGCCGCCAACACCATCAGTCCGATATACACCGCCGGCAGGTGCCAGGCTTCCGGCAAGATGGTCTGCATAACCGGCAATACTGGGCCCGCCTCGTCGAGAAGCACCTCATCCACCAGCACCGGCAGCAGTAATGGAATCGGCACACTGACCACGGTGGCCAGGATGGCGAGCACATTGGCCCGTACCAGTCTCGGCTTATGCTTCAGGGCAAGGGACAAAATACCCCGCCAGCTATACCGGTTGTCTTTCCTGCCTGCCGAATCCGGCTCCACGATGTTCAGATCTGCCGCCCGTTCCAAATGTCCTCCGGTAATTGTTGCGTGCCAGTACTCATACGCAGCATCTTCTGTGACAGTCTACCCGAGCCTTAACACAGCCGTCTGGTGAGATGGCCGTCCTTCTGCCATCATTGCCCCCTAATCCTTGATTGATCAAAACCAGGCCGACAGTGAAACACGACTGCCATTATCACCCCGGCGAACCCGCAAAATGGCACTGCGGAGACTGCCAGAAGCATTATTGCACCCGCTGCATGCCGGATGCCGGCACCCGCAAGCAACAGGCATTGTGCCCCCATTGCAGCCGTGCCATGCGCTATCTTGGCGCTGCCACCGAAGTGGTGCCCTTCTGGAACCGGATAGGCGCATTTTTCCGCTACCCGTTCCACACTGACCCATTAATAGTCATTGCCATCTGCACGCTGGTGCCATTGCTGGCCAGCGGCAACCTGATCGGTCTGATTATCACCCTGGTGCTGGCCCTGGCACTGCTGAAATACACCTACGCGGTGATCAGCCACACCGCGGAAGGCCACATGAAACCGCCCCCGGTCGCCGTCGCCTTCAGCGGCAGCGGCTTCGATATCGTCATTCTGCAACTGCTGGTGTTTGCCCTGATGGGTGGCATGGTAGTCGCCGCGGCCATGGTGGGCGGCCCGTTACTGATGTTCCTGGCGCTGGCATTCGTGATACTGGCCGTGCCCGCCAGCATTATGGTGCTGGCCATGGAGCATTCGGTCATGGCGGCCGTCAATCCGATGAATCTTGCGGTATTGATATCGCGGATTGGCGCGCCGTATTTCCTGCTATACGGTTACCTGATCCTGCTGACCCTGGCCTCCGGCGCAGCCCAGGATTTCGCACTTACCCATTTCACCCCGGGCATAGCGCGCACACTGGCGGGTTTTCTCAACAGTACCTTCACCCTCATGCTGTTCCACATGCTGGGTTATCTGTTGTTCCAGTATCAGGAAGAACTCGGGTTCGCCAGTGACCTGCAGGATGAGGAGCATGCCGGGGAAATGCAGAACCGGGACCGCACCCAACGGTTTGATGCCGACATCGACATGAACCTGAAGGACGGCAACTACGACCGCGTTCAGTCCATGCTTAAAGAAGCCCTCAAGCGGGACTCACAGAACTCGCTGCGGCTGGGGCAGTTGCACCAGTTGCTGACTGCCCGCAACGATGTTGCGGAGCTGTACCGGTATCATCCCCGGCTGCTGAACATGCTGACGGATCGCAATGATGGTGACGGTATTGCCGAGTTGCTGAGGACAATTGAAACCACCGAGCCGGGATTCAGGCTTGACGACCCCGAACTGTCCGTCCGCTGTGCCCGGTGCCTTTATCAGCGCGGTCACTTCAAGCCCGCCCTGAAGCTGTTGCAGGACTTTCACAAACGCTTTCCGGACAGCGAGGAGCTGGCCCCTGCCTACCTGCTGGTGGCCCAGGCCCTGGCCAATGGCCTGGGGCAATGGGAAAAGGCCTCGGCGTTTCTGAACTTCATCAAGAAGCGTTGCCTGAAGCATCCACTGCATGAACAGATCGATGTTTACCTGCGGCAGGTGGAAAACCGGGAGCCGGTAAAGGGGCCCAAGGCTTCGTTTTCTGTTCAGGAGTAGGCCTGATTGGCGCGGAGGGTGTTCCAGAACACGCTGTGAATACGTCCCTGTACGCTCGGCTCCGCCATCCATGGCTCCGCACGGTTCTGGAACACCCTCCCCGCCAATCGGCGATCCAGCAGTGAGTTAGCCGTTTTGTAGCAACTGCCTGTAATGGCGAGCCTTTGGCGTCATCTGGTGTTTTTCGAACTCTTCTGCCAGCAACCGGCAGGCTTCTGCTGTGAGGAGCTCATCGCCGGTGCTTTTTATTCTCTCGAAGGCCTTTTCCGCCGCTTTCAGATCGTGTTGTTTCAGGCTGGTGAACAGAACCCGGTTGTGATCTTCGGCGGTCAGAGGCTGGTGGCTCTCACCTTTACTCAGGAATTCCCGCCAGATTTCGATCATCTTTTCCGGCTGGCGGCGGCTGAGGGACTCGTTCATCAGTTCCCGCGCCCGTTCCCGGTATTCCGGCAACTCCGGGCGCAGCTTCGCCAGTTGATACAGGTGCTCCAGCAGCACTGTGCGGTCCGGATAATGCTCCCGTAATGCCTGGAACTGGCGCTTGGCCAGGTCGAAGTCCATCCGCCCCAGGCTGGCCATGGCCTGACCGTATCCGGTGGTAAATCGCTCATCCTGCTCATCTTCTTCCGGTTCGAAGAATTCTTCCTTTACCTGCAGCCAGCTCTTGCCCAACAACCAGACCATACCAGCGCCTGCCACCAGCCCGCCGGCGTGGGCCATGTAGGCGATGCCGGTGGCACCTGCGAACCAGTAATCGTAGATTTCCTTACCCAGCCACACTGGCAGAATCGCCAGGGCCGGCGCCCGGAAGTAATTGAAGTACACCCCGACAAAATAGAAGAAGCGGATTCTCTGCAGCCCGTAAATGGCCACGTACATACCCATCAGACCGGATATGGACCCGGACGCGCCCACCAGTGGTATGTAGCTACCCATGGAAAAGCCGGTGAACACAACACCGGAAATTGCCCCACACAGCAGGTAAGCCAGCAGAAAGCGGCCAGGGCCAAGGGCCTTTTCGACGGTAAAGCCCAGCAGAAACAGGAACACCAGGTTACCAATGATGTGCCCCCAGCCACCGTGGAGAAACTGATAGGTAATCAGCGTGTAGAGAGAGAATTCAGCCGGGACCAGGCCCAACTGGTTGGCACTTAACCGGTCCAGCAACCGGGCCTGTATCTCGCCCCGCTGTTCCATCCAGCGCCGTCGCTCCGCGGGCGCCAGCAACACATCCCGGTTTTCCAGCATGTACTGATAGAATTCCCGGTCAGAGAGCAGGCTGTAGGCCACCCACACATCGCCGCCCTCCTGGCGCAACTGCTGGAAATTCTGCAGTTCATAGACCCGATCCTCATCTCCCTCGAAACGAATCTGGCGTTGCAGGTAGTCTTCGTAGACTGGTGCTTCGAGGGACGGCAGATCGGAATCCAGGTACGCCTCGATTGCCCGCTCGGTCAACCGGCTGTCACCGCCCTGGTAAAACGTGAATATCAGTAAACAGGCGAGCATCAACCCCAGGGTCACCCAGGGCGGGCGCTTCCAGTTAACGGCGTTTTCTGCAGGGATAATCAGCATGGGCGGTCACAATTCATCATAATTTGTCCCGGGAGGTATGCTTTTTACCACAGCATGGCCAGTTTTTCGCGCTGTAATGAATCCTGAAGCGATTTACCGCACCACGGGCAAAACAAACTGTGCGCGGCGCCTCAATAAAGGCTACTCTGCGGTTGTCACACGAAGGTCACACAAATGACATTCAATCAGGGCAGCCGCAAACGGGGCGAATCGCAGAATGCTCGGAAGGAGCATTGAACAGGGGTTTCGACCAATCGCCAATTGCCGTTGTTCCAGCCACAGCCAATAGTTGCCGGGACAACAAAAAAACGGACGTGTAAACAAGGAAACTGCCATGACTGTACTCATACTGGACAACCCGGAACTACTTGCCAGATCGGCCATCGAATCCGGCCTTGCGTTGCCGGCCCTGGCTTCCGACGGCTCTCCCCGCAAGCCTCACCGCATGCGATTCCATTACGGATTCAACAAGCATCGCCTGGATGAACAGGACCAGGCCATCCTGCGCCAGCACGCCGATTATTTGCGGGACAATCCCGGCGCAACGGTGCGCATCCACGGACACGCCGATAACTTCGGCGTCAGCGAATACAATCATTTCCTGTCTCGCCTGCGCGCCAGCAGTGCCGCCAAGATGCTGATCCGGGAAGGTGTCAGGGAAAGCCAGATTCAGGTCAGTGGCTGGGGCAGCGACCGCCCTCTGGCACGGCCGGAAGACCATGCGGCCAACCGCCGGCTGGAACTGGAGTACCTGACTGTGGAAATGGCGCAGGCACTGTAAGACCCGCTTTGTCAGGCAGGTGTTTGCCGGGGGCATTCAGCCCCCTCGGGATACTCAGCCGTAGACCTGGAACACGTTCCACAGCAACAGCACAGCAATGGCAAGGATGCTGGCCCAGGTCAACAGGATACCCGTCAGGCGGGCAATATGGGGGCCACCGCGGCCGTTGATCATACCGAAAGCATGGAGTATGCGCCCCACCACGAACGCCATACCCGTCCAGTACACCAGCCCACTGGCGACTCCGTTCAGTTCGGCAATGGCCAGCATGATCAGCCCCAGCGGTGCATACTCGACCAGGTTCCCATGGGCACGAACGGCTGCCTCAAAGTCCCGGTCGTCAGTCACTCCCATGTTTTTCTTGTACTTGAGACGGAACCTGGATACCAGAATGGACAGAACAATCAGTAACAGCCCAAGCACAGCGGCGAAAACCGCAGACACCGGTACAATCATCATCAACCCTTCTTGATCGCGCTGACAATCGCCAGCAATAACACTGCGCCCACGGTGGCAGTGACCAGTTCACCGACAGCGCCCTGGGCAGCCAACCCCAAAAGCCGGAATACGAAGCCACCGATCACCGAGCCGACAATACCGATACCGATATTCGCCAACACACCAAACCCGCGGCCTTTCATGATCAGGCCCGCCAGCCAGCCGGCCACACCACCAATAATGAGAAAAAGAACAAGATTCATTGCATGCATCTCCCTGCAGCGAAACAGTCTCCGAAAGACTGCCCTGTTTTGCCTGATGCTTCAAGCACTTCCGGCAATGGCGGCTGCCATTTGCTGATGACATCGGCCAATCAGTTTTGGGATATCCTCGGCGGTAAGCCCTGCCGTTTCAACAGGCGGTAGAATACGGATCACCACCGGCTCGCGGCGCCCGGACCAGCCCAGCGGGCGATCGTAATACTGGCTGGCACAGACCATGGTGATTGGCGCACCGGCGGCGACAGCGGCATGAAAGGCGCCCTTCTTGAAGCTCTGCAACCCACGGCCCCGGCTGCGGGTACCCTCGGGAAACACCCAGAGGCTCTTGCGATCACGGCTGATGGCTTCACTGGTGGCACGCATCATGGCAATGGCCTTGTGTGAGCGCCCGCGATTAAGAACGACATTGCCACCGAGCCAGAATACCTGGCCAAAAAACGGAACCCAGACCAGCGATGACTTACCTACCGTGACCGTGCGGGGCGGCAACAAATCGCCCATCACAAACAGGTCATCGTTGTGCTGGTGGTTGGCGATAACCACCGCTGGCCTGTCCTGCGGCATGTTGTCAGCGCCTTCCAGGGGGCGCTCCATGCCCAGGAAAAAACGGCCCACCCGGGCGACAACCCAGCCCAGTAAGCGGTTATTATCCGGATTGAATGGCCTGGCAACGTACAGAACCAGCGCAAACAGACAAATGACCGGCACCATCAGCCAGGCCAGCAGTTTTCTGAGCATTCCCATCGATCACAACCCTGACGCATTTTTTGGCGCACAAGTGTACGCCAAAATCAGGTTCCGGCAACAGCCTCCCGGGTCAGAGCGTTATCGACCTCACCCGTTGTTACCAGGGTTTCGGCAGTCGCCTCCACCACATAGCGTAGTGGACCGTTATTCTGAAGGCCATTGAAAGGGTAACAGGTCACCAGCAACAGGGAATCCTGTGGCAGGCGTGCGGTGTTAATCTGCTCGTAACGGCTATCAACTACCCGGATCCGGTCAACCCGGAAGGTACGCCAGTCTCCATGCCGGCCCTGCAAACGAACGCTGCTACCTGCCTCCAGGTGCTGTAACCCCCGAAAATGAGTATCCCGGTGGCCGGCAATCACCACTGGCCCCGCCCGGTCATCGTCCCCCAGCACCTGCCCGGGCCCGAAAGCCAGGCTTTCACCGTGAGCACCGTCCAGCACAATCAGTGACTGGCCGGTTTCCGGCAACGTAAGGCGAGCCACCGGCCAGGTATCCGCCCAGGGCCAGGGGCGGGTTTGCTGCTGGCGGGCCTGGCTTTCGGCCCAGGCCAGCTCGAGCAGCTCCTGCGCTGCCAGGGCCTTGAGAGGAATCCACAGCCCCACTGCAAGCACGGTCGCAAACGTGGTTGCCAACAGAAGCATCAGACGGTTCATGCAAACACCCTCCTCTGCAGCAGGGTTATGGCCACCGAGAACATCAGCCCCACAAGCCCGATGGCAATAAACAGCGGTGACAGTGTTGCAGTCTGTGGATAACGCAACATGGTGCCCTGGCTTCCGGCCGGAAGCAGCGTGGGCACGTTGTCAGTCGTCAGGGTCTCCTCTGCCGGCCTGGATGGCGTTTTTTCCTGCGCCAGAAAGCTGGTGTATTTTGTCATCAGCTGGTGCTTCAGCCCGAGAGACACAACCTCCGCCTGCACCTGGCCGTCCACACGGCCTGTCAGCCCGCTGTCCATCAGACTGTCGATTTTCTGCTTCGCCCAGTGGCGATGCAGCCCCTTACCCGGCGCGGCCTGATCAAGCCGCACCGACTGCTGCCACTGGCTGCCATCGGGCATCCGGCCGGCGACTTCCAGCTCCCCGTCAGCCGGCAGCCCACGAACCACCTGCACCATCGGCTCACCCCGGAACAGGTCGCCAATTCGCCCCGGAAACGCGTCGGTTACCTGGCCGGGCCAGCTGACCAGAATATCCGTCAATACCGGCGCCTCCATCATGCGGAGCAGCTCGTCCAGCGGCCGCTTCACATCCGAAAGATCGCTGATGGCAGTATAGGTACCCCGGCCATAGCGCGCCGCTTCCCGCATAAAATGCATGTTGGGAGCTGAACCGATACCCACGGTAAACAGACGGCTGCGGCCCAGCCTGCTGCTGATCCTGGAAAACAGGGCGGCTTCGTTGCCGACAGCCCCGTCGGTAATGAATACCACCTGCCGAACCCTGGCGGTACTTTCTTCACCACGATTACCCGAATCCTCCAGTGCGGTATCCAGCGCTGGCGCCATCTCGGTGCCACCATTGGCATTGAGGCCCTGAACATAACGACGGGCCCGGGCAATGTTGTTGCCATTGGCCGGTACCGCATCCATGAACAGGGCGTGAGTCTGGCTGTTGAACTGAATCACGTTGAATCGATCGTCCGGGCCAAGGGTATCCAGCCCACGCAACAATGACTGCCGGGCCTGGCGGATAGACTCACCGGCCATGGAACCGGAGGTATCGATCACGAACACCAGATCCCGCGGCATACGCTGGCCGGAGTTCACGCCCGGCACCATCAGCGCCAGCAGATAATCCTCACCCTGCCATTGCTCATGAAAAACAGCGGCCGAGGGCTCCATTCCGCGGGCCGGTGCCCAGCGCACCACCAGGTCACGATCCATCAACACAGCATCGGACTCCGGCGCCACTGCCACCGTGTTACCGTTCCATGTGCTCGTTACCCGGTGACTCGGGCTGGAAACGCGGCTCACCGGCAGGCCCGCATTGATATCCAGGGCAATGGTGGCCCGATGGCTGTCTGGCCCGACATCCTCGGGCAACACGGTGAACGGGCTGATCTGGTCTGCGTCCGGCACATGCGTTGTTGGCATCGCCCAGCCTCCGGACCACTGGGCCGGCTGATTGTCCAGCGCCTGGCCGGGCATGTAGCGGGGTGTCAGAGTGGTGGGCAGGCGCAGCTCGAATTCGCCGGACTGGTAGCGCACCGCCTGCTGGTACTGCAGCTCCACGGTGATGGTCTCACCGGGGGGGATATTGGCCATTCGTGTGGTAAACAGGTTCGGCCGTTGCTGATCGACCCGGGCCACCTTGCGGCCTTCCTCTTTTGCCTTGGTGTACTGGCGCTTTGCTTCCTGCTTTTCATGGATTTCACCCACAATAACCCGCTCTCCTGCGGTCATGGTCATACCATAGACACTCGCGTTCTGCGGCAGCGGGAATACAAACACACCCTCACGCCATTGCTGACTGGTATTGCGAAAACTCTGGCGCAGCCGGGTGTCGGCAATCAGACCGCTGACGGTTACCTGGTAGTCGGTATTGAGCAGGGTGGCTGCCCCCTGCCTTTGGCCAGCATCGTCAACAAAGTGAAACTCTCCGGCACCTTCCGGGCCGTTTTCGGAGGCCTCCGCATACACTGGATGCACGAACAGAAACAACAGCACCGCCAGCCATAGCGAGATTCCTTCCAGCCAGCGCCGGAGCCGTGGGGAAGCCCTGCCACTTGCAAGTAACCGGTTCCGGCACCCGGCATTCATGATAGTTCGTGAAGATGGCACTACGTGGGTGAGCAACATCATTCCGCTTCCTTGTCTCAATAGGATGAACACACGCCTGTTGGCAACTGGTGTCTATTTCACCCCCGGGAAACGTCGATCCGGTGTCACAATCTGGCGATCCGGTATCGAAATAATGATGAATTGTGGCAAACCACTCCCGTAACCTTGTTCTGGCCCCAGGCCATGGTTAATCTCAGTCCTTGATAGAGCAGGAACCTGCATCAACAGGGAAAATGGCCGACGGTTATGAAGCAACACATTGTGCTGATTGAAGACGAACCCGCCATCCGGGAAAACTACCGCGACGCCTTCGAGCGCCGGGGTTACCGGGTGTCTGCCTATGGTGATCGCACCAGTGCCTTCCAGGTATTGCGGAGCTCCCTGCCGGATCTGGCGATTATCGATGTGGGCCTGGGCGATGAGCCCGAAGGCGGCTTCACCCTCTGCCAGGACCTGAGAAGCCTGTCGAAAACCCTGCCGATCATTTTCCTGACCGCCCGTGACAGCGATATCGATTCCGTTCATGGCTTGCGGCTGGGCGCGGACGACTATGTCACCAAG
>JBHEPI010000065.1:0-17696 GCA_046260345.1 Marinobacter sp. | reverse complement strand
CCCCATGCAAGATTTCATCCTGTACCACTATGCCATGTCACCGTTCTCCGAAAAGATCCGGGTGATGCTCGGCTATGCCGGCCTTTCCTGGCAGTCCGTGACCGTAAAAGAAATGCCGCCAAGGCCGGTGCTTTCAATTCTTGCGGGCGGTTATCGCAAGGTTCCGGTAGCCCAGAACGGTGCTGATGTCTTTTGTGACAGCCGGTCCATCGCAGACGAAATTGCCCGCCTGAGCGGCAAAAACGAACTGAGCCTGGCCGGGCAGCCACAGAATGTGATTGATTTCGTGCGCACTACTGATCTGGATGTGTTCCTGGCCTGCGTCATCGCCGCCAGCGACGGTCGCATGCTGAAAAAAATGGTCAGGGAAACTTCCCTGCTCCACGCATTCCGTTTTCTCAAAGACCGCATCAGCATGGGCAGGAAATCCCGGGTAAAGGCACTTCGTGGCCCCCAGGCCAAAGAGAAAGTCCTGGGTCACATCAGTAACATGGAATCCATGCTGGAAGCAGACTTCCTGTTCGGGAACAGCCCCTGTATCGCGGATTTCTCCGCCTACCATGGTCTCTGGTTTGTGTGCGACCTGGCCGGAAAACCCTGGCTACGTGACTATCCGAAAGTACAAGCCTGGATGGAACGGATGAGAGCCTTTGGCCATGGCGATTTCCGGGAAATTACCCCAGAGCAGGCACTGGACATTGCCCGTGACGCCATGCCACGGGCCATCGAAGCCGCCGGTGACGACCCGCTTGCTGGAAAGAATGTAGAAATTGCTCCGGATGATTACGGACGGGAGCCGGTTAGCGGCAAACTGGTGTATGCCGATAACCAGTCGCTAATCCTGGGACGTTCCCAGAAACAGGTAGGCCAGGTACACGTGCACTTCCCGCATCAGGGATTTGCCGTAACGCCGGCCTGACCGAATCAGGCCGGGCTGTTTTCAGGCTCGGTGCGCCCAAAAGCCGCCACAACAGACTCCAGGAAGTCATCCATTAAGGAGCGTGGGGCGGGACTGCTCCCGCTGCCCTGCTCTTGCTGAAGAGCCTGCATGTCATCCAACAGCTTCTGCATCAGGCCCTCCACTGTTGGCAGGTCGAAGCCCCTGGCGACCGAATCCCTTGCCACCTCCTGAATGTCACGGGCAAGACCGCCAAGTGGCCGCAACTGGCTGTTGGCGGACGGCTCTCGCGATACAGATTCATAAGCGGCAGCGGATACCATTCGGCTCGCAGACAGATTGAGGCTGAAGCCGGCGAGTTCGCCACCGTCCAGATTCAGTGATTGCGCAGTACGGAACGCCCCCTGAATATCACCATCGAAAAACCGCTCGGACACCTTCTGCACTTTTCCGAACAGCTCTGTCAGTGCCTCTTTTTCACCTTCATCAAGGCTGCCTTCCACCGTGAATGAGTAACGCCCGGCAAACAGGCTGGCTGAACTCGCCTCTGCCGACCGGGGCCCATCACCTTCACGGTAGTTTGCAGCCACCCCGGAATATCGCTGCTCGTCCATGCGAACGATGACACGGTCACCGTCACGGGTGGTCACCTCGAACGCAAAGCTGTCCCGTGATGCACCTTCAACCAGTGCAGCCGCTGCTCTGTTGTCTGGAGAGACGTTATCCGGCAGCTCATTCTGCAGATAACGGGATTCCAGTTCGGCAAGCCCACCCTGAATGCGATTGAAACTGTCATCAATGTCGCCGGTCAGCGTCCCTGTCATCAGATTCAGGGCCTCAATCTGCTCACGGGCTTCGGAGAATCCCTGCTCAACACCGCGGCGAGCATCTGAAAGCAAACCTGCCAGACGCTCGGAGTCGGCTCCGCCCGCCGCCTCTTTTTCCAGGCGTTGCTGGACAAATCCCAGCACACGGCTGGCAACATCTGCTGCTGTGG
Source organism: Marinobacter sp. (assembly GCA_046260345.1). GTDB lineage: Bacteria > Pseudomonadota > Gammaproteobacteria > Pseudomonadales > Oleiphilaceae > Marinobacter. The sequence goes on along the minus strand of JBHEPI010000065.1, from coordinate 15,801 downwards.
GAGGCTCAAAACGATTCCGCGGAGGCGCCTCGGGGCCGGCGGTTCCCAGTCGCTGCTCCAGCTGTTGCTCCAGCCTTTTACGCAGCACATTGATGGCATCTTCAGGCGTACGGATGGGTGTTCTGTCCTGACCCTTGACGGTGACGGGGGCAGAATTGTCATTTGATGGCCGGTTCCCCGGCAAATCCGCGCCAGAGCGGCCGGACATATCGGCCCCGGGGATATTTATAGGAGAAACCATATCGTCCACCTTCACAGTCAGTGAGACAGGACATGGAGTCGTTCCACAGCCTGTGGAGGTTTATCGGCAGGCGCGTGGCGGGCATTAAGAACGTTTCGGTATTAACACCAGGTGGTTAGGCAGTTCGTTCTTCTCATGGGTAGCGGGCACCTGCTCCCGAAGGTGCTGACCGCAGTTTTCAACGCATTCCAGAAACCCCGCCAGGGTATCGCCGCTGCGAACACGATCGGTAAAGGTTTTGACAATACCACGCCATACGTCATCGGTGATTTTCGACGAAATCCCCTGATCCACCAGGATTTCCACGTAGTGTTCGGCTTCCGACACGAAGATAAGCATCCCCATACCGCCCTCGGTATGGTGCAGGTTCTGCTCCAGGAATTGCCTGCGGGCCATGTTGGATGCCCGCCAGAACCGAACCTGCTTTGGAATCAGGTGATGACCCACACCCGGAAACTGGAACAGCAGGCAAAGAATAATAAAGGTTGCCCACTGCGCCAGCAGCAACCAGTCAGCGCCCAGAGAGCCAGTGAAGTAATTGATGGACCCGGGGATCAATAATGCGACAACCCCCGCCCAGAGCAGCGGGATATAGGAGTAGCTGTCGGAAGCATCGGCCAGCACGGTGACCAACTCCGCGTCGGTTTCCCGCTCAACGTCAGCGATGGCCGAAGCCACCTGTTGTTGTTCCTTGTCTGTTAATAGCGTCATGTTTGTTCCGGTATTGCTGAATCAGGGGATGCTGTGTTTTTTTAACTTGAGTGTGAGGCCGGACTACCAGCCGCCGGAGGCTCCACCACCGCCGAAGCCACCACCTCCACCGCCGAATCCGCCGCCGCCAAAGCCGCCACCGCGACCACCGCCAAGCCCTCCGATAAGAGCGCCTGCCAGCAAGGCACTTCGGCCGCCCCGGCCTCCACCGATTCCGCCCCTGAAAAACGCCAGCAACACGATAACGAAAAACAGGATGCCAAGTGCAGGATGCGGCTTGTCGCCTTCAGCACCGGCACGCCGGGACTCAGGCACGGCGAGAGGTTCGCCACCCAGAACCTGAACCATGGCCGCAGCACCGTTGGCTATGCCAGAGGCAAAGTCACTTTCCCGGAATGCGGGAGTGATGATCTGGTTGATAATGGCAGCGGAGGTGGCGTCTGTAAGACGGCCTTCCAGGCCATAGCCCACTTCGATACGGATTCGCCGTTCATCCTCAGCAACAATCAGCAGCGCCCCGTTATCCTCGCCTTCCTGACCAATACCCCAGTGCCGGCCCAGTTGGTAGCCGTATTCCTCAATGGCCTGACCCTGCAGGTCAGGAAGCGTTACCACCACGACCTGCTCCGTGGTGGATTGTTCATGGGCTTCCAGCATTTGGGCCAGGTTAGCCTCGACTTTTTCCGGAAGCATGTCGGCGCGGTCCACCACACGCCCTGTCAGTTCGGGGAATTCGGGCGAGGACTGGGCCACGGCCGCAGCCTGGAACACCAGCCCGAAAACCACCAATACAGCTATCCGTCGCAACATGGCCAGCATCAGAACTCCACCTGAGGTGCTTCTTCCGCATCGGGGGCTGTTGCCTCAAAGTTCGCCCGCAGTTCCATGTCGCTGTACAGAAAACTGTGCCACAGCCGGCCCGGAAAGGTACGAATCTCGGTATTGAAACGTTCGACCGCCTGGATAAAGTCCCGCCTTGCCACAGCAATGCGGTTCTCTGTGCCTTCCAGCTGGGACTGCAACGTCAGGAAATTCTGGTTGGACTTCAGATCAGGGTACCGCTCGGATACCGCCATCAAACGGCTTAATGCACTGCTCAGCTCACCCTGAGCCTGCTGGAACTGTTGCAGCTTCTCAGGGTTGTTGAGAATGCTCTCGTCCACCTGGATCGATGTGGCTTTGGAGCGGGCTTCGGTGACCGCTGTCAGGGTTTCACGCTCCTGTTCAGCGAATCCCTTCACGGTCTCGACCAGGTTCGGCACCAGGTCTGCCCGTCGCTGGTACTGGTTCTCCACCTGCGACCAGGCTGACTTTACCTGCTCATCATAAGTAGGGATGTTATTGATCCCGCATCCGGTCAGTACGAGGGCCAGCAGGGACATGGCCATCAAACGGAAGACAGTGCCGCCTGGCATGACAGTGTTCAGGTAGTGCATAGCGTATCGGTTCCTTGATATTTGACAGGGCCATTTGCCTGAAGCCTGTGACATTAACATACTTCCGCCGTCGCATCTGCCGGTCCCGCCACCACAAACGGGCCACCAGAAGCACTGTATACATATACAGACCTGTTCGATATACTCCCGTCGACTCAATGAACCCCACCAGACACGAAACCGTGCGGGAACACACTGGAGAACATCATGGCCGTACAAGCGCTGTATTACTCTGAGAGGGACGGACTGGAGATGGCACTGAAACACCCTGACACAATGCTCTTCTCTTCCAAGGCCGAGGCCGACGCCCGGGACAAGGTACTGGAACTGGCCGAGGAAATTACCCAGTTCCTGCAGGCACGAGTTGAAGGGATGGACGAAACCATGGCCGAAAAAGCGGCGCTGGCCATTGCCGAGGAGAAAGACCTGTTTGGCAAGGCACTCAAGAAACCTTCCGTGTTGAATGAGCAGGCGCAGCCGGATTCCGACTGAGACCATAGACCTGCCCACTCAGCGGCGGAAGCGTGTTTCCAGCACCACCGCTGAGTTGGTCCGCTCCACCCCCTCCAGATTTCCAATCTTGTCCAGGACCACACTCAGTTGCTCCAGGGTTTGAGCCTGGACAATAGCAATGAGGTCATACTCTCCACTGACTGAATACAACTGCGAAACCTGGCTGATCTGCTCAAGGGCGGCATTGGTTCTGGCTGTCAGCTTCTGGAAGACCTTGATCGACACATGCGCCTCTACCTGATTGGCTGAGTAGTCCCCGCCAAGCTCCACCGAATAGCCACGAATAATGCCGTTGGCCTCAAGCCTTGCAATCCGGTTCTGCACCGTTGAGCGGGACAGACCAAGTGTGCGTGCCAGTTCCGAAATACTGGAACGGGCATTCTGGCGCAGTAGCAAAAGCAGCTGCTGATCCTGATCACTGAGCATATTGACGATACCGCCTATCAATTTGATAAAACATTGTATCAAATCATCATTTATGCAGCTACAAAGTGGCAACTTCATCCACCATACTAACATTACCAATCATCGCCGTCAGGCAACAGTTACAGATGAGGATGTGAGTATGATTATCCGCCCGGTTGCCACCAGTGACCTCTCCGCGCTCCAGCAGATTGCAGTGGAATCCGGCCCCGGCTTTACCTCACTGATTGATGACCGGGATTTCCTGACCGCAAAAATCCGCCGCTCCATGGAAAGCTTCAACCGGACGGCAAGAGCACCGGGCGATGAAAGTTACCTGTTCGTGCTTGAAGACCCGGAGACCTCCGAGATCATGGGAACCACCGGCATTGAGGCCTCAGTTGGTATCCGCCAACCGCTTTATCATTATCATCTCAGCCCGGTGGTGCATCACTCACCTGACCTGAACCTGCTGCGGCACCTGAACGCGCTCAACCTGTGCAACCACTACACTGGTTGCAGTGAAATATGCACTCTGTTTCTGCGCCCGGAATTCCGCAGGGCACAGGCGGGCAAACTGCTCTCCCGCGTGCGCTTCCTGTTCATGGCCCAACACCCCGAGCGGTTTGCCGGGAAAGTCATCGCCCAAATGCGGGGCGTTTGGGATGAAAGTGGCCAGTCCCCGTTCTGGAACTGGTTACGCACGCATTTCGTGGATCTGGACTTCGCCACGGTGACACGCATGGCAGGTGCCGGCAACAACAGCGTTATTCCGGACCTGATGCCCCGGCACCCACTCCATACCCACCTGATGGATGAAAGCGCCCGGGCGGTTATCGGGCAGGTACATCCGGACACCCGCCCTGCCCTGAGCATGCTTGAGAGCGAAGGCTTCCGCCAGACCGGTTACGTTGATCCGTTCGATGGCGGGCCTACGATTGAGGCAAACCTTGCGGATATCCGGACTGTGTCAGCCTCCACAGCTTGTCGCATCGAGATTGCTGATGGCGTTCTGCCGACACAGGAGAAATGGAACACCGGCGCTCAGAGCCGGGCTTTAGCCATCACCAACACCGGCACAAACGATTTCCGCGCCACCGTTACCAGCGCCGCCAGGTACCTGCCCAAACGTAACGTGTTGCAGGTGCCGACAACACTGGCAAACGCGCTTCACCTGCGCAACCATGGACAGGCCCGGTTTATGGAACTGGCAACCACCAACGTGGACGCGCAACCGGCGGCCATTCCACTGCGCCAGCAACAGGAGGCGCTGCATGCACACCGATAGAGACGCACTGTTCCGGAGGCTGTGGGAAACTTATTGCGAAGTGACTCCGTCCGCCCAGGATATTCATCGCTTGCTGGACGACACCCAGGGGGATGACATCGTTAATGACCATATTGCCCTGCGCACCTACAACCTGGAAAAGGTGAAGCTGGACAAACTGGCTTCTCACTTTCTGGCGCTGGGTTACCAGCAAGGGGGCGATTATCACTTTGAAGCCAAGAAGCTCTATGCCAGGCACTATGAGCACCCGGACCCTCTCGCCCCCAAGGTGTTTATCTCGGAGTTGCTGGTAGACCAGTGTTCCGAACGATTACAGGCAATTGTCCGGAAACTGGTAAACCAGATGGATCCGGCAGCCGTGACCGCCGATGACTTCCTGTATTCCGGCCGGCACTGGGACATCGACTACAGAACCTATGAGGCCTTGCTGGAAGAAAGCGAGTATGCCGCCTGGGTAGCGGCCTGGGGTTTCCGCGCCAACCATTTTACCGTGAGTATCAATGCACTCAGTCGCTTCAACTCGGTGGCGGAGATCAACCAGGTGCTCAAGAACAATGGTTACCGGGTGAACAGCTCGGGAGGGGAAATCAAGGGGTCTCCGGACGATTTGCTGGAACAGTCCTCCACAATGGCAGACCGCGCCGAAGTACAGTTTTCTGACCGGGCAGAAACCATACCCAGCTGTTTCTACGAGTTCGCTCTCCGGTACCCGAAAGCTGACGGTGAACTCTATAGCGGATTTGTCGCAGCGTCGGCGGACAAGATTTTCGAAAGCACGGACAGCCGGCGCTAATGCTCTGTGGTAACCAGTTCCTGGCAGATTACTTTGAGGCAGGCTGGCCTGCAGTGAACAAGAAGGGGGGTATTACCGGCGATATCCCCGTCCATGGTGACCGTTTTCGGTGAAACGGTAATAATCTTCACGGCCTTGCTCTTGAGGTGTACCACCGTGCTGGTCCGTTCCGGAGAGTTTCGGCTCAGGCGAACAGTGAGAAATGTCAGCAAAAGCTGGAGCAATGATCGCGGGCGCACAGCAATCACGTCCAACTGCCCGTCAGCTGCCGAGGCCTGGGGAATCTCATTACCGCCACCAAAAAAGGCACCTGAGGAAACAGCGATGGTCAGCCAGCGGCCGGCCACCTTGCCCTTGTCGGTTTCTATAATTCCGCGGAACCCACGGTAATCGGCCAGCTTTTGCAATAACGCCGCCCCATAACTGAAACGACCGAGAAAACGTTTGGTTTCCCCGGAGGATTTCCTCACAGGTAGCGTGCCAAGGCCAATATGGGCAACGTTCAGAAACATCCCTTGCCTGGCAACGGCAACATCGACCATGTGAGTCCTGCCGGCGGACACCAGATCACAGATCTGCCGGGGATCCTCCGGAAGCCCGAGATTACGGGCGAAATCATTCGCTGTGCCGGATGGAAGCACCGCCAGGGTGGCCCCGGATTCGACACAGAATCCCGCTGCCGCATTTACGGAACCATCCCCACCAGCCGCCAGCACCACGTCGCGGGCACCAATCTCGCTTGTCCAGGCTGTATCATCAAGGCTGCAGTCCCGGATACCGGAAATACCGGCAGCTTCCAGATGCTTACGCCAGAAATGCGCACCGCCACTGCCTTGCTCCCCTGCATCGGGGTTCGCCATTAACCAGTAGACCATGACATTCCATTGCTCCCTGAGCCAGCACACGATAACCGCCGAACACAGGTATAAATCAGAAACCGGGAACCCGCCATAAACATGGTTAAGGTTTAATCTGCCACACTCGGCTAACCCGGGAGCATCACCTTTATCATTCCGATGCTGCTGACGATCAGCAGCACCACGCCAAGTACCCGGAAAAATACCGGCGTCTCCGCCCTCAGCATACGGTCGTGGATATAAAGGCCAATTACGTGGCCCACTGCGGCACAGGGCAGCAGCCACAGGTGGTGGATCAGCTGCAGGTCGACCCCGACCCAGATAAAGGCCGCCATTTTGATGACCACAAGAATGAACCAGAGCGCAAACAGCGTATCCCGCAGCTTTTCCTTCGGCAGGTGTTGCGCAGCAACAGCGATGATCAGGGGCGCTCCTATGAGAGAGGTGCCGCTGACATATCCGCCAACCATCAGGAAAACCGTGTCAACAGCGGTGCTGCCGCTGCGAAAGGGCCTGTTGAGAATATAGGAGACCGAGTACAACGCCACGATGACAAAAATGATGGTGCTCATGACATTCGACGGCAGGGTAATAAGCCCGAACACGCCGATCAGCTTGGGTACGATCATGATAGCCAGAATCCGCCACAGGTAGTTCCAGTCCACCGTGCCGGCGGATGTCCGGCCCTGGTCATCCGTTCTTGCCGATTTTCGGTTGTTCATCCAGATGGTGAGTGACGAGAACACCAGCAGATGTACGGCGATAATGGGCAGGAAAACCAGCGGTTCATCCAGAACCAGCAGCAGGAACGGCAATGACAGGACCGCCCCGCCAAATCCAAGGCCGGAACGGACAAAACCGCTCCAGACAAAAATCAGCCCAATCAGCACATACTGGTAAAACGCCAGTTCAGACATGGTCAGTTCCGGATTCCGGCAAGTAAGTTTGCGAATGCAAAGGCGTAAGAGGATACCCGTCAACGCCCCATTACTTCCAGTAACAAAGGGGCTACTTTTCTACAACGGAAGAAAGTCCCGATAGCGCCTAATTTTTAGTCAGTGGTTCCGGCGCTGTGCTGTCGGGAATTCATGACAAAAACAACAATCAGGCAGGGGGCATCACTCGGGCTCCTGCCCGAGGTGAAGGGAGAATAACGATGTCAGCAGCGGTTGAACACCTGGACGAACGGCTTCAGGACGGCAGTGAGCCATTGGAAGAAATCATGCCTTCTGCCATCACTCTGGCCATGATGCTTCGCCAGCGAACCATGGCCGCCTGGATGCGAACGGAATTCGACGGCTACGGCGACCCCTCGGCACTACCTCCTTACCGACGTGATGTACCCGGCCACATCGTTGCCCGATCGCCCCAGTACGGCTGGATTCCGGCACCGGTCGACGACCAGCAGAAGCAGGACTTCGGCCACCGGGATATGCCGGAAGGCATCAAGTCCCTCGAGAAAACCTGCCTCAGTTGCAAGAAGGGTACCGGTAACCGTATCGTTTTCAACCAGGAAGAAATGGCCACATTGCAGTCCCAGATCAACCTCAGTGCGGAACTGGCAATCACTATCAGCAGAGACAGCTACTGCAAACTGCTCCGGGTAATCCGCTGCGCTCTCTACCTCTGGTGCCAGGAACTGATGGAGCTGGGCATTGGTGGTGACCATAACTCCTACAGCCAGGACGAACGCAAAAAAGTGGCGCACCTGGATGACCCCGAGCGATTCTGGCGCAAGGCGCTGGAAAGCAATGGTGACCTGCCGGTTCCGGATGTACGGGAGGCAGGCTTTTTCGAGCGGGTTTTCGGGCGAGCCGGCTGAGTTTCCTACCGGTCGGTGAGCTTGAATTCGATACGGCGGTTCCTCTGTAACGCCTCCGGGGAATTGCCTTCGTCCACCGGGAAGAACTCACCGAACCCGGCCGCTACCATGCGGGTCTGGGGCACGCCTTCCGATGCCAGGTAACGCACTACGGCAACCGCCCTGGCAGTGGAGAGTTCCCAGTTTGAGGGAAACTCCTCGGTATTGATGGGAATACGGTCGGTGTGGCCATCAATGCGCAGAATCCATTCAATATCATCAGGAATGGCAGAGGCAACATCCAGCAGTACCTCGGCCAGCTTGTCCAATTCCTGCTCTCCCTGCTCTCCCAGGCTGGCCGAACCAGAGGCAAAAAGCAGTTCGGAGGGAAACAGGAAGCGATCACCGACAATGCGGATGTTCTCGTTATCCTGGAGAATATCCCGTAAACGGCCAAAAAATTCGGACTGGTAGCGTTCCAGCTCGTCGACCCTTTCTGCCAGCAACGTATTCAGCCGCTTCCCCACCTCTTCCAGTTCTGCCTCCTTTTCGGCGGTGAGGTCTTCCTGCAGCCGCAATGCAGCAGTAATGCGGCTCAACTGGTCCTGCAAGGCTGCAATCTGGTTTGACAACTGCTGAATGATCGCGCGCTGGGTATCGGTCAGCTTTTCTTCGTCTTCCAGTTTCGCTTCAGCGCTGGACACAGCCTGCTGCAAGTCCTCGACGCGAAGGGCCTGGGCCTCTGCATTATATTGCTGCGCCAGCCGCTGCTCCTCCTCCTCATCAAGTTCTTCCCGAAGCTCGTCATTCAGGGCAAGGCTTTCACTGTAGCTGCTCTGCACTGCCGCCATCTCTTCTTCAAGTGCAGCGGTCTGCTCCTGCTCCAGTCCCAGAAGCCGGGAAATCTCCTCCAGCCGGCTGTTGAGCCTGGCCAGTTCCGAATCGCGATCTGACAGGGTCTGCGAGAGGTAGAGCTGGCTGACCACATAGATCAGCAACATGAAGATAATCAGCATCAACAACGCCGACAGGGCATCCACGTAGCCTGGCCATACATTGATGGTGGTGCGGGTGCGACGTCTGGAACCGATCATGGCGCCGCCCTGTTATTCAGGTACATCTTCAACCCGGTCCACCAGATTGGTTACGCCGGTCAGCCACTCCTCCAGGCCGTCGTAAAAACGGTTCTGGGCGTGCCCCGCCTGAATGTCCAGAAAGCCAAGCACAAGGGAGCCACCAAGCCCCAACAGGGACGAACTGAAGGCCGTCCCCATTCCTTCCAGGGGTTTCAGCAGCCCCGACTGAAGCCCGGCAAACACCTCACCGAAGTCCTCCTGCCCCATATCCAGATTGACGATGACCTCGCCTACCGAGTTGATGGTGCCGAGCAGCCCCCAGAAGGTTCCCAGCAGGCCCAGGAAAATAAGCAGACTGATGAAATAGCGGGTAATTTCCCGCTGCTCGTCCATCCGGCTGTGAATGGCGTCCAGAACGGTGCGCAGCGACATGGTAGACAGGGAAAAACGATCACGCTTGGAATCATCGTCAAGCTGGCGTGCCAGTGGTTTGAGTAACCGCGGCTCCTGCAACACTGAAAGCCCGGCATTTCCGGTACGGAACTGTGCAACCCAGCGCAGTTCCGGGAACAGCACGAACACCTGCCGATAAGTGATGGCAATACCAATCAGCAGCACACACACGATCAGCAGGTTGAATACCCAGTTCGCCATGAACGCCTCCTGAAGTGGCTTGTAGATCAGGGCACAAACCACGACCACCACCGCCAGGAAAAGCGTCATCCAGAAAAGGGTATGCTTGGGATTGCTCATTAACGCCACCGCTTTTATCGGGAAACACGTTAAAAGCTAGCACAAGCCCGGAAGACCTGCTGAACAGAACCCGCTTCTGACCGATTAAGTATTTGTTACCGTGCCGGCGTCACGGCTGATAGCGACTGATAATCCCGTCCAGGGCGCCACTGTCACGGGCCTCATCCAGCCCTTTCTGAAGATCTTCCACGATATCAGGGTCGGTTTCTTTACTGACCGCCAGGTACATTGGTGTTTCCCGAAACACCAGCACCGGTTTGAGGCCGGTAATGCCATGCTCTTCTTCAGCCACCAGCGGGCCCACAAGCCCATCTGTTACCCAGAGATCAGCCTGACCCAGCGCCAGCCTACGAGGGTTTTGTTCGCCAGATACGCCCATGATGACCTCAAAATCCTCACTCACCAGGTAATCCGACATCACATCACCCTTGTAACCAGCAATTTTGTACTGCCTGGCGTCCTCCAGGGAGTCGAGTTCAATATCAGAGTCCGGTGCTGCAAACAGTGTCCATTTGATGGGTGCAAGTGGCCCTACCCACTGGAACTGATCTTCCCGCTCATCCGTTCTGGCTGTGCAGAACAGCCCGTGGTTTTCGCGCCCCTGGACCCACTCGTAAGCCCGGCTCCAGTCCCGCATCTTCATGATGTAATCGTAATCCACCCGTTCCATCATTTTTTTAACCATATCGGTACAGATGCCCGCAATATCGTCAGCGTTATGGGCAAAACCCTGGCCAGTCGTCGATGTGTTATAGGGAGGATAATTCTCAGTGAAAATATACAGCTTGTCGTCAGCAACGGCCGTTGGCATCAAAGCCAGCAACAACAGCCCTTGGGCAACACGTTTAATGGATTTCAGGGGGGCTGTAACTTCGGGGCCTGGTATGGCTGGCATTCTTCTATCCTCGTCGCGATGGTTCACTTTACCGGAGTGACCGTCGACTCCCCCGAAATGCCCGGGAAGCGCCGGCACACCTTTTGTTGGTTATATAAAGATACAAACACAATATTCTGGCATTTAAAGCTAATGGCTGTGAGCACTTTTGCCAATACGACCATCATTACGGTTCTGGTGCAAAATTTCAGTGACAAAACGTATCTGCGTTCTGATTCATGATACAGGTCAAAAACCCGCCACAGTCGCGAGAAACCCGGAGATGACGTAGTGCGCGGGGGTTGGCAGATTTTTATCAGAATCTGATCTACGTTTAAGGGTATGAACATCTAAACTATGAACACGTATTCAATGCATCCAGAAAGCCGGCATGACAGGGAAATCAGTTAATGACAGTTAATTTCCAAACGAAGACCGGTTGCAGCCAGCGGGCACTGATTGTTGCCCGTGGACATGCCCCCTGTGCCTGTTTCATCAAGGCCGCAGTCAGCGAAACCGACAGCCTTGTCTTTACCCTCTCTGACCTGACCTCACCGGCCATGAGCCAGCACCTCCTCTGGTCCAGTAACACGCTCGTCTCGCTGTTCCTTTTTGATGGTGAGGCTGCCGCCACCCGGCTGACCGGAACTACGAAACCGCTGGATGCAGAGAGTCTGTGTCTGACCTGTAACCCGGAAACTGCCGGTGACACAGGGGTTTCGAACGCCCTTACAGAGGACCAGTTCAGACGCGAAACTCCGGGTATGCTGCGGCCCCTGCGTGAGTTGTACCAGAGGCACACCCGTCGGATTTTGGACACACTGGTCACAGAATTTATTGCCCATGCCTGCGCCGGCATCAGTAACGAATTGGAAAACGCGGCGGAAGTTCGCGAGATTACCCGCTTCAAGGACATGCGTTATATTTTCAACAGCCGGCAGGAACAGATACATCGGGATTTCGTAATGCAATTCCGGGCATTTGAACACCAGCTCAACCCCGACCCGGGAGAAGAGAGTGCAGGCGAACTCAAGGTGGTTGACCAACCTGTGTTCGAGGACTGGCTGGAGCTTCAGATGGTGGCGACTGCTCTCGCCAGCGAACACACCAATACACTGTTTGTGCTCAATCAACTGCTGAACCAGCTGTTCTGCGCTGACATCAATGACCGCTCCAACCCTCTGGCTCCTCTGGCACTCTGTACCTGCCTGCAGTTCACCATTGACCGGCTGGGCATAGCCCGGCCCCACCGCCGCGCGTTGTACCTGGCCTTTGAAGAGATACTGACGGACATTTGGCCGAAAGCAGCCGAAGCACTTAACCGCGACCTGTCCGCCGGAGGGCTGCGGGCCATTGATCTGACCAGTATGCCTGCCAGCTGGTCAGCCAGAGAGGCAGAAGAGCCCCGCGACACCCCACGGCCAGATCCTCAAGGCGACACACCTGCTCCCGAACCTACAGACCACGATCCCGTCCGGGCCCCGGGCCGTTCAATCCTCAGGCTGATGGGACTACAGAAGAATGACGGCTCTGCCCCGGACACCTGGCCTCGCTCCGACCCCCGGCTAGCCGCCGAGTTGCGCCCACACAAAGATGACCTACGCGAAGCGCTTTCCAGGCCGGGTCCCAGTATGGCAGCCGCCATGCGAAGTCTGGCGTCGTCCAATCCAGAGCTGGAACAAGCTCTGGATCAGGGCACCTGGGAGAAAGTAACGCTTGTCGATCGTCTCTTTGAGCCGCTGGAGCATGAGCAGGGATTGAATGAAACCTTGCGGGAGCAGCTAGAACAGTTAAGGCTTCCGGTTTTCGAAGTGTTACTGGAAACATCGGAATTCCTCGATCAGGATAACCATCCCGCCCGTACCATTATTAACGACCTCATGCGCTTATGCGTGGCAGAGCGGAGTTCCAGCCGCAATCTGGAAAAAACCGTTACCGGTATCATCGATGAACTCGTTCAGGCGGACGAGCGGGATGAGTCGCTGTATCGATCCATCGGCAGCAAATTGCGAAGCCTTGTGGAACGTCAGGAACAATCGTTTCAGCGCAATTCCGAGCGCATCGCCAAAACCCTGGAAGGCAAGGAGCGCCTGCGCCAGACCCGGCTTGGCGTGCAACGTCGCCTGAACATGTTACTGGCCGGCAAACCGGTTCCCCGGGTTGTACTTGAACTGCTGGAGGCAGGATGGGAACAGTTGATCGTCCTGGCAGTGCTGCGCGAGGGCCCGGAAAGCCAGACGGCCACAAACTTCATCAATATCGTCTACCAGATAAGGCTCTGGCTGTCTGGCGGCGAGGCAAGCAAGGATCTTGCCTTTGAAAAAGAACTGGAGAGCGACGCGCTGGTTCAGCTCATTGACCGTGAGCTTCGGACCGTAGGCGATGTTTCACCGGTTCGTGCGGTTGTGGCCAGGCTTTCCAGAGAACTGCAACAGCATGAAGCCGTCGAATCCGATGTACTGCCATCCTACCCGATTGATGCCGACATTCCGGAGGACGAAGTCAGCCCGGAGCAGGCAGACAGCCGCTGGGCAAGACGCGCCCGGGAGATCGACGTGGGCGACTGGGTGGAAATTGCTCTGGAAAACGGTGAGAAACGCCGTATGCGGCTGGTGTGGGGCGGCCCCGATGTGTTTCGGTTCGTCTTCCTGTCGCCCCAGGGACTGGGTGAAGCAAGCTACGATTATGGCGAGTTCATCGACAAGCTGGCCAGTGGTGACGCGTGGCTGATCAGTCAGGGTGAAATTCCTTTCGTTGACCAGAGTCTGTTCGACATTGTGCAGGGTGTTTACAAGAAACTGAATTTTGAAGCCACCCACGATGCACTAACGGGCTGCCTTCACCGCCACGACTTCGAGAAACAACTGGCCCAGGTTCTTGCTGCCCTGGCTGACTCACCAGATAGCCATAGCCTGTTAGTTTTCGACATCGACGAATTCAACATCATCAACACGACGTACGGAACCAACACCGGTGACGAACTGCTGAAGTATTTCGCGCAACTGTTGCAGGAACACGGCAACCAGCATAACGGGGAGTGCCATATCGGCCGCCTGGGCGGCAACGAGTTTGCCCTGCTCGCCAGCAATATGCCCGTCGAGGAAGCTCTGGACTTCACGGAACGACTACGGACAGCTTTCAGGAAGAAATCCCATACAGTTGGTGAGGCGGAACTTTCCGCCACCCTGAGTGCCAGCGTCTGCCCATTTGACGACACAACGCTCAACGCTGGTTCACTGATTAACCAGGCCAACCTGGCTCTCAAGGCCGCCAAGCGCCGAGGTGGCGACAGCGTCGAGATGGCGAAAATCCAGGCCAGCGATACAGCGACAACTGGCCCCCAATGGGTACCGGAGATAGATCGCAGCATTCGGGATGGCAGCCTCTATCTGCGGGCCCAGAGAATCATCCCTCTCGGCGGAAGCGAAGAGGGAGAGATGTACGAACTGCTGCTGGGCCTGCAGAATTCGTCGGGCCAGGAAATCTCGCCGCAAAACTACATTGAAGCCGCCGAGCAGTTCCGCCGCAGCTCCCGGGTCGATCTCTGGGTTATTGATGAAGCGCTGGGCTGGATGGAACGCAACCCCGACACTGTTGCAGGAATCGGCACGCTCAACATCAACCTCTCCGGCGCATCACTGAGCGATGATGCCTTCCTTCTGGGCCTGGAATCCCGGCTGAAGCAACACCGTGGTCTAACCGGAAAACTATGCTTCGAGGTCACGGAAACCTCGGCCGTCAGCAACCTTCATTACGCCGCGGATTTCATGACCGAGATGAAACGAATGCACTGTCGCTTCGCACTCGATGACTTTGGCACCGGTCTGTCTTCTTACGCCTACCTGCAGAAACTACCGGTTGATTATGTGAAGGTGGATGGCGTGTTCGTCCGCGACATGGCCAGCAACCTGACCAACTACGCACTGGTGAGATCCATCACAGAGCTCTGCCACTTCCTCGACATCAAGGCTATCGCCGAATACGTCGAAGACATGGAAACCCTGGACCTGCTGAAAGAAATCCAGGTGGACTATGGCCAGGGATTCTGTATTGCCAAACCCCGTCGCCTGGACACCCTGAAAAGCGCTGCCAGGGCGCGAAGCTCTTCCCTCACGTAGCGCCGACGCGCCGCAACTCCGTCATTACTTCAGCAGGTATCTACGCAACCGGACAGTCGCCACTAATTTCTCGTTTTTCTTAGACATTGGTTTCGTTGCATCTTGCTGCAGGCGGATTTTAAGGCCACTATCGTACCCATCCATATTTGCGAAAACGAAAAAGGCACCGCATGTTTCTCGAACGTTACCATTCCATCCAGGACGGACACGTGCTGATCAGCGCAACCCAGGCCAGCCGATTTGCCAAGGAAGTGGCAGGAGATTTCAACCCGATTCACAACCCCGATGCCCGCCGCTTCTGCGTACCCGGGGACCTGCTGTTCGCCTTACTGGTATCGCACTTCGGCCTCTTCCGACACATGACGTTCCACTTCCGCAGCCTGCTGGGAGAAAATGTACCACTGGCGTTTCATGAAGACACTGACGGCCTGATCCGCGTCTACGATGAAAAGGGCAAGGTTTATATCGAGGTTGAGCGCAGTGGCGAATGTACCCGTGACGCAACGGTCATTGAGAATTTTATCCGGTGTTATGTTGCGGCTTCCGGAAAAAACTTCCCTCACACCCTGAAACCGCTGATGGAAAGCGAGGGCGTGATGTTTAACCCTGGCCGGCCAATGATCATGTATCAAAGCATGAACCTGACCATGAACACCCTTGACGCCCCCTCCCCTGCACTGGAACTGTACAATGCCGAGCTGAAGCCGGAGGGCAAGCGGGGCAACGTGTCACTGGACTACCGGTTGATTTCCGACGGCAAGACCGCCGGCGAAGTCTCCAAAAAGCTGATTGTCAGTGGCCTTCGGGATTATGACCCCGCTGCCATGGACGCCGTGGTGGAAGAATTCTACCGGCTCAAAAACAAATCCTGGGACTAACAGGAATTCCGTCATGGCAACACCGCCAAGCCGCGAAGAGAAACAGGCGGCCCTGGCCCG
>JBHEPI010000063.1:0-4706 GCA_046260345.1 Marinobacter sp. | reverse complement strand
CTGCCAGTAGTCGTCCTCAACGACATACAAGGGAATCACCGGCTCACCGAGCCTGGCGGCGGCTGCCAGCGGCTCGTGGTCGCGTGTTCTGAGGTCCCGTTTGAACCAGACCACCGTTGTCATCGGGCGGGCCTCCCGGATCGGCGGCAGCGTTCACTGCAGTATCGAACGTTGTCCCAGTCTCTTGCCCATTTCTTGCGCCAGGCAAAGGGCCGCTGGCAGACAGGGCAGATTTTTTCGGGTAAATGGGTTTTTTTGTGCATCCGGCTCAAATCGTTTTTACTGGGTGTAGGTGTCTTACGTTTCGAATGTCAGGGGGGATTGTTGATGGCCAGATTCAGCGACGGGCTACCCGCACCGTCTGTACTGATGTTCGACTGGCATGGCACTCTGGTGGACACTCATGACGCCATGTTCAGTGCCATGGAAGACATGCTGCCGCAGCTTGAAGATCTGGGGCTGGTGGACAGGCTGCTGCCTGAGGATCAATGCCGCACTTCCGATGACGCCCGCCTGGTGCGCTATATCCGTATCTTCCGCCGTCTGCACCCCCGTATCCTCGCCGAACGCCGGGTGTCCCGTACGGATATTTTCAACGCAATTTTTGGTGGCGATAAAGAGGCCAAGCTGATTGCTCACAAGGCCTACAATGACTGCTACCGGAAATATTTCGGCAAGGTGAAGCCATTCCAGCGGGGAGCTTATGAATACCTCACTGCCCTGAAGGAAATGGGCATCCGGCTGGCGGTCTCCACCAATCGCAACCGGGAGTTCCTGGACAAGGAACTGGACATGGTGGATGAAGGCCGCTGGCGGAACCTCTTTGACGCTACGGTCTGTGCCGACGACGTGACCGAGTACAAGCCCGATCCTGAGGTAATCACCCGCGTTCTGGAAAAGCTGGATTTACCGGCGGACCAACGTGCCTGGTACGTGGGTGACAGCTATGTGGACATGCTTACCGCCAACCGTGCCGGTGTCTCCGGGGTGTTCTATAACGGCGCCTGCTGGGAGTCCGGGCGAATTGACAGCTGGTTCAGCTATCGCGATGCACCGGCGGCGATTCTCGACAGCTTTGAGGACCTGATCAACCTGCTGGCGTTGCTGGAGCGGCAGGAACCGGAAGCCTTCCAGGCGACGCCTGCGGAAGTCCGGCCCCGGCCCTACCCACGTCCGGAACCCCCACAGCCCCGCATTGAACCGGACTGGCATCCGGCTGTTGTCAGCCTCATCCGACCTTCGGTCGTGCTGTTCGACTGGCACGCCACCCTCGTCGATACCCTGGATGCCATGTATCACGCCGTGGATGACATGTTTCCGGAGTTTGAAAAACTGGGGCTGACAGATCGCATGCTGGCACCAGAAGACAGCAAAACTCCGGAGGATGCCCGCCTGGTTGCTTATGTGCGCGAGTTTGCCAAACTGCATCCAAGGGTGCGGGCAGACCGCAAGATCTCGCGCACGGATATTTTTGAAGTGTTGTTCGGTGAGGATCAGGAAGCGAAACAGATCGCCCATAAGGTTTTCAACCGTCATTACAGGGAACACTACGGAACTGTGAAAGCCTTTGAGCCGAAAGTGAGAGCCGTACTGGAGGGGTTACGGCAAATGGGTATACAGGTGGGCGTGATTACCAACCGTGACCGGGAGTTTTTCGAGCACGAGTTGGCGGCAGTGGAAGACACTGGCTGGACGCACCTGTTTGATGTCGACGTTTGCGGCGATGACACACCGCTGAGGAAACCTCATCCGGACCAGCTTTACCTGGCGGTGCAAAAGCTGGATTATCCGCCGGACCCGAGCGTGTGGTATGTAGGTGACAGCACCACGGATGTAATTGCCGCCAAGCGGGCGGGCATGACAGCGGTGTTCTTCAACGGCGCTCAGTGGGATCTACCATGGCTGAACCGAATTTTCCCGGGCACCCACAAGCACCCGGATAAACCGGACGTGGTCGTTAACGACTTCTCGGAGTTCTGGGCCCTGGTGTTGGCCTGTGAAATCGGGCCGCCCTAAAGCTGTTCCAGCCTTTCCAGCAAATCACTGGCACGCCCGAGCAGCGCTTCCCTCCGCTCCGGCTTCTGCTTGTCCCAGTTGCGGTACATCATGCCCATGCGGGGATTATTGGCAAAATCGTCCCGGTGACGATTGATGAAATGCCAGTACAGAGAGTTGAACGGACACGCATCCTCTTCCGTGGATTTGTTCACCTTGTAATGGCAGTTGCTGCAGTGGTCAGACATGCGCTGAATATACTTGCCGCTGGCCGCATAGGGCTTTGAGCCCAGGTAGCCGCCGTCAGCGTGCATCACCATGCCGAGTACATTCGGCAGTTCCACCCAGTCATAGGCATCGGCATAGACTGCCAGGTACCAGTCACAGATCTCCTCCGGCTTCACTCCGGCCAGCAGAGCGAAATTGCCGGTAACCATCAGCCGCTGGATATGGTGGGCATAGGCATTGCGGTGGGTGGCATCAATGGCCTTGTGCATGCAGCGCATCTTCGTGTCCCCTGTCCAGTAGAACCAGGGCAGGGCGCGGGTGTTGCCAAGTCGGTTTTCCCGGGCATACGCCGGCATATTCATCCAGTAGATACCCCGCACGAACTCCCGCCAGCCCAGAATCTGCCGGACAAAACCCTCCACCGCATTGATAGGCGCACGCCCGGCATGCCAGGCCTGGGCAGTGGCTTCACAAACGGCCAACGGGTCCAGCAGGCCGCAGTTGATGTAGGGCGAGAGGATAGAATGGAACAACCAGTCCTCATCGTCCGACATGGCATCCTGGAAGTCGCCAAAACAGGGCAGCGCGAAATCGATGAAGTATTCCAGGGCGTGCTCTGCATCCGCCGCCGTCACGGCAAAGTGAAAGTCTTCCGTGGTGCCAAAGTGATCGGCGAAATGCTCGTCAACCAGATCAATCACCGCCCGGGTCACCTCATCGGGTTCAACCCGAAACGGCGCCGGCGCCGCCGGTTTTCCCGCCCACTTGCGCCGGTTGTCAGCATCAAAATTCCATTCCCCACCCTCGGGCTTACCATCCGGCGTCATCAATAAACCGGTTTTCCGCCGCATTTCCCGGTAAAAGAACTCCATCCGCAACTGTTTGCGCCCCTCGGCCCAGTCTGCGAACTCCTGCTTGCTGGCAATAAAGCGGGTATCAGGGCGGATCTCCACCGGCACCCCAAGCCTCTCATGCCACTGACTGATCTGCTCATGCAGGCGCCACTCGCCGCATTCGGTGGTAATAATCCTGTCCGCGCCGGTTTGTTCGAGTTGACTGGCAACAACCGCTTCCAGGCTCCTGGCTTCATTGTCCGGGTGGTAAGCCTGGTAGTGAACCTGCCAGCCATCCTCTTCAAGGCGCTTTGCAAAATGTCGCATGGCGCTGAATAGCAGCACGATTTTCTTTTTGTGATGGTTGGTGTAGCTCGCTTCGTCATGGACCTCCGCCATGACTATCCGATCCTGCTTTTGGTCAGCGTGTTTGAGAGCGCTGATGTCAGTTGTCAATTGGTCGCCTAGAATCAGAATCAGATTAGCCATGACAGACGTTGTACTCCATTTTTGAGCAGGCGGTCCTGCAATGAGGTGAGGTGGGCGGAGGGGGTGCCCTGCCAAAATCGTGCGGAGCCATGGATGGCGGAGCCGAGCGTACAGGGAAGTATTCACAGCGTATTTTGGCAGGGCACCCCCTCCGCCTACCGGGTGCCAGGCACCAGATACTCCCCAAAAGGGGTAGCAGGGATACGCCATCAGCTCAAGGGTGGTTCATGTCTGGTGCTGGTAAACTGAAATTATTGGTCAGATGACTCGCATCAAAATGTGGGATGCCGGTATGCCCTAGAATGTTGGCCATCCCTGATGACCCCAGTTTCCGAACCCAGAGTTTCCGATATGACTGCCACCCCCGCAATGAAAACTGCCGAATCCACACTGCCGGAATTTATCTGGGACGAAGCGCTGATCCGCCGATACGATCTCAGTGGCCCGCGCTATACCTCCTATCCAACGGCTATTGAGTTCAACCAGAACTACCCGATAGAAGAAATGGTCAAGGCAGCGGCCCGCAGCAAGGACAGTGACCGCCCACTGTCACTGTATACTCACCTGCCGTTCTGCGCGCACCTCTGTTACTACTGCGCCTGTAACAAGGTCATCACCAAAAAGCGCGACAAGGCCATGCCCTATGTTGAGCGGTTACTGAAAGAAGCGGCCATACAGGCAAAACTGTTCGGCTCCGACCGGCCGGTGACGCAACTGCACTGGGGTGGCGGCACACCGACGTTCCTGCCGAAAGATGTCATGGAACATCTAATGGCCGGGTATGGCGAACTGTTCAACCTGCAGACCAGCGATGACCGGGATTACAGCGTGGAGATCGACCCCCGGGAAGTGGATCAGGACACCCTGCCGACGCTATGGGATCTGGGCTTCAACCGCATCAGCCTTGGTGTGCAGGACTTGAATCCCCAGGTGCAGAAAGCCGTTAACCGGATCCAGCCCCGGGAAATGACCGAGGCCGTGCTGAACGAGGCCCGCCGGCTCGGTTTCCGGTCCATCAATCTGGACCTGATCTACGGCCTGCCGCACCAGACCCCGGAGAGCTTTGCGGAAACACTCGAAGCTGTCATCGAAATGTCTCCGGACCGGTTGTCGGTATTCAGCTACGCCCACCTGCCGGACCGTTTCTACCCGCAAACCCGG
>JBHEPI010000061.1:0-35174 GCA_046260345.1 Marinobacter sp. | reverse complement strand
CCTCTTTGTCGACAACCTGACTGTGATTGACTTTGCCTACCTGGATCCTGCCCGGGGCCTTGTCGGTGAAAGCTGGATTGCCGACGTGGTCCTGGGCGGCGAGCTGGATGATCAGGGCATGGTGTTCGATTTCAGCCTGGTAAAACGCACCATCAAACGGGTGATCGACGAGCGCGTGGATCACCGGCTGGTCATTCCCCGCGGCTACCAGGGCCTACACTGGAACGAAGAAACACCAGACACCTTCCTTTGGGATCTGACCGGCGGCGGCTGTATCGAGCACCGCTCCCCGGATGAGGCCGTGGTCTGGCTGTCGTCAGACCGGGTGCTGCCCTCTGCCGTGGCGGCCCTGCTGGAAAAAGAACTGAAATCGGTACTGCCGGCTAACGTGACCACCGTGGAGATCAGCCTGCGCGAAGACGTCATTGAAGGCGCCTACTACCACTACGTGCATGGCCTGAAAAAACACCTGGGTAACTGCCAGCGCATCGCCCATGGTCATCGCTCCCCCATCCGCATCGACCGCAACGGCCACCGGGATTACGATCTGGAGCGCCGCTGGGCCAGGTTATGGCAAGATATCTATGTGGGTACCGAGGAAGACGTAAGCCGCCGCTACGTGGGCGAGGATGGCATTGCCTACATCACCTTTGAGTATGAAGCCAACCAGGGTGAGTTTGCCCTGACCCTGCCCGAAAACCGGGTGTACATGCTGGCAACCGACACCACCGTAGAACTGATCGCGGCGCATATTGCCGACGAGCTGAAAGCGGAGTTCCCGGAGGACGACATTCGGGTAAAGGCTTATGAAGGCGTGGGGAAAGGCGCGATTGCCAACAGGGTCTGACCCCGAACGGGGTCTGACCCACTTTTGCCTGTCTATTGCACCACCCCACAACCCATTGACTCAGGAGACCGCCGCCAGCAGAAGGGTGGGGTCAGTCCCGTAGGGACAGACCCCTTTGTAGCCTGCAGGTTTTGAGTAGGCACAAAAAAACCGCCCGAAGGCGGTTTTTTTGATGGCTATCCGGTGGACTAAACCGTCAAGCCGTATTGGCGTCCCCTAGGGGGTTCGAACCCCTGTTGCCGCCGTGAAAGGGCGGAGTCCTAGGCCACTAGACGAAGGGGACTAGAAATTGGTGGAGCCAAGCGGGATCGAACCGCTGACCTCAACACTGCCAGTGTTGCGCTCTCCCAGCTGAGCTATGGCCCCTCAACGGCTGCGTATATTAAGGATCGACCCCTGGGGCGTCAACCTTTTTTCCAACGTTTTTTCAGTTTCGTGAACATCCCTGTCCGGACCGTTTACTAATTCACCAATCTGGTTACTCGGCGAGCAGCGCAGCGTATTCCTTCTCCACCCGTTTGGTTTCCTTTTTGGAGAAACCACCCATAACTTCAAGAGCGTGGCGCAAGCGTGACCGGGTCATATCCGGGCCGAGGATGGCCATGGAATCCATGACGGACCAGGAATTGGGGGTGCCGGCAACGGCGACGAAAATGGCGAACATGAAGTCGCCCATTTTCAGTTCCATGGCCTTGGCCAGGGTTTTGATGTCGGCAAAGATGTTGTCTTTGCTCCAGTGGCGCTGCGCCTCAAGTTTCCACAGCGTAAACTGGAGCACCCGCTTTACCTGAGCTTCCTCCAGCTTGTTATGGCTGAAGTCCTCCCGTTTCAGGTTGAGCATTCCAGAGAACATGAATGAGGCCATGGGGGCTACATCACTGAACACTTCCGCCCTGCCCTTGATGTGCGGCACAAGCTCCCGCAGGGCCTGCTCGTTGAACCACCAGTTACGCATCCGCTCGATGAACTGCTCTTCGCTGAGTTCATCACGGATCCACTGACCATTGAGCCAGCGCAGTTTTTCCACGTCGAATACCGGCCCGCCGAGGGAGACACGCTGGATGTCGAAGTTCTCGATCATTTCGTCGAGGGTGAACTTTTCCCGCTCATCGGGCATGGACCAACCCATGCGGCCAAGGTAGTTGGTGACTGCTTCCGGCAGGAAGCCCATGCGCTCGTAGAAATTGATGCTGGTGGGGTTCTTGCGCTTGGACAGCTTGCTCTTGTCCGGGTTGCGCAACAGCGGCAGGTGGCACAGCACCGGCATCTCCCAGCCAAAATACTCGTAAAGCAGTTTGTGCTTGGGGGCGGAGTTGATCCACTCCTCACCACGTAACACATGGGTGATTTCCATCAGGTGGTCGTCCACCACATTGGCCAGATGATACGTGGGCATGCCGTCGGATTTCAGCAGGATCTGGCTGTCCACCTGGGACCAGTCGATCTCGATGGTGCCACGGAGCATGTCGTCAATCTCACAGATGCCGTTTTCCGGCACTTTCATGCGGATTACATAGGGATCGCCCGCATCCAGCCGGCGCTTGACCTCTTCCTCCGGCAGTTCAAGATCGCCTTTAATACCGGGATTCAGGCCCCGGGCCTTGCGCTCTTCGCGGATGGCGTCCAACTCTTCGGGTGTGCGAAAACAGTAAAAAGCATGGCCCTTGGTAACCAGGTCCAGCGCGTACTGGCGATAGGAGTCTTTGCGCTCTGACTGCCTGTAGGGACCGTGGGGGCCGCCCACATCCGGCCCCTCGTCCCATTCAAGCCCGAGCCAGCGCAAGGCTCGAAGGATGTCCTGTTCGGATTCTTCGGTACTGCGAACCTGATCCGTATCTTCAATACGCAGAATAAACTGACCGCCATGTTGCCGGGCAAAGCACAGATTAAACAACGCCACAAAGGCGGTACCAACGTGGGGATCACCGGTGGGAGACGGTGCGATTCGGGTACGTACGGTCATGAAAGCATCCTGAAGGTTACTGCCTGATGAAGGCTGTGCGTTGAAAGCCACGCATTATACCGGCCACGGCCGGTTTTCGCATGGGCGAGGGTGAATCGGTTTCATTTAGGGCCGATATTGTTATATTATAACGTATCGTAAATTTTCATGGACTCCTCCAATATGATCTCTAACCGTTTTGCAATCGCCACCGCGCTGGGATTTGTCGGGCTCCTCGGAGCCGCCAACGCGCTGGCGGCCACCCAGATCGTCACCTCTCTGAAACCTATTGAATTACTGGTAAAGGCTGTGGCCGCAGATGATGTGGAAGTCACGACGCTGGTACCTCCAGGCTCCAGCCCGCACAACTACACCATGAAACCCTCACAGCGCAGGGCACTGGAAAACGCTGATGCCATTTTCTGGATCGGTCCGGAAATGGAAACCTTTCTCACGCGCCTGCTCAGTGGCAGCGAATTCAGCGACCGCACGCATTCACTGATGCACGGGGACAACGTGCCCGAAGTCGAAACAGACGACGACCATCATGGCCACGATGACCATGGGCACGAGGAAGAAACCGGGCATCATGACCACGACCATGGCGACGGTGAAGATCCGCATATATGGCTGGACCCGGCAGTGGCGCTGGAGATGGCGCGGGATATCCACAAGGTATTGTCACAACAGGATGGTGCAGACAACGACGCGCTTGATGCCAACCTGAAAGGTTTTGAACAGAAGCTGGCTGCGGCTGAGAGTGATATCAATGCACGACTTGAGCCACTGGCAGAGATCGACCTGTTCACCTATCACGATGCATTCACACGATTCGTGGAGCACTATGGCCTGACGCTGAAAGGCATCCTGACGCTGAACCCCGAACTCTCCCCAGGGGCCAGGCATATTGCAGAGGTACAGCAGAAACTGCAGAAGGCCAATCAGCCTTGTCTGCTGACGGAACCCCAGTTCAATCGCCAATGGTGGCGTTCGATTACTGAAGGTCTGGATATTACCTTCAGCACCTGGGACCCGCTGGCGACTGATGTCGAGTCCACCCGAGACGGGTACATTGCTTTCCAGCATGGCCTGGCTGACGCGGTGCTCAAGTGCCTACCAGAGAACGCCCAGTAACAGTGGAATCGTCACCATGGCCAGCAATGTCTGGCCACTGATAATCCCCGCCATCAGCGGCGCGTCTCCACCGAGCTGACGCGCCAGGATGTATGAGGACGTGGCCGTTGGAAGGGCGGCCAGCAATACGGCCACCTGCACCATCATACCCTCAAGCCCCAACAACAGGGCCAGGCCTGCCGTCAGCAACGGGAAAACCACCAGTTTGGCGACGGAGGACACCAGAAACGGATTTGAAGCACCGCGCAGGGCCTTCAGTTGCAGACCGGCGCCAACGGTCATCAGGCCAAGTGGCAGGGCCAGGTCGCTCAGGGGCTCGAGAATACCGGCCGCCAGCGGATGGAATCCGATCCGGAAATAGCTCCAGACCACCCCGACCACCGAGCCGATAATCAACGGGTTGGAAACAATGGCCTTGAGAACGGGCTTGAGCTTTACCGCGCCGTTTCCGGCCGCCAGCGAAAACATCAGGATGCACAACAGGTTGAGCAAAGGAACTTTCAAGGCCACGGCGATGGCAATCAGCGACAACCCCTCATCCCCAAGCAACATGCCTGCCGCCGCCAGAGCAACATAAGAGTTAAAACGGATACCACCCTGGAATACGGAAGAAAACACCGGGCCAGGCCAACGCCAGATCCATTGCAGAACGCCAAGCAACGCTGCCATCGCTACCAGCATAGCGACAATCAGAATCAGGATGTCGCCGTAGGCAGAGGGCTCCACCCTTGCCTGGCCCAGCTTGAAAATCAGCATGGCCGGGAACAGCACATAGTAAGTGAACCGCTCGGCCTGGAACCAGAAATCATCGCCGGGGAAATGCCAGCGCCGGAACAGATAACCCAAAAGTATCAGCGCAAACACAGGCATGAGTGCCTGTACCATTACCGGCATTGAAACTTACTCTCTGGTGAGGTGTTCCCGCATCAGCTGTGCGGTGCTCGAAGAGAGCTTACTGTAGACTTCAAGCAATGCCGAAATCAACTCACTACCGCTACCGATCAATGGGTCATCAACCTGCTTTCTGGCTTCATTCAGCGGCTCAAGACTTTGTCATAAATCATTTCCGGATCTTTCCTGTCTCATCCCTTTCGCCAAAGCCCTACGGCCAAGTGCGGAGTTTTCCTGATAGAATAACAGCTCTTTTCATTTGATCCGTTGACCTCAGCGACAAACGGCAGACAGATTCAGATTGGGCAGTTAATGATCACTAGCAGCGCGGCAGAAATGCCAGAACAGACAGCGGACAAACAGGCAAACACCCGTTCCGGGCCGTCACGAAGATTCTGCGTGGCCCCGATGATGGACTGGACCACCACCCATTACCGCTACCTGGCTCGTCAGCTCAGCCGGCACACCCTGCTTTACACCGAGATGGTAACCACCGGAGCGCTGATTCACGGGGACACCGCGCGATTCCTGCGACATCACCCGGCCGAATATCCGCTGGCACTTCAGCTCGGCGGCAGTAATCCGATGGAGCTGGCCCATTGCGCGGCTTTGGCGGAGCAGTATGGGTTTAGCGAGGTGAACCTGAACGTAGGCTGCCCCAGTGACCGGGTACAGAACAATATGATTGGCGCCTGCCTGATGGCTTATCCCGACAAGGTAGCCGAAGGCGTGCGGGCGATGATCGAGGCCACGGACTTGCCGGTAACGGTCAAACACCGGATCGGCATTGATGGCCGCGAGTCCTGGGACGATCTGTGTGAGTTTATCGAGAAGGTCTCTGCTGCAGGCTGCCGCACCTTTATCGTCCACGCCCGCATTGCCGTTCTCGAAGGGTTAAGCCCCAAGGAGAACCGGGACATACCACCGCTGAAATACGACTGGGTCTACCAGCTCAAGGCCCGCTATCCGCATCTCGAAATCATCATCAATGGCGGCATCAAGACGTTCGAGGAGTGCAATCAGCACCTTGAACACGTAGATGGCGTGATGCTCGGCCGCGAGGCATACCACAACCCCTGGCTGCTGGCCGGTGTGGATAGCGAGTTTTTCGGACAGTCCGGGCCGGCCCGGTCCCGGCATGATGCGTTGCGCGCGGTATTACCATTCATTCAGGCCGAACTCGACCGGGGAGTCTATCTCAGCCATATGTCCCGCCACCTGATGGGGCTGTTCCATGGTCAGCCCGGAGGCCGCCAGTTCCGGCGTTACATCAGTGAAAATGCTCACAAGCAGGGTTCCGGCATTGAGGTGATCGAACAGGCCATGTCCAGGGTTCCCGAACCCGATGACGCACGAATAGTGCCCGCCTGAACGACCTGATACCTTTTACTGTCTTGTTCCTGTCAGGACAGCCCGTTATTGTAGGCGTATGACCTTCAGAGCCCGCAAAACGGGCGATCAATAGCAAACCTATCAGGACAACAGGACGAATGACCAGCAAGCTCGAACAACTCAAAGCCATGACCACCGTGGTTGCCGACACCGGTGATCTCGACGCCATCGCGCAGTGGAAACCGGAAGATGCCACCACCAACCCGTCGCTTCTCCTCAAGGCCGCGGCCTCCGATGCCTACCGCCCAATGCTGGACGAAGCCGTGGCAGCCGCCCGCAAGCAGGGTGGTTCCGATGCCGAGCAACTGACTTACGCCACCGACATGCTGGCTGTACTGGCCGGAAAAGAGATTCTCGGCCGTATTCCGGGTGTGGTTTCAACGGAAGTGGATGCACGGCTGTCTTTCGATACCGGCGCTACCCTGACTCGGGCCCGGCGCCTGGTAGAGCTCTATGACCATCTCGGCATGGACACCAGCCGGGTACTGATCAAGATCGCCTCTACCTGGGAAGGCATTCGTGCGGCAGAGCAACTGGAGAAAGAAGGCATCCGCTGCAACCTGACCCTGCTGTTTTCCTTCATCCAGGCCGCCGCCTGTGCCGATGCCGGAGCGTTCCTTATCTCACCGTTTGTGGGCCGTATCCTCGACTGGCACCTGGCCGCATCCGGTCGCGATGCTTTCCCGGCAGAAGAAGATCCGGGGGTCCAGTCAGTTACCCGTATTTATAACTATTACAAAGCCAACGGCTACAATACGGTGGTGATGGGTGCCAGCTTCCGCAATACCGGCGAAATCGAAATGCTGGCCGGCTGTGACCGTCTTACCATCAGCCCGGCACTGCTGCAGGAACTGGAGGATGACTCTGGCAGCCTGCCTCAGCGCCTGTCTGCTGAGGGTGCAAAGAGCGCCGATAAACCGGGAATGATCGATGAACGTCTGTTCCGTTGGGAATCCAACGAGGACGCCATGGCCACAGAGAAGCTGGCCGATGGTATCCGCCGGTTCACCAACGACCAGATTGAACTGGAGAATCGCGTCCGCCGGCTTTCGCAGGCCGCCTGACGCTGGCAGTAACCGCGAGGAGGGTCGCAAAAACCATGATTGAGCGCCTGAAAAGCCTGTTCGGCTCGCCTGAAGACGAACCGACTCAGCCCGACAACCACCAGCTGGCGGTCGCCGCCACCGCACTGATGGTTCAGTTGTCCAGGGTAGATAATGACCAGGACGATGAAGAACTGAAAACCATCGTCGACTGCGCCGTGCTAGCGCATCAGGTTACCCGGGAGGAAGCGGAAGACATCCTTCAGGATGCGCTCAGACATGCCGATGATGCCACCTCTCTCTATGAGTTTACCGGCCAGATCAACGAACACCTGGACCAGGAAGGAAAGCAGGTTCTGCTTGAGAGCATCTGGCGGGTGGCTTTTGCCGACGGCCGCATCGACAAGTACGAGGAGCACCTGATTCGTCGTATGGCCGACCTTCTGCATCTGAACCACAGGGAATTCGTGCAGGCCCGTCATCGCGCCGAGAGCGCTGACTGAATCTTAAGGAGCAAGTATGTTAGCCATTCTCCACCCGGATATCGCGCTGGACAGCGACGCCTACCGGCAGACCATGCATTTTCTGGAAAACCTGCCCGGCGTATCGGTCAGGGTTCATCAGGTTCAAGGCGCAAAACAGCGCCTCACCGAGGTTTACCTGCTGGGAGAAACCAAGTCTCTTAACAAGGAGGACATCGAGGCGCTTCCAGCGGTAGAAAGGGCTATCCGCATCTCTGACGACTACCGCATACTCGGGCGGCACAAGGACGACCGCCGCCAGAGTGGCTTCGATTACAACGGCGTTACCTTTGACCAGTCCAACCTGAACATCTTTGCCGGACTCTGTGCCGTCGACGTGCCAGAGCACGTGGAGCAGATGATGCAGGTACTGGAAGACAACGGCCAGGTATGCACCCGCATGGGCGCCTACAAGCCCCGGACCAACCCTTATTCCTTCCAGGGTCATGGCAAGGGCTGCTTGCCCTGGGTCTTCGAGAAGGCCGGCAAACATGGCATCAAAGTGATTGCCATGGAGATCACCCATGAAAGCCATATTGAGGAAATCGACCATTGCCTGGAACAACTTGGCCGTCCCACCGGCGTCATGCTTCAGGTAGGTACGCGAAACACCCAGAATTTCGAGTTGCTCAAGGCTATAGGCCGCCAGACCACTTACCCCGTACTGTTAAAACGGGGGTTTGGCATTACCCTGAACGAATCCCTGAACGCCGCTGAATATCTGGCCAGCGAAGGCAACGCCAACGTGATTTTCTGCCTGCGCGGCATGAAAACCGAAGCGGGACAGCCACACCGCAACATGGTGGACTTCGCACATGTACCCGCCGTGAAACGCCTGACCCGTATGCCGGTGTGCGTTGACCCCTCCCACTCCGTAGGCAGCCGGGAGCGGGCACCGGATGGCATTCTGGACATCATGCATGCGACTGCCCAGGGCGTCATTGCCGGCGCCAACATGGTGTTGGTGGACTTCCATCCCAAGCCGGAAAAGGCGCTGGTGGATGGGCCACAGGCGCTTTTGATGGACGAACTGCCAGCCTACCTGGAAGACATCCAGTTATGTCACGACACCTGGAAACAGCGCCAGAACATATACAACCGTTTGAAGGAATCTGCGAAAGAATGATCGTTTATGGGCACAGGGGCGCAAAGGGAGAAGCCCCGGAAAACACCCTTGCCGGCTTTACCCATGCCTACCGTCATGGAGTTCGGCACTTTGAGCTCGACCTGGTGCTTTCAAAAGACGGCAAGCCGGTTATTGTTCACGATCTGACGGTGGACAGGACCACCGGCCAGGAAGGGAATGTAAGCAGCTATACCACTGAAGAGCTTGCCGGTATGGATGCCCGGCGTAATGGCACGCCCTGGCCCCGGGCCGTTGGCATCCCATCGCTGGAAGCATTGCTGAACGAGTACCCTGATTTTGAGCACCTGCAACTGGAGGTGAAAAAAGACAGCCGTCAGCGCCTTAACATCCTCTGCAACCGCCTGACAGAAGTCATTCAGCGCCGTGACCTGTATACCAGGGTCGCCATAACCTCCTCGGATCCCTGGTTTCTGCAACAGGCCCGTCGCAGGGACAGGAACGTGCGAATTGGTCTCGTCACCGACAGGAAGTTCCCCAGGCCGGTCAATGCCGCCGCCAGGTTACATTGTGACTTCCTGTGTATTGGCTGGCGCATCTGCACTGAGGCCATCGTGGACGACGCCCACCGGCGCGGCATGCATGTGTCCACCTGGACCGTTAACCGCATTCACGACATGCTTCAGCTTGAGGCAAAGGGCGTAGACAGCATCATCACCGATTACCCGACCAGCACCCGCATGTTTTTCGAAAACCGGTCAAAAGCGGCCCTGCACCTGCCTTCCGGGCAAAACAGGGCCGACAGCACGCAATCAGAAAATCCGGTTCAGACCGTTTAGTGCGGCTACCCGGTAGGCTTCAGCCATGGTCGGGTAGTTGAAAGTGGTGTTGATGAAGTAGTTGAGGGAGTTGGCTTCACCCTCCTGATTCATGATGGCCTGACCGATATGAACGATCTCTGCAGCCTGGTCACCAAAGCAGTGAATACCCAGTAGCTCGCGTGTCTCACGATGGAAGAGCAACTTCAGCATACCGACCGGATCGCCGGTAATCTGGGCTCTCGCCAGATCCTTGAAGAAGGCCTGCCCCACTTCATAGGGTACCTTCGCTTCGGTGAGTTCCCGCTCGGTTTTTCCGACAGAACTGATTTCAGGAAGGGTATAAATGCCAGTGGGAACGTCGGTTACCCGACGGAAGTAATCATCCTTCACGATATCCGACGACGCTGACCGACCCTGGTCATAAGCTGCACTGGCCAGACTGGGCCAGCCGATGACATCGCCGGCAGCGTAGATATTCTCCACTTCAGTGCGGTAATGGTCGTCCACAGCCAGTTGCCCACGACCATTTGGCGTCAGGCCAATGTTTTCCAGCCCCAGCTTTTCAGTGTTGCCACTGCGGCCGTTGCACCACAGGAAAGCATCCGCGCGAATTTTCTTTCCGGACTGCAATGATAGCACAACCCCATGATCATCGCCGTCAACAGATTCGTATTCCTCGTTGTGCCTGACGAGCACGCCGTTATTTCGGAGGTGATAACTCAGCGCGTCGGAAATCTCATCATCAAGGAAGGTCAGCAAGCGGCTGCCCGGGTTAATCAGGTCCACTTTCACACCCAGCCCGGCAAAAATGGAGGCGTATTCCGAGCCGATAACGCCGGCACCGTAGATGATCAGTGTCCGGGGGGTATGGGAAAGATTGAGAATCGTGTCCGAGTTA
This sequence comes from Marinobacter sp., assembly GCA_046260345.1. Lineage (GTDB taxonomy): Bacteria > Pseudomonadota > Gammaproteobacteria > Pseudomonadales > Oleiphilaceae > Marinobacter. Next base: position 24,601 of record JBHEPI010000061.1, on the reverse strand, counting down.
TAAATTCGGTGATGGCGGAAGTTCACATCGGGCGGCAGATAAGGGCGTGAACCCGTAGCAATAACGGCCTGCTTGAAATGAACAATTTCGTGGGATTTGTTACCACGAATTTCCAACCTGTTGGCATCAAGAAAGCTGGCACGACCATTAATCAGATCCACCCGGTTACGGGCATAGAACTGGGTTCTCAGCTTGACCTGTTTGCCAATCACCTTCTGGGCATTCTGCAGCACGCGTGGGAAAGAGAACCAGCGTGGTTCACCGATATCCCGGAACATCTGATTGGTATTAAACGTAATGATCTGCTTGACCGAGTGACGCAACGCCTTGGAAGGAATAGTGCCCCAATGGGTGCAGTTACCGCCAACGGTGGGCTTGTCCTCGATGATCGCGACACGTTTACCGTGTTTCGTCGCATTCATCGCCGCGCCTTCCCCTGAGGGACCCGCGCCGATAACGACGACGTCGTAATGATGTTCTGCCATTCTGCAGTGACTCCTTATCTACGTCGTGAGAGAGCCTCTGAAAAGACCCTGCAGGTGTGCAGACAGGCGCTTTTCAGAGGCTCCCGTTTTATAGTGTTCTGGTCGCCCCGGATCAGCGGGGCGTTTTGCTGGAGGCGTCGTAGGTTAACGACTCCGCTGATTTGCCCTCATTGGCAAGGCGCTCATTCTCATCTTCGCATTTCTGGGTATTACCACCGCAGATATCGCAGGATTTGCTGATACCCATGGCACCAATCCCCCCGCATGAACCACTGATAGGCTTGCGACCAAATATGACGCCAACCGACATACCGGCGACCAGCAGTACAACAATTGTCAGGACCAGCAGAAAAGTACCCATAGGAGGTCTCTCCGTTAATTTGCCAGGAACGAGGAGAAAGCAGGCGTGTAATCCGTTTCGAACCCGTCTTCGCCCCGAACAATAAAATAGGCGGCAATGTTCTCACGCGTGGCAAGTTCTTTTGCCGGCTCATACCCCATTACGTTAAATGCAGTCGCCAACGCGTCTGCAGACATGCAATCTTCAGTTATGACAGTCACCGAGGCCAGATTATGCTGGATCGGTTTGCCATCTTCAGGGTTTATTGTATGCGAAAACCGCTGCCCATCCGATTCGTAATAGTTACGATAGTCCCCCGAGGTTGCCATTGCCTGGCTATCAAGGGCCACCACCCGATTGACCTGCCGTTGTTCCGACACCGGCTCTTCTATGGCCAGGCGCCAGGCCTCTCCGTCCGGTTTGCGCCCGGAAACCCGGACTTCGCCGCCAATTTCCACCAGATAGGCCGATAATCCCTCAGATTCAAGATAACGCGCGACCGCGTCAACCCCGTACCCTTTGGCTATGGCGGACAGATCAACATATTGGTTCGGGCTGGCCCTGAGCCCCGGCGGCTCCCTCCGCAACTCAAGCTTTTCATAACCAATGGTTTCAAGCCTGGAAGCAAGCTCATCATTTTCGGGTACCTGCTCCGGTCGGGCATCGGGCCCGAACCCCCAAAGATTGACGACCGGCCCCACGGTTACGTCGAAAGCGCCGTCAGTCAACTCCGACACATCCCTGGCGGCTGCCAACACCTTATGTAGCGGCCTGGATATCTCCATCCATTCACTCTGATCATCCTGACGGTTAAAGCGGGATAACTCTGAATCGTCCCGCCAGGTGGACATGGAGGCATCCACTTCTTCAAGCACATCCTCAATACCATCTGCCAGATTCTCGAGCCTTTCCTGATCTTCCTGCAATACCACATTAATATGATACTCAGTACCGAATACCGGCCCAGATATCTCCCAGACTTTTTCCTGTTCTTCAAACGAACAACCCGCCAGCGCGGCAATAGCCAACGCCCAGAAGGCGCTGACCACAACCACCCTGGCGGGTCGTATCATGCGCGATGCCATGTGAGCTGATTAACCCCCGAAGTCATCCAGCATGATGTTTTCATCTTCCACGCCAAGGTCCTTGAGCATCTTGATGCAGGAGGCGTTCATGATAGGGGGCCCACACATATAGTACTCACAGTCTTCAGGAGCCGGATGGTCCTTCAGATACTTTTCGTAAAGCACGTTGTGGATAAAGCCGGTCGGACCCTCCCAGTTATCTTCAGGGAGTGCGTCAGAAAGTGCCACATGCCACTCGAAGTTATCGCACTCTTCCTGGAGCTGGTCGAAATCCTCGACGTAGAACATCTCGCGTACGCTGCGGGCACCATACCAGAAGCTGATCTTACGCTTGGAATTCAAGCGCTTGAGCTGGTCGAAAATGTGCGACCGCATGGGAGCCATGCCAGCGCCACCACCGATGAACACCATCTCTGCGTCGGTTTTCTTGGCAAAGAACTCGCCAAACGGACCCATAACGGTGATTTTGTCACCTGGCTTAAGGTTGAACACATAGCTGGACATGATGCCCGGCGGATGGTCCGTACCCGGAGGTGGTGTCGCGATCCGGATATTGAACTTCAGAACGCCCTTCTCTTCCGGATAGTTCGCCATGGAGTAAGCGCGAATGGTCTCTTCCTTGTTGATCGCCTTGTAGCGCCAGATATCGTGCTTGTCCCAGTCTTCGTGGAACTCTTCCTCAATCACAAAATCCTTGAAATCGATTTCGTAGGGAGGACACTCCAGCTGGACATAACCACCAGCCCGGAAATCCACTTCCTCACCTTCGGGGAGCTTCAGGATCAGCTCCTTGATGAAGGTTGCCACGTTGTGGTTGGAAACAACCTCGCATTCCCACTTCTTGACGCCGAAGAATTCTTCGGGCACTTCCACCTTCATGTCCTGCTTTACAGGAACCTGGCAGGACAGGCGCCAGCCTTCCTTCTCTTCACGATTGGTAAAATGGGTCTTTTCGGTTGGCAGCATGGCACCGCCGCCTTCCAGAACCTTGCACTTGCACTGGGCACAGGTACCGCCACCACCGCAGGCAGAGGACAGGAAAATACCGTTGTTGGCCAGCGTGCCCAGGAGTTTGCCACCCGCTTCGGTGGTCAGCGTGTGCTCCGGGTCGTCATTGACTTCAATGGTCACATCACCGGTGCTTACCAGCCTGGACCTTGCCGCGAGGATGACCGCGACAAGGGCCAGAACGATAACAGTGAACATGACCACGCCGAGAATAATTTCTGTATTCATGGTCTCGCCTCTTCGTTAAATCGGATCACCGGGGCTTACAGTGAAATACCTGAAAACGACATAAAGCCGAGGGACATCAGACCAACCGTAATGAAGGTGATACCCAGGCCACGCAGCCCTTCGGGAACATCGCTGTATTTGAGCTTCTCACGTATGCCTGCCAGGGCAATGATCGCCAGCGCCCAGCCAACACCTGCGCCAAACCCGTAAACCACGCTTTCGCCGAAGGTGTAGTCCCGCTCTACCATGAACAACGAGGCACCCAGAATGGCGCAATTCACCGTAATCAGCGGCAAAAACACACCCAACGCGGCGTAAAGCGCAGGGATGTACTTATCCATAACCATTTCCATGATCTGGATAAGTGCAGCGATTACACCAATATACGTAAGCAGGCCCAAAAAGCTCAGGTCAACATTCGGCAATCCAGCCCATTCCAGGGCACCTTCCCTGAGGATGGTGTTGTAGAGCAGGTTGTTCACAGGAACCGTGATGGTCAGCACCACAACAACGGCGACACCAAGACCGGCAGCGGCTTCAATCTTCTTTGAGATCGCCAGGAAGGTACACATCCCCAGGAAGAAGGCCAGTGCCATGTTCTCAACGAAAATAGCCTTCAGAATCAGACTGATATAGTGTTCCATCAGAAGGCCTCCTTAACCGTGTGGCGGGACATCTTGAAGTCAGCTTCTTCTACCTGCTCCGGCTTCCAGGTGCGCAGCCCCCAGATAGCCAGACCGATGATGAAGAAGGCGCTCGGCGGCAGTAGCAACAGGCCGTTGGGAATGTACCAGCCGCCTTCGTTCACAACCGGCATCAGGGACACACCAAACAGCGAGCCGGCGCCCAGCAGTTCGCGGAAGAACGCCACAAAGATAAGCAATACCGAGTAGCCCAGGCCATTACCTACGCCGTCCAGGAAGCTCAACCAGGGCCCGTTTTTCATTGCGAAGCCTTCAGCGCGGCCCATAACAATACAGTTGGTAATGATCAGACCAACAAATACCGAAAGCTGCTTGCTGATTTCATAGGCGTAAGCCTTGAGTACCTGATCAACAACGATAACCAGGGAAGCGATAATGGTCATCTGCACGATGATCCGGATACTGCCCGGAATCTGTGTACGGACCAGCGATACCGCCAGGTTCGAGAACGCTGTTACGGCAATAACAGCCGCACACATAACCAGCGTGACGTTCATGCTGGTGGTCACCGCCAGTGCGGAGCAGATACCCAGTATCTGCAGCGCGATCGGGTTATTACTGAAAATCGGTTCGAAGAGAACCTGTTTGGCTGAAGCGTCTGCCATGATCAGACCTCCCCTTCACGAAGTTTTTTCAGATAGGGTGCAAAGCCGCTGTCACCCATCCAGTAGTTGACCAGACTTTCCACACCGCGGCTTGTGAGGGTCGCACCGGAAAGCGCATCTACTTTGTGCTCCCTGTCGGAAGCGTCAGAACTCACTCCGCCTTTGACCAGCTGGATCCGTGGTTGCTCACGCTCATCACCGTAGACTTCCTTACCCACCCATTGGCGTTTCCAGCGGGGGTTGTCAACTTCGCCGCCGAGGCCAGGTGTTTCGGCATGGTCATAAAAACCAAGACCTTCAATGGTATTGGCATCACCTTCCAGAGAGACAAAGCCGTACAGGGTGGACCAGAGCCCGTAACCGTGGACCGGTAGAACTACCCGCACCAGTTCACCATCCTCTTTAAGCGTGTAGATCTTGGCAATGTTCGGACGGCGTTTGATGCCGGCCTTGTCTTCCTTGGATGGAATGTTCGTCGAAAACTCGGGGTCAGAAGACGCCTTGTACATATCGTACTTCATCGGGTCTTCAACCCCGACCTCGGACGGCTCCACGTATTCACCGGTATCCAGATCCACCAGGCGAACGTCAAAGCGGGAGAACGCCTCTTCAATCTCGTCGGCACTGGCGCCCGGCTCCAGCATACCTGCTGCGGCAAGCATGTTTGAGCGAATATCCAGATTCTGATTCGTCACCTGAGCCGGCCGAAGCATTACCGCAGCGGTGGAAACCACAACGGAGAATGCAATACTCAGCACCAACGCAACCATCAGCGTTCTGGAGACAGTTTCTTTAGCTTTAGCCACGTGCGAGCCTCCGTTTGATGTTCGCCTGAACCACATAGTGGTCCATCAGCGGTGCGAAAAGGTTGGCAAACAGGATTGCCAGCATGATGCCTTCCGGGAAGGCCGGGTTGACCACGCGGATCAGCACCGTCATCACACCCACCAGGATCCCGAAACACCAACGACCGGTGTTGGTCATTGCGGCAGACACGGGGTCCGTGGCCATGAACATCATGCCAAAGGCGAAACCACCCATGACCAGGTGCCAGTGTGCAGGCACGTCAAACATCGGATTGGTCTCAGAGCCGACAATGTTCAGCAGCAACGACATGCCGATCATGCCAATCAACACCCCTCCGACGATGCGGTAGGAGGCAATCTTCATCACCAGCAGAATGATACCGCCCGCCAACACGGCAAGTGTTGAGGTCTCACCCATGGAGCCCTGAATAGAGCCCATGAACGCTGACATCCAGCCAATCTGGGTTTCCAGCGCTTCAAGGCCGCCACTGGCGGCCCAGCTGAGCGCGGTTGCGCCACTGAAGCCATCGACTGCGGTCCATACCGTGTCGCCGGAAATCTGGGCCGGATACGCGAAATACAGGAATGCACGGCCGGTCAGAGCCGGATTCAGGAAGTTCTTGCCGGTACCACCGAACACTTCCTTGCCGATCACCACACCGAAGGTGATGCCCAGTGCCACCTGCCACAACGGGATCGTCGGCGGGCAGATCAGCGCGAACAAAACGGAGGTCACGAAGAAGCCTTCGTTTACCTCGTGACGACGGACGGTGGCGAACAGTACTTCCCAGAAACCACCAACGACGAAGGTCACGAAATAGATCGGCACAAAGTACGCCATGCCGTAAACGAAGTTGTCCCAGAGACTGGCAGCATTATTGCCAGCCAGCGCACCAATGAACGCCGTGCGCAGGCCGCCGTCACCCATCAGGGCATCGGGGTTCTCGGCCAGATAACTGTTGGCCTGGAAGCCAATGTTCCACATACCGAAGAACATCGCCGGAAAGGTACACATCCACACGGTGATCATGATGCGCTTCAGGTCAACGCCATCACGCACATGGGAGGTGGTCGATGTGACCGACCCGGGAGTGTAGAAAATGGTATCGACGGCCTCGTACAGCGCATACCAGCGCTCGTACTTGCCACCTTTTTCAAAGTGGTGTTCTATGCCATCGAGAAACTGTCGAATTGCCATCTGTTAGCCCTCGATCTCGATTCGGGTCAGGTTCTCACGGAGAATCGGACCGTATTCGTATTTACCCGGGCACACGAACGTGCACAGTGCCAGATCTTCTTCGTCCAGTTCGAGTGCACCCAGCTTCTGTGCCATCTCTGTGTCGCCGACAATCAGCGAACGCAGTAACTGCGTTGGCAGAATATCCAGCGGCATTATCTGTTCGTACGCACCCACCGGAACCATGGCTCGCTCGCTGCCATTAGTTGTGGTGGTGAAATTGAACAGCTTGCCCCCCGCCAGTTTCGACAGGTATATATTCAGAATCGAGAATTTGTTCGGCCCCGGAGACAGCCAGCCCATAAACTCCCGCTTGTAGCCTTCTTCAAGAACGGAGATCTGGTTGGCGAAACGACCGAGGTAATTACAGGGTCCGTCACCACGCCGGCCACCAAACACGGAACCGGAAATGGTGCGTACCTCGCAGTCTGTGGCAGTTTCACCTTCCAGAAGTTCCTCAAGGCTGGCACCAATGCGGGTACGAAGCAGGCGCGGCTTGATTGCTTTCGGCCCGCCAACGGCGACTATGCGCTCTACCGGGAGCTCTCCGGTTTCGAACAGCTTTGCAATATCGATAACATCCTGATAGCCGATACTCCACACCACCTTGTCTCCGGCAATCGGGTCAAGGTAATGAATATGAGTGCCCACGTTACCGGCCGGGTGAACGCCATCAAACTGCTGCACTTCTACCTTGTCGTCAGACGGAACCGGCACATCGGAACCGGGCCTGCCGGTTACGAATACCTTTCCGTTCGTCAGCCTGGTGAGAATCTTCAGGCCCTTTTCAAAGGCTGCACCATTCTCGCGAATGATAACCGTCGGATCCGCCGCAAGTGGGTTGGTATCCATCACAGAGACGAAAATGGAATGTGGCGCTGAGTCAATTTCGGGCACCTTGCTATAGGGACGCGTCTTGAAAGTGCTCCACAGCCCGGACTCGACGAGATTATCAACAACCTGCTGCCGCTCAAGGCCGGCAACATCTGATTCGCTGTAGCGTGCGAAGCTTTCAGCGTCATCACCATCAATTTCAATGACAATGGACTGAAACACGCGGCGCTCACCGCGATTAATTTCCTTGACCACACCGGCAGCCGGTGAAGTATAACGAACGCCTTCGGTCTTCTTGTCCGTAAACAGCAGCGTGCCGCGCTTTACACGGTCCCCTTCTTTCACAGCCATCGTCGGCTTCATGCCGATGTAGTCAAAACCGATCAATGCCACATGGCGAACGGGTTTGCCGTCAGTAATGGTCTGCTCAGGAGCGCCGCTGATGGGAAGATCCAGGCCTTTTTTGATCTTGATCATTAGCCTCATCCAATCATCAGAAACTGTTCGATGGATTTGTAACGCCCGACGCTTGCAACCCAGCACTCAATCCGGTTTGTACCGACTGGCATTGCCAGAGAGGCGGAGGCACCGATGCCAACTATGTGTCAGGCATCCGGCGACAGGAAAACGATGGGAAGCGGGTGTCAGACGTACCCAAAATCGCGCCAATTATAGAGATTAAGGAATACTATTTCCACCAGAAACCCTGTGGAGTTTGTGCCTGAACGTAAACACAGGATGGTTTACAGGCATACAAAAAGAAATCCTGGCCGCAAAAAACGACCAGGGCTTCTTACAAATCGGGATTGGCGACTGCGAATCAGTCCCTGGCTCTTTTCGGAAAGATAGGGTAAGTAACGCCTGCCATCTGATTGACCACACGGATTACCTGCGCGCTGTAGCCGGCTTCGTTATCGTACCAGACGTATAGAATCAGGCGCTTGCCGTTGGCGATGGTGGCCTGGGCATCCACGATACCGGCATGGCGGGACCCTACAAAGTCAGTTGAGACCACTTCCGGCGAGTTGACGAAATCGATCTGCTTTTGCAGCTCCGAGTGCAGAGCCATCTCGCGCAGGTATTCGTTAACACCCTCAACCGTTACTTCTTTTGCCAGGTTCAGGTTGAGAATGGCCATGGACACGTTCGGTGTCGGCACTCGGATGGCGTTACCGGACAGCTTGCCTTTGAGTTCCGGCAATGCTTTGGCAACCGCTTTGGCCGCCCCTGTCTCGGTAATTACCATGTTCAGAGGAGCGCTACGACCCCGGCGGCTACCCTTGTGGTAGTTATCGATCAGATTCTGGTCGTTGGTATAGGAGTGTACTGTTTCCACGTGGCCATCCTCGACTCCGTACTCGTCCACTATCGCCTTCAGCACCGGCGTAATAGCATTAGTGGTACAGGAGGCCGCAGAAAGGATGCGATCCTCGTCGGTAATCCAGTCATTATTGATGCCATGCACGATATTCTTGATATCGCCCTTGCCCGGTGCCGTCAGCATAACCCGGCTGACACCTTTCGACTTCAGGTGCAGGCCAAGACCAGCCTCATCACGCCAGATACCGGTATTATCAATCACGATGGCATTGTTGATACCGTACTGGGTGTAATCCACCTGATCCGGACCCGGGGAATAAATCACCTTGATAAAGTTGCCGTTGGCAATCAGGGCGGAATTTTCCGCATCCACGGTGATGGTGCCGTTGAACGGACCATGAACCGAATCGCGGCGCAGCAGGCTGGCACGCTTCTCGAGGTCGTTATCGGCACCACCCTGGCGAACAACAATGGCGCGCAGGCGAAGGTTGTTGCCGCCACCGGCCTTTTCAATCAGGATGCGGGCCAGCAGGCGGCCGATACGACCAAAACCATAGAGCACAATGTCCTTGGTATCGTTTTCAGCGTCCTGTTCAGACTGAGTCTGATACTGGCCTACAATCGGGCCGATTTCGCGATTCAGGAAATCGTCCAGGGAACCGCCCTCTTCCTTGAACCTGACGGCGAGTTTACCGATATCGACGTGCCCACGCCCGAGCTCCATCTTGTCCATCGCCTGCAGAATGGGAAATGTGTCGTGCACCGACAGCTCACTATCCTCAACCTGACGCACGAACCGGTGCGCACGGATGATGTCGATAACCGACTGGTTGATGATGGCGCGACCATAAACGGAGGTAACCACATTGTTTTTGCGGTAAAGGCGACCAATCAATGGAATCATGGCTTCCGCAGTGGATTCTCTTTCCGTCCAGTTAGACAGGTGCTGGTTAATCTGTTGGTGACTCACGCTTGAACCTCTGCAGTTGGAACCTGGAAAATTGGGCGCACATTATCCAATGTTCTGCTTCAGACAGCAAATACGGACATTCATTCTGCTCGTAGCAGTATTCCACTGGTGTCATGACAGTGACATCCCCGGTCGGTAGAATGTGCGCCTCATTGTATACGCGCCACCATTATCAGGAGAACGACAACGACCATGAGCCAAGGCGCTGCCCACTCCGCCAACCCCGCCATACTGGTAGCACCCCCTGCGCCACACAAGGCAGCGGACCATCGCACCTGGGGTCAATTGCATGGTAGCAGCGACGCTCTGGCCATTTGCGAGAGTGCGCAGACCCATGCCGGGCTGACACTGGTTATAACCCGCAGCACCGATGAAGCCATCCGGCTGGAACAGGCCATGCGCTTTTACCTCGGCCTTCCCGCGGAGGAAGACCAGGCTGCCATCACACCAGACGGCCTCGAGGTGCTGTCCCTGCCGGACTGGGAAACCCTGCCATACGATCTGTTTTCGCCTCATCAGGACATTACATCCCGGCGCATCCGTGCCCTGCACCGGCTGCCGACAACCAGCCATGGCGTCCTGGTTGTACCTGCCCGCACACTGATGCACCGGTTACCGCCAGTCAGCTACCTGCAGGGCAACACTCTGCTGCTGGAAGTCGGTCAGTCGCTGGATATCGACACCTGGCGCATGCAACTGGAATCCGCCGGTTACCGGCACGCCGAGAATGTCTATGAGCACGGAGAATACGCGGTACGCGGTGCCATTCTGGATATCTTCCCCATGGGCGCTGCTCTACCCTACCGGATTGACCTTTTCGACGACGAAATCGAGACACTTCGTACGTTTGATCCGGAAACACAGCGCTCCATCGACCGGATAGAGAAAATTGAACTATTACCGGCCAACGAGTTCCCCTGGCACAAGGAAGCCCGCTCCGGGTTTCGCAACCGCTGGTTCGAGCAGTTTCCCCACGTCGACAAGGATTCACCGATCTACCAGGATGTGACCCACGGCATCACTCCACCCGGGATCGAATACTACCTGCCGCTGTTCTTCGAACAGACGGCAACCCTGTTTGATTACCTGCCCGGAGAAACCCTGGTATTTACCACCGCCGGCCTGCATGAGGCTGCACAACACTTCGATGCGGATACCCGGGCACGCTACGAGGAACGCCGCCATGACCGGATGCGGCCTATTCTGCCTCCGTCGCAGCTGTTCCTCCAGAATGATGAGCTGTTCGGCCAACTCAAGCATTTTCCCAGGGTCACCCTGACGACTGAGACGGCCGACTCTGCTGGCGGGCACAATTGCCCAACCGGAGTTCTGCCCAATGTCTCCATGGACGGCCGTGCGGCCGATCCGGCTGCTCGCCTCAAGCGTTTTATCAATGACTTTCATGGCCAGGTGCTGATCTGCGCAGAGTCCTCAGGTCGCCGCGAAGCGTTGATCGACAACCTGGCTGATCACGGGTTGCGGGTGACAGCACTGGACAGCTGGCGAGCGTTCACCGATGACCCGGGCTGCACACTCGGCATTACCGTGGCGCCGATGGAGTACGGCCTGGTCCTGGCGGACCAGCACATCGCACTGGTGACAGAAACCGCACTTTTCGGTGAACGGGTATTGCAGCGCCGGCGGCGGGAAAAACCCACCGAGGCGGATGACTCCGGCTATCGCGATCTCTCCGAACTGCGTATCGGCGCCCCGGTGGTGCATATCGACCACGGCGTGGGCCGTTACCAGGGCCTGGAGACCATCACCGTGGAAGGGGAAGCCAGCGAATTCCTGATGCTGGAATACGCCGGCGGCTCCAAACTCTATGTGCCGGTGTCCAGCCTGCACCTGATTTCCCGCTACAGTGGTTCCGACACCGATCATGCCCCTTTACACAAATTGGGCACGGATCGCTGGAGTAACGCCAAACAAAAAGCACTGGAGAAAATCCGCGACACCGCAGCCGAGCTTCTGGATGTCTACGCCCGCCGGGAAGCGCGCAAGGGGTTCTCCTTCGAAGACCCCAAGGAGGCTTACCGGGCCTTTACTGCCGGCTTCCCGTTTGAAGAAACACCGGATCAACAGGCGGCCATCGAAGCGGTTTTCCAGGATATGATCAGTGAAAAGCCCATGGACCGCCTGGTCTGTGGTGATGTGGGCTTCGGCAAAACCGAAGTGGCCATGCGCGCGGCCTTCATGGCGACCTATTCCGGCAAACAGGTGGCGGTGCTGGTGCCCACTACCCTGCTTGCGCAGCAGCATTACGAATCATTCCGTGACCGCTTTTCCGACACCGCCGTCAATGTGGAGCTGCTCAGTCGCTTCCGTAGCGGCAGCCAGACCACCAGGGCCATGGCTGCCATAGAGGCGGGCAAGGCCGACATTGTGATTGGCACCCACAAACTGCTGCAGGGGGACATCAAGTTCAACAACCTGGGTCTGGTGATCATTGATGAAGAGCATCGTTTCGGCGTGCAGCAAAAAGAACGCCTGAAAGCCCTGCGGGCCGAAGTCGACATGCTCAACCTGACAGCTACGCCCATTCCCCGAACGCTCAACATGGCCATGGGACACCTGCGGGACCTGTCCATCATTGCCACTCCACCGGCACGCCGACTGTCGGTCAAAACCTTCGTTCGCCAGCGTGACGAGGCCATGGTCAAGGAAGCCATCCTGCGGGAGATACTGCGGGGCGGCCAGGTGTATTTCCTTCACAACGACGTCGCCACCATCGAGAAAACCGCTGAGGATTTACGCCGGCTGATTCCCGAGGCCCGGGTGGGCGTGGCCCATGGTCAGATGCGCGAGCGTGACCTGGAACAGATCATGTCGGATTTCTACCACAAGCGCTTTAACGTGCTGGTGTGCACCACCATCATAGAAACCGGCATCGACATACCCAGTGCCAACACCATTATCATTGAGCGTGCGGACAAATTCGGGCTCGCCCAGTTACACCAGCTGCGGGGACGGGTTGGCCGCTCCCACCATCAGGCCTATGCCTACCTGCTGACGCCGCCGCCCCGATCCATCACCGCTGATGCAAAGAAACGCCTGGAAGCCATCTCGGAAGCCCAGGACCTTGGCGCCGGATTCATGCTCGCCACTCATGATCTGGAGATCCGCGGGGCTGGCGAACTGCTGGGCGAGGAACAGAGCGGACAGATAGAAAGCATCGGCTTCACCCTGTATATGCAACTGCTGGATGAGGCCGTTCAGGCCATTCGCGAAGGCCGGACCCCGAATGCGGAACTGCCCCTGAGCCATGGTACCGAAATGAACCTTCGGATACCGGCGCTGATTCCCGACGACTACCTGCCCGATGTTCACAACCGGCTGATGCTGTATAAACGCATTGCCAGCGTCAGCGACAAGGAAGGATTAAAAGAACTTCAGGTTGAAATGATCGACCGTTTCGGATTATTACCGGAGCCGGCCAAAAACCTCATCCACCAGTCGGAGCTCAGAATTCGCGCGGAAGCCCTGGGCATCGTAAAAGTGGACGCAGGCAAGGAGTGGGCAAGGCTGGAATTTGGCAGCTCCACTCCGGTGGACCCTCTGGTGCTGGTTAAAAAAGTGCAATCCTCACCGGACCAGTATCGGCTTGAAGGTGCCAACAGTTTCCGTTTCCGGCTGAACGACACCTCAACCAGTGGTAAACTCGACAGCATTTCCAACATGCTGGGCCAGCTGACTTCCTGACATTTCCGGCTCAGCGGCCTCTGACAAACAACAGGAACACTGGAGCAAAGCCCTTGCGAACGCCCGCTTATTTATTGCATGGAACATCCATTCTCACGCTTGCGATCCTGTTAACCCTGTCCCCACTGGCGTCTGCCCAGCAGGCCAGTGATGATATCCCATTGATTGAAGTGCCGCAGGAACGGCTCAGCAACGGGCAGGCAAGCGAGAAAGAAGAACCCCGCGAAGACTACTACCGCGCGGAGTTCGTTATCATTGAACGCAAAGTCGGCCCCGAAACCCTGGATGAACGGATGGCCAGCCGCATCCCGGAGCCACCCAGTCCGGATATGGAAGAAATCCTGCAGGCTGTCAATCAGGACGGCAGCGATGACACCACACTGGAACTGGTTTCACGCAGTGACCTTCACCTCAATTCAGCCGCAAACCGGCTGGAGAACAGCGGCCGTTTCCGGGTTCTGCTCGCAACAGGCTGGTACCAGTCCTTCCCCCCAGATTTCGAGGGCGAACCGTTACGGGTCGACATTGGCGAGTGGCTGGAAGACGCCGGGCATCGTGAGGTGCAGGGGCAAATCACCATTGACCGCCAGCGTTATCTGCATGTTGGCGTGCAACTCAACCATTGGCAGCCCATGCCCTCGGAAACCACCACAACGGATGATGGTGCCACGGACGCGGGCGATGAAGCCAGAATCCAGACCATTGACGACGCCGGGGATCTGCGAAACACGGCTGACGGAGAGGTCCCTATTGCCGGCGACATTGAAGCGTCCATTGCCACACTGGCCACAGGCGGAGAGATTGTGCCGGATGACCAGGCTCTGATCGCCGGAGCAAACTGGCCCCGGGCGGAACTTCTCACCTGGATTCGGGAAACTCGCCGCATGCGTAGTGAGGAAGTCCACTTTCTGGACTCACCCACCATCGGCGTGCTGGTTTTCTTCAAGAAAATTGAAGAGTAAGGTCGCCCAGGCCAGCCATTGAGACTTCGAGGATCCGTTTGATTCCGGACATCCCCTGTTCGATGGCGGCTTCGATCTCTGCCATCGTAATGATGTGGTCTGATTTGCCGGCGGCATGATTCACCACCAGTGCCAGACAGACGTAATTCATCTGTAGCTCAGCGGCCAGGGAGGCCTCCGGCATTCCCGTCATACCCACCAGGTCACAACCGTCCCGCTCCAGCTTCCGCACCTCTGCAGCCGTCTCCAGCCGTGGCCCCTGAGTGGCCGCGTACACGCCGAAACCGGAAAAGGCCACTCCCTCGTCGCGGGCGGCTGTGATCAGAATCTGGCGCGCCTTTTCAGTGTAGGGCCAGGTGAAGTCGATATGCGTGGTTTCTTCCAGTTCGCCCTCAAAAAAGGTACTCGCCCTGCCCCAGGTGTAATCAATGATCTGATCAGGAATTACGATATGGGCCGGCCCCATATCCGGATGTATACCCCCAACAGCGTTTACGCCCACAACGGTGCGGACACCGGCATCATGGAGAGCCTGCAGGTTGGCCCGGTAGTTGACCTGGTGCGGAGGAATGCGATGGGGATTACCGTGGCGGGCAAGGAACACAACCGTCTGGTCCCCGAGACGCCCTTCTACCAGCGCCGAAGTGGGCTGCCCCCATGGCGTATTCACAGAGCGCTCATCCGTTATTTTCAGCCCCGACAGAGTCGTCAGCCCGGTACCGCCAATAATACCGACCGGGTGCCTGGTGTTCTGTAAGCTCATGATGAATCCCCTGTTGCCTCTGCACTGTCACCCTGGGTTTCACTGGAGCCTTCACTGCCATCCGCAGGCGCGCTGGAAGCGCCGGGCTCGGCACTGGAGGCATCCTTATCCCCGCTATTACCGGAACTGTTGCTGGCAAGGCGAACGCCGTCAGGCATATGAAGGGTGCGTGTCGGGAAGGCAACCTCGGCTCCGTGGCCCTCGATAATGTCGCTGATCTTCAGCAGCACATCCTGTTTGACTTCATGGAACCTCACCCACTGAATGGTTTTGGTAAAGGTATACACCATGATGTCCAGGGAGGACGCATTAAAGGCCAGAAAGTTGACGATCAGGGTCTGATCCTGGTCGATATCCTCATGGTTTTCCAGCATGGAGCGGATGTCCGCAACGATCTCCGCCATACCACTGACGTCCGCATAGCGTATTCCGATGGTCTCTGAAATTCGACGGTTAAGCATTCTGGACGGGTTTTCCACGGCAATCGTGGTAAAGGCCGCATTGGGGACGTACAGGGGGCGTTTATCAAACGTTCGGACCGTTGTCAGCCGCCAGCCAATGTGTTCAACGGTTCCCTCAATATTGCGGTCCGGCGACCGGACCCAGTCACCTACCTTGAAAGGCCGGTCGAGATGAATGATGAAGCCGCCGAAAAAGTTGGCCAGCAGGTCCTTCGCCGCGAAACCGACAGCAATACCACCGACACCACCAAACGCCAGAACACCGGAAATACTGAAGCCCATGGACTGAAGCGCCGTCAGCGAAGCAGTAATGATAACGACGGCCCGGGAAAGCTTGCTGATGGCATTCACCGTGGTGTAGTCCATCGGCGTCTTCATCTTCAGGGGCGAGGTCAGCATTTGCTCCCCCTGCTTGATCAGGCGCAACAGTGTCCACACCAGCAAAACAATAAAGCCGAGTTGCAGCAGCTTGTCATTGGCAGAGAATATCTCGGCCTCGGAATAACGGCCTGCAACCTCCGCTGCCCAATACACCCCCTGCAACCAGACAAAAGCCACCACCGGCTTTCTGGCTGCGTGCAGCAGGGCATCGTCCCAGAGGTTGTCGGTCTTTTTGAAACGGCGCTCAATGCCACCCACGATGAAGCTGGCAATGTAGGCAACCACGGCGGTTCCGAACACCAGAGCAAACACCACGAGCCCGACCCGCCAGCCCTCTGACAACAGATTCCAGTCCTGTATCCAGCTATTTACTAGCGCAGGCGTTTCTTCAATCATCGGTTCCCTCGGTTCGGTAACGGTTTGCAGTCAAAGGCGGACAGCGTATTCACTCAATATAAACAGGTATGCCCGGCTTCAGGCGGTCGTACAGATCGGCTACATCCGTGTTGCGCATGCGGATGCATCCGTGGGAACGAGGAACACCCATGGGTTCTGAATCCGGCGTGCCGTGAATGTATATGAAGCGACGAAAACTATCGACCCCGGGGCCGCGATTTTTCCCGCGTTCCATGCCACATAACCAGAGGATCCGGGACAGGATCCAGTCCCGCTCGGGAAATTGTTCGGCCAGCTCCTGCGAATACACTTCGCCCGTTGGCCGGCGGGCGACAAACACTGCATTCAGGGGTCTCTCCTCACCGATCATCGCTCGCACATAATGCCGTCCTCTTGGCGTACAACCACTGCCGTCGTTTTCACCAGGGCCATTCAGTGCTGTTGAAACGGGGAAACAGAGGGGATCTGAGGCATCGTCCGTAAACAGGGTCAGCGTCTGTGCGCGCAGACTGACCTCGATTCGAGGAACTGGCGTTGAAGAACTTTCACTTGGCATGCAATGTTACGCTCCCGGCGGACAAACCAAACCGGAAGCCTAACCGAGAGCGGCCAATTCAGGCAACCGAGGTTTTAGCAGTCGGCGGCACCAGCATAGCGTCCTCGGCCTGCATACCGGCCGCAAGGAACGGCACCAGGCGAGCGGCGATTTCCTGAACCGTGGTCTCCACGCCCAGCTTGTTCTGCAGGATATCCCTCAGTGCATCGCTGCTGGACATGGTAAAGGCGGTGGCTCCCAGCATGAACTGGATACGCCAGTAGCGATCCACCGATGACAACTGGGGAGTCGCCTCTTTCAGCAAACGCATGAAACGGCTGAACGGCTGGCTGTACTCCTGCTCGAGAAACTTGCGCAGATGCCCCTGGGACTGGGTATAGGCAAGGCCAAGCAGTCGCATGAATATGGAAATGCCCTTCTCGTTGCGCTGAGGCATGCGTATAGCGCTCTCCGTTAACGCCCAGAGCGTCTGATTCAGTGTGGGTGGCTCACCATCACACCGGACCTCGAGTTCATCGAAGGCGTTCTCGAGTGTTGCCGAAAAAGGCGTGAGAAAGCGGGCGAATACCGCATGAATAAGGGCATTCTTGGATCCGAAATGATAATTGACAGCGGCCAGATTTACCTTAGCCTTACTGGTAATCATCCGCAGCGAGGTTTCTGAAAACCCCCGATCTGCGAAAAGTTCCTCCGCCGCATCCAGAATCCGGTCAACCGTATCAGACTGAGCCATTTTATTATCAGTGCCTCTAGCAAACGTCTGTTTGAAACATACGTTTGACCGGCAACCTTGTCAAGCCCTGCTCTCTGGCTCCGATGCCACTGACTCCCAACCTTTATCAATTGCCTGCTGGTGGCCCTCGAAGAATGCCTGCTGGGCCCGTGAATAGGCCTTTTCCGCCTCCAGGAGATAAACCAGATAAAGGCGGACATGCTCCCGGCGCGTCATATTGCGGGCCAGCGCCCTTCGCTCGGACAATGCCAATAGCTCGCTGAAACGCGGTGCCTTAAGGGCGGGGTTGAATTCGGCCATCCGCGCGCACTGCCACACCAGTCCTTCCCTGCCCTCCAGGTGCCCAATATGCTTACGCGCATCCTGCAGCAACCGTCGACGGCGGATGATGAGATCCATATAGGATGCCCGCGAGGTATAGAACTGCCGGATCACCGGAACCCCCATCAGCAGGATAATTACAAACGCACCGAATCCGCCGCCAGCAATCCAGGCAGGGACAAAACCGGTCATCCCGCTGAGGAATATGATTGCTGCCAACAGCGCACTGAATAGCCACAAATCCCGGTTTCGTCGCGCTTTGGAGAGAGTATAGTTGTCGGGCCATTCAGGCAGCGCCAGCAAGTCAAAATCCAGCAGCAACACCCGGTCACACTGCCGAAGCATGAGCCTGAGCTTGCGCTGACGGGATTCCGCCAGCGTTTTTTCGATATCTTTCGGGGTCTCGCTGGCTGCATCCTCCCCCACGGGATCCGATACATCCGTTCGGTCGCCCCGCTCTGCAGCTGTAACCGACTGCCCTGTATCCGACACCACAGGGTCCGTTGTTACCGGGCCGGCACGCTCTGCCCGTCCTTCCGGCGCAGAGGTCGGCGGATCCGCAGGGCGTCCCCGGCGAAGTAGCGGCGCGTCCGGATCGGCGCTCTGCTGAGCTGTGCTGTCATTCTCTGCCATCACTGGTCACCCATCGACTGTACACGGACCAACACCCTCAATACTGAGCCCGCCCTGTATGTCTATCGACCATGTGCAAGGATCCTTGAGACCGGGTAACGACAACTCCCTGTTGCGTATAGCTTGGCATGGCTCCGTACGATCGCTATCCTTTCCTTTTCCAGTGTAGCCGGAACCGGCTGCAAACGTCGTCAGAGAGGCAGGAATGTTTACAGGCATTGTTCAGGGCGTTGCCACCATTGACAATCTGGCCGTCGAGCCAGGGCTCAGCAGTTTCGCAATCCGCTTTCCCGATGATCAGGTTCACGGCATTACCATCGGGGCATCGGTTGCTATCAACGGCACCTGCCTGACCGTCACCCGGCAGGAAGGCAGCCGGCTTTACTTCGACGCCATGCAGGAGACGCTGCGGGCCACCTCGCTCGGTGACCTGAAAGCCGGGGATCGGGTGAATTTCGAAAGGGCCGCCAGAATCGGCGACGAGATCGGCGGACATCTGCTTTCCGGCCACATCCATACCACGGCCGACATCGTGGCGATCGAGCGTCCCGAGAACAATTGCACCCTGGAATTCGAAGTGCCGGAGTCGTGGGCCAGATACCTCTTCCCCAAGGGCTACATTGCCATCGATGGTTGCAGCCTGACGATCGGCGAGGTTCGGGACAACCGCTTTAACGTGCACCTGATTCCGGAAACCCTGCGAGCCACCACCTTTGGTGATGTATCCGTCGGCGACCGGGTCAATATCGAAGTCGACAGCCAGACCCAGACCATCGTCGATACTCTGGCGCGCATGGGCTACGACCGTCCGACGTCCTGATTGACAGCCTCGAACACCACAAACCGTGGATCGGCGTCCAGCTGATTCACTCCTGAGAAGAAACGCCTGAGGCTCTGGTGATACCCCAGGTGGCGATTGCCCACCATCAGCATGCGCCCGCCGGGAACCAGGTGGCGAGCCACCTGACGAAACAGACTCAGGGCGATGTGATCCCCCACAACACCACCCTCATGGAACGGCGGGTTCAGCAACACCAGCTCGAAATCGCCGGCGTCTTCGGCAACACCGTCGCTGTGGTGAAACACCACGTCCGCATCGGGAAACGCGTTGAGGATATTGTCCCGGGCACTGACAACGGCCTGGCTGGAAACATCGGAAAAAGTCACCACCAGCTCCGGGTTTTCCGCCAGCGCAGCCAGTCCCAGCACACCGTTGCCACAGGCAAGATCGAGCACTCTGGTTCCGGACGGCAGGGCAGAAGCCTCCCGGGCAACAACGGGCAACAGTAACCGGGTGCCAATATCCAGCTTGTCTCTGGCAAATACCGCCGGCATCGCCATCACCTCATGCCCGGAATCCGGCAGCCGATAGCCTTTCCAGAAATCAGCCCAGCCCCTGAGAGTCTGGTCACCGGGGGCAGCGACGATCACCCTTGCCTTTTTGCGGGCAGGGCAGACTTCACGGGTATGAACCAGATCCCCGAACACTGCGGCACTGCTGTCGGGTAAGTGCTTGATCATACCCCCGGCGATCAGTATTCCGTCTGATGCCAGCACCCCATTCACCCATCGCAGCAGACACGTCAGGTAGTCGACTTGCCTGGGAATCCGCATGACCACCAGGTCAAAAGGGCCCTCCGGTGGCTCCAGCCAACTGCGCGTGGGCGGCACTTCCTGTCCGGATGATGTATTGACGATCAGCGACGAGACGAGTGAATGGTTATCAGCGAAGGACACCGGGTGAAATGGCGCAAGCCCGAGAGTCAGGGCGCCAAACTGGTCATCCACCACCAACACCCGGGGCCGGTCCTCCGGACTGTAACGGGCAATCGTCTGCGCCAGCAGCTGCTCGTCCGCCGCATCCCAGGCCCTCAGCGAACGGGCTCCGCCGGGGCGCTTCAGTGGCAGGGAGCCACCAGCGAACTCCAGAATATCGCTTGTCATTTCGGGCCTACAGTTTTCCGTTTTAAAACAGCGACCATTCTAGGCTGATTACTCTAGAAATTAACCCTAATCTGTATAAACGATTTCAGGTTGCTCCTATGTGTATTGGAAGCGAACCTTTTGCCCCTCACCCCAGGGGCTTTTTTTTGTTCCGGAAAACGGTCGAATTCCCGGCGGCGGCTCAGTAACGACGGGCAGACCAGACGGTAAACCGCCTGTCGCCGGCAATGGCTCTGACTTGCCCCACATGGCGGCGCATCAGCTCTTCGTAAGGCAGGAAGCTGTTGGCCACCAGCCGCAGCTCACCTCCCGGCTCCAGATGCTCCGCTACCTGCCGCAGAAACTGCTCGGTCATTGATGTGTCGGTCCGGATACCGGCGTGAAAGGGGGGGTTGCTCAATACCGCAGCGTATTTGCCGTCAACGTTTACCAGGCCATCGGACGCAGTAATAACGCCATCTGCACCCGCATGTTGATAGGTAGAGCGGGCACAGATGACCGCCTGCGACTGCACGTCTACGCCATCAACCGGCACTTCGGCCTGGGCGATCGAGCGCCGGTACAGCTGAAGCCAGGTGCCGATCACCCCCGCACCACAGGCGAAGTCCAGCACCCGCCCCTCTCTCAGTCGGAAATCGACCAGCGAACCCAAAAGCATGGCAGTGCCGGCATCCAGTTCACCGGCACTAAAAATGCCGGGCAGCCCGGCCACGTCGAACCGGATACCGCAACATTCAACCGGATGCCACTCCAGCCACTCGCGCACATCGAATGCCTCCAATGGCTGAACGTTGTCGGCCTGCCAGACCTGACAATGCCGGGCGCTGTCCACCTTGTCGGCCCCCGGAGCCACGGCTTTGAGCTGTTTTGCGGCACCTGCAATGCCCTCTTTCTTCTCCCCCACCATAATCAGCCGGGCGCCCTTTGCCGCCAGCCAGCGTGCCAGTTCCAGCCGTAAAGCCAGCTCAGCCCTGGCCTTGGGGACAAACACCACAACCGTATCGGCCATCGCAGGCAATAAAGCAGGATCGTCATAGCCGAATGCAGCCTTCCAGCCGTCAATGGCGCCAAGCTGCTGCCAGAGGCCGACATGCTCGGTTACAGCCAGACCTGCGCCGGCAAGGGCGGGAATCAGGCCAATATCAGCCGGGCCCAGCACAGCCAGACGGCCCCGGAGGGATTCGCGGTTTTTCAGCAGTGCTTCGTGGGAATTGGGCAATACAGGCATTAACGACTATTCACTTGTAACGCGCGACCGTATTGGCTCGCAGTGCATCTTCGGGAGACATCCCCCAGTCCTCTGACGAGGCGGACTGCGACGCGGCATGATCAGGCCTGCGACGGGCCCCTGCGGCCTGCGATGCCTTACGCTGGCTCAGTGCGCTAAGAGCTTTCTGCATGATTTCTCGCATTGCTGACCTCCTGAATTGCTACACCTGAAGTGTACCAAGTCGGCCAGAGGCTGACTGTGATGACAGCGAGGGTCAGGTAGTGACGTCTGTCACGAATAATTGACACAATTTGACACTTTTGGCGTCAGGTATTTTGACGCCCGGAGCGGACAGGCCTTAATACCAACTCGTCGATACTGTTTTGCTTGACGCTTTCGCGGTCGGCCTCGGAGCCGATGGAAAGACCCATATCCCGCAGGATACCGTCGGCCACATCATAGACAAAACCGTGAACCGTCAGCGGCTGCCCTCTGCGCCAGGCCTCCTGGACGATGCTGTTCTGACAGACATGCCCGACCTGCTCAACAACGTTGAGTTCGCATAACCGGTCGACGCGGTCCTGTTCACTGTCCAGCTCATCCAGCACCTGGCCATACTTGTCACGCACATCCTGGACATGCCTGAGCCAGTTGGAAATGAGCCCAAAGCCTTCATTATGCAAGGCTGCTTTCACGCCACCACAACCATAGTGACCCACAACGAGGATGTGCTTCACTTTGAGCACGTCAATGGCAAACTGCAGCACTGAGAGACAGTTGAAGTCTGTGTGCACCACTACGTTCGCCACATTGCGATGCACAAACAGTTCGCCAGGCATCAGATCGACAATCTGGTTGGCAGGCACCCGGCTGTCTGCACAGCCAATCCAGAGATACTCGGGGGCCTGCTGATTGGAAAGCCGGGTAAAGAAAGCCGGATCCTGACTCTTGATACTGTCTGCCCATGCTCTGTTTTTATCCAGCAAATGATCAAGCTGCCCCATCAAACCTCCTATCTGCAAATCAACGGTGCCGGGATTGAACGGCAATCAACAACATAAAGCAATACTCAAGTGGTCTGAGCGACAACATCGTCATGCTGTTCATGCATGGTGGTCTGGGCCAGATCCAGAAGTTCCCGCAACGCCACCGAAAACATTGCATACTCAGGTTCTCTTACACCCTTGAGCTCGGCGAGCATGGATTTCCAGCGATTGATCATGGCGGAGTGCCTTTGCATCCACTGCTCGACACAGGGGGTCACATCAGCGGGTTTTTCCGCAAGCTTGAGAACCCCGGTGGTCAATGCCCTTTGCTGCCAATCCAGGTCTTCACGGAAACTCTCCCTTGCCAGCGCTTGCCAGTGAGAGCCGGGAACCAGCGCTGCGATGGCATTGGCAAACCAGTTCAGGTCCAGCTTATCGCCAAGGTCATAATAGAGGTTGGCAACGGTTTGCAGTGGCATACCGGTTGCTTCCCTGGCCTCGATAATGCCCAGTGACGAGTAAAGGTAGTTGGTGCCAGACACCACAGAGGCCACGTCCTCGGGCAAACCCGACTCCACCAGCGCATCGTGCCGTTTCTTCCAGTCTGCGCGAGCCTGGTCTCCCAGATAATCCGGCAAGTCCGCGGTAATCTTCCAGACACTGTCTGCAAACCGTTCCATATGGTTCTGTATGCTGAGCTCAGCCCGGCGGTTACGCAACAGCCAGCGAACCGCACGGCGGATCAGCCTCATCAGGTCGCCCATGAGTTCCATCTGCAGGTTTGCCGGGATGAAATAATCCAGGTACTCGATCTTGTCCCACCAGGTATCAAGCCTGAAGACATCCCGGGCAATGATCCAAGCCAGCGCAATGGAGGCCGCATCCGCACCCGTTGACTGCTTCAACCGCTCCACAAAGGTAATACCCATGTGGTTAACCATGTCGTTGGCAATCTGGGTAGCGATGATCTCCCTGCGCAACTGATGCTCTCCCAGCTCTTTTGAAAACTTGCGGGTCAGATCCTGGGGAAACACCTTGTACATTTCCCCTGCCAACAAAGGATCGTCAGGAAGGCTGCTGTTAATCAGGGTCTGTTTCAGGTCGCCCTTCACATAGGAAATCAGCACCGAAAGCTCGGGGCGGGTCAGCGCTTTCTTATCCAGCTTTCGCTCCGAAAGGGTTTCATCATCCGGCAGGAATTCCAGGCTCCGGTTTAGCTTGCCCTCGCTTTCCATGGTGTTCATCAAGCGGCGGTATTCTTCCAACCGACTCACCGCCCCCGTGCTGGCAATACTGATGGCCTGAACCTGTCGGTAGCTGTTTTTCAGGACCAGCGCGGCAACGTCATCGGTCATTTCCTCCAGCATGATGTTGCGCTGTTTTTCGGTGAGGTCCCCCACGGCAATCGTCTGGTTCAGCAGGATTTTCATATTCACTTCGTGGTCAGAGCAGTCCACACCACCGGAATTGTCAATGAAGTCGGTATTCAGCCGGCCACCCTTCAGAGCAAATTCAATGCGCCCCAACTGGGTCATACCCAGATTGCCGCCTTCACCCACAATCTTGCAGCGGAGATCGGAGCCGTTAATGCGTAATGCATCATTGGCCTTGTCGCCGACATCGGCATGGGACTCGTGAGAACTCTTCACATAAGTGCCGATTCCACCGACCCAGAGCAAATCAGCCTGAGCCTTGAGGATATGGGTAATGAGCATATTGGGGGGCACACGATCAGACTTGATACCCAAAAGTTTCTTCATCTCCGGGCTGACCGGAATCGATTTGGCGCTGCGGCTGAATACCCCGCCGCCCTTGGAAATCAGGCTGGAGTCATAATCCGTCCACGAGGAGCGCGGCAGCTCAAACAGGCGCTTGCGCTCCTTGTAGCTTTTCGCCGCATCCGGCGACGGATCGACGAAGATATGAATGTG
>JBHEPI010000037.1:0-18252 GCA_046260345.1 Marinobacter sp. | reverse complement strand
TACAAGAATCCGAAGATCCTCTATTCTTGCTCAAGACAAAACTCAATTTTCGACGAGTCACTGTCCTGATATTTCGTATCCGAAATACCTCGGCCAGCGCCCACACGAATTACTTGGTCAACTTTTTAAAGAGCGTTCGGGGCTTGCCCGATCAAGGTGGCGTATTCTACATCGAATCGCCGCCTTGTCAACCGCTTTGTGAAGAAATTAAAAACTCGAAATCTTCAATCAATTCAAACGATTGCCTTTCAATTTCTGACCCGCCTCAGCGGCGTGTCCCTCGAAAGAGATGCGTATTCTACAGAGCTCACTTGAGGTGTCAACGGTTCGTTATAACTTTTTCCTGAAACCGGCAATTTACCGTCAAAATTCAGTTTTCACCGCAGCCGCTGCCCGGCTGGCCTTCTGTCTCGCCTCATCTATAGAGCCACCGGTCGCCAACGCGACACCCATTCTACGACGGCCCTTAAGCTCCGGCTTCCCAAAGAGCCTTAAATGAACATCGGGCTCCGCCAATGCATTTTCAAGCCCCGTGAAAGCAACTGCCTCTGAATTTCCCTCAGGAAGAATAACGGCAGAAGCCGACGGCCCCTGATGTCGTATCACCGGTATCGGCAATCCGAGAATCGCACGGGCATGCAGAGCAAATTCCGACAGATCCTGGGAGACCAGCGTAACAAGGCCTGTGTCATGAGGGCGTGGTGACACTTCGGAGAACCATACCTGATCATCCCGCACAAACAGCTCGACACCATAAACACCATAGCCACCAAGGTCCGTAACAACGGCCTCAGCAATTTCCCTGGATCGGCGCAGAGCCTTATCATTCATCGGCTGCGGCTGCCAGGACTCGCGATAGTCACCATCCTCCTGTTGGTGCCCAATGGGTTCGCAGAACGTTATGCCACCTCTGTGCTTTACCGTAAGCAGGGTTATTTCATAATCGAAGTCCACAAACCCCTCAACGATGACCCGCCCTGTGCCGGCACGACCACCTTTCTGGGCATAGTCCCAGGCTGCTTCGATATCGTCAGGGGTCTTTACCGTACTCTGTCCCTTGCCAGACGAGCTCATCACCGGCTTCACCACCAGCGGCAGACCGACCTCTTCCACTGCAGCCAGGTAATCGTCTTTTGTTTCCGCAAAACGGTAAGGCGAGGTGGGAAGCCCAAGTTCCTCGGCCGCGAGTCGGCGAATACCTTCACGGTTCATGGTCAGGTTCACGGCTCTTGCCGTCGGGATAACCCGATAACCTTCACTTTCCAGCTTTACCAACTCGGGCGTGGCGATGGCCTCGATTTCAGGAACGATCAGGTGGGGCTGCTCTTTTTCAATCACCCGGCGCAGAGCCTCTCCGTCAAGCATATCCACCACATGACTGCGATGGGCCACCTGCATCGCGGGCGCATTGGCGTAACGGTCAATGGCGATAACCTCTACCCCGAACCGCTGAAGCTCGATAACCACTTCTTTTCCCAATTCGCCGGATCCACAAAAAAGAACCCGGTAGGCGTTATCCTTGAGCGGGCTTCCAATCTTCACCGATTCAGCTGCAACCGTGTCGGACATGCTTCCTGATCCTTTCGTTAATTGATCAACACTTTCTGTTCGCGCTCAGCGACTTTTTCCAGAACCGCCCGCCGCTCTTCATCGGTGAGCCGCGGCCACTGCATGATTTCATCGCCAGTGCGCTGGCAACCAACGCAAACATCATTCTCATCCAGCGCGCAAATGCTGACGCAAGGCGACGCTACCCTGTCTTTCCGGCTCATTGATCTGGCTCGCAGGGCTTCAGGCAGTCGAGGTAGTTGCCGGCATTTTTTACATAATGCGCGGCACTCAGCTCCAGCATCTTCTTCTGGCTGTCGTTCAGTTCGCGCTTAATCTTACCCGGAGAACCTACCACCATGGAGCCGTCCGGAACTTCCATACCCTCCGGGATCAGGGTGTTGGCGCCAATCAGGCAGTGCTTGCCAATTTTCGCCCCATTCAACACCACGGCGTTGATTCCAATCAGGGAATAGTCTCCAATCTGGCAGCCGTGCAGCATCACCTTGTGACCCACCGTCACGCCTTTACCAATGGTCAGTGGCAGTCCCGGATCGGTGTGCAGAACCGATCCGTCCTGAACGTTGCTTTCCGGGCCCACGGTAATCAGCTCATTATCGCCACGGATAACCACGTTGAACCACACACTGGCTTTATCCATCAGCTTGACGCTACCAATGATCGTTGCGTTTTCAGCAACAAAATGACCACCACCCTCCATCTCGGGTTTTCGGTCGCCCAGCTCATAAAACATATCAGCCTCCTTGAGGGGGTTCGAGAAGATCAATGCCAGCATCGTATACAGCATTCAGAAAATCGACCAGGATAACGGCGGATAATCCCCAGATCTGATAGCGATCCCAGCGATAACAAGGCACATAAAAGGTATTATTGAGAAAATTCAACGGGTCGGTGCGGTGGCGTTTATCTTCCAGGAAAAACTCTACAGGCACCCTGAATATACTTTCTATTTCTGCCGGATTTGCGGTCAACGGGTGATCGCCCGGCACCACGCCTACGTAAGGAGTTACCAGGATCTGATGCAAAGACATCACCTGGCTTAATGGCGCAATCAACTGAACCTGTTCCGGCGGCAACCCGATTTCCTCGTGGGTCTCTCTCAAAGCAGTAGCCGCAATAGACTTGTCTTCGGGATCGCGCCTACCTCCCGGGAAGGACACCTGGCCCCGGTGAGTGCTCAGGTTTTCAGACCTCAGGGTAAAGATGATCTCGGGATTGTCGAGGTCACCGGTCACAGGAACCAGTACGCCAGCTTCGGGGTAGTCGAGCGTCAGTAAGCGGGGAACATAACCTGAGAGGCGTTTGGTAAGAAGATCGCGCAAAACACGGCTCCGTTTTGACATCTGGCTATTGAATGAGACACCGGCAGCACGGATAGTTACAATTGCTACCACACATTTGTCCAGTATATGGTGAAATGAATGAAATACTGCAGTACATGCGGCCACCCTGTCGAACAACGCGTCCCCGAGGGCGACAATCGTCACCGTTATGTCTGCATCAGCTGCGAGACCATACACTATCAGAATCCCCGCATTGTGGCGGGAACGGTTCCGATCTGGCAGAGACAGGTGCTGCTTTGCCGCAGGGCCATCGAACCCCGCTACGGCTACTGGACACTACCTGCGGGGTTCATGGAAAACTCGGAAACCACCCTTGAGGCTGCCACCCGGGAAACCCGGGAAGAAGCGCTGGCCGAGGTCACTGTGGACAATCTCTATACCATTATCCACGTTCCCCACATCGACCAGGTTCATATGTTCTACCGGGCGACCCTGACCAGCGAAGACTTCGGCGCCGGTGAAGAATCCCTGGAAACGAAGCTGTTTGCTCTGGAGGATATTCCCTGGGATGAACTGTCATTCCCGACGGTACGCCGCACTCTGGAACTGTACCTGGAGGACGTAAAAAAGGAGCACTTCCCGGTGCATGTAGACGACATACGCTATCGCATGAAGCCCCAGGGACAGTAGACCCTACAACTCTTCCATCCGGAACACTTCGTAAGCGGGCTCTTCATAGGGATGCGATTCCTTCAGGGCCTGAACCGCAGACTTTATCAGCTCATCCCGGCAAACCAGCTCAACACGGTATTCTTCAACCTGCTCCACTTCACCGGTTTGCCCAAGAAAAGGATTGCTCCCATCCAGCGGGCGAAACTGCCCCTGCCCCTTACACTGCCATGCACAACAATCGTAATCACCGATGCGGCCTGCACCAGATTCAAACAATGCTGCTTTGGTGGTTTCAAGGTGACTCTCCGGAACGAAATAACACATCTTGTACATAACCCGTCAGCTCCCCTTTAACGATGCAGGACAGGACCAACAATCCTGTTATTGGCGATGCCAATGCGCATATTTTTTGTACAGATTAAGCAGTTAGCTACTTACCCACAGATTCTGTGGATAACTCTGGGGAAAGTTTTTGGGAACATGCCCTCACCCCCCGTAATTACTGCACTCCCGTTAAATTGGCGACAAATTCACCTACTCAATTAAATCTTTATATATCAGTATCTTACAAGTATTGCGCAAAAAATGAACCTGAAACCAATGCTTTGTTCACTGAGCGCACAATAGCGCACCGGTAATGTGCATAAACTATTTTAGTCAAGGGGATTTTCGCACTTATAAACAGAAATTTCTCTTGAAATCCGTTGATAATTGAATGCGCGAAAATAAAAAAGCCGGCCCAGGATCTGACACCTTCTGCGGGTGCGTCCGGGCCGGCTTTTTCGCTCGGATCAGAACTTAACCGAACCAACGCCTGGCGTTACGGAACATGCGCATCCAGGGAGCGTCCTCTCCCCATTCTCTGGGGTGCCATGAGTGCTGAGAAGTGCGGAATACCCGTTCAGGGTGAGGCATCATGATCGTGACCCGCCCATCCCTGGTAGTAACACCGGTGATCCCTGCTTCCGACCCATTGGGGTTGTAGGGATAGCGTGTTGTAACCTGGCCACGGTTATCCACGTAGCGCACGGCAACAAGTTCGTTCTTGCCAAGCTGGTCCGCCGAGGTACCGGCGGAGAACTCCGCCCTTCCCTCACCGTGCGCGACCGCAATCGGCATCCTGGAACCTGCCATGCCGTCCATGAAGGCAGAAGGAGACGGCATGACCTCGGCCATCACCAGCCTGGCTTCAAACTGTTCCGACTGATTACGAACGAAGCGCGGCCAGCCCTCACTGCCGGGAATCAGCTCGTGGAGGTTCGACAGCATCTGACAGCCATTGCAGACACCCAACGCCAGAGTATCCTGGCGATTGAAGAACGCCGCAAACTGATCACGAACCTGGTCACTGAACAGAATGGACTTGGCCCATCCCTCACCGGCGCCCAGCACATCGCCATAAGAAAAACCGCCACAGGCCACCAGGCTGTTGAAGCCTTCCAGAGAAACGCGGCCGGACAACAAGTCACTCATATGGACATCAACAGACTCAAAGCCCGCGCGGTCAAAGGCTGCCGCCATTTCGACCTGCCCATTCACGCCCTGTTCTCTCATTACCGCAATCTTTGGCCGTGCCCCTTTGTTGATATAGGGAGCAGAAATATCTTCCCCCACATCGAAGGTCAGTTCGGCATGCAGGCCGGGATCATCTGCGTCCAGGAGGTTGTCAAATTCTTCCTGCGCGCAATCGGCGTTGTCACGAAGCGACTGCACCCGGTAACTGGTTTCAGCCCAAAGGCGCTGGAGCTCTGCCCGTGGCCGGGCAACAACCTCTTTGCCCTCAAAGGTATAGCGAATACTGTCATCCTGGTTCAGGGTGCCAATAACGGAGGTGTGATCACCCAGGCCGGCCGCTGAAAACTGCTGCAGCACAAAACCTGTTTCTTCACGCCGCACCTGAATAACCGCTCCCAGTTCCTCATTGAAAAGCTCGCGCGGGAACTGCGATGAATCCTCGGCCAATCCGTCCAGTTTGATATCAATGCCCGCACGCGCCGCAAAGCTCATCTCCGCCAGCGTCACAAACAGGCCTCCGTCCGAGCGATCATGGTATGCCAGCAATTTGCCGTCTTCATTCAGGCCCTGAATCACCGCAAAGAATGCCTTGATATCCTCCGGGTCATCCAGATCAGGCGCCACAGCACCCACATGCCGGTAGACCTGAGCCAGGGCTGAGCCGCCCAGGCGGTTCTGGCCAGCGGCCAGATCAATCAGAATCAGATCCGTCTCGCCGGCATCAGTCGCCAGCTGAGGCGTCAGGGTTCGGTCAACATTGGTCACCGGTGCAAAACCGCTGATGATCAATGACAGGGGTGAGGTCACACTCTTCTGCTCACCGTTGTCCTCTTCCCAGACCGTTTTCATGGACATGGAGTCCTTGCCAACCGGTATGGTGATACCCAGTGACGGGCACAGTTCCATGCCAACCGCACGCACCGTTTCGTAAAGATTTTCGTCCTCGCCGGGATGGCCGGCTGCTGCCATCCAGTTCGCGGACAGGCGAATGTCTGACAGCCTGGCAATGGGCGCTGCAGCGAGATTGGTGATCACTTCACCAACCGCCATTCGTCCCGACGCCGGTGCGTCAATGACCGCAACCGGAGTCCGCTCACCCATCGCCATGGCCTCGCCCGACTTCACATCAAATGATGAAGATGTCACCGCCACATCGCAGACCGGTACCTGCCATGGCCCGGCCATCTGATCCCGGGCCACAAGACCGGTAATGGTTCGGTCACCAATGGTGATCAGGAAGCTCTTGGAACCCACGGAAGGCAAGCGGAGCACCCGATTGACCGCATCCCCGAGACTGATTTTGGTGGAATCGAAAATAGGCTTGGTGAATGACGAACGTGAAACACTCCGGTGCATGCGGGGTGGCTTGCCAAAGAGCACGTCCATCGGGAGATCAACCGGCCGGTCATCAAAGTAGGAGTCACCGAGTTCAAGGTGGTGCTCTTCGGTGGCCTCACCAATTACCGCGTAGGGGCAACGCTCACGGCGACAGAGCGCATCGAATTTCTCCAGGTTCGCTGGCGCAACCGCCATCACATAGCGCTCCTGGGATTCGTTGCTCCAGATCTCCAGCGGCGACATGCCGGGCTCATCGCTGGGAATGTCCCGCAGCTCGAAGCGCCCGCCCCGGCCACCGTCTTTCACCAGCTCCGGCATGGCATTGGACAGACCACCAGCGCCAACGTCGTGGATAAAGCAGATGGGGTTGTCTTCACCCATCTGCCAGCACCGGTCAATCACTTCCTGGCAGCGACGTTCCATTTCCGGGTTGTCACGCTGAACCGACGCGAAATCCAGGTTCTCATTACTGGAGCCTGAATCCATGGATGAAGCTGCGCCGCCACCAAGGCCGATCAGCATGGACGGCCCACCGAGGACAATCAGCTTTGCACCCACCGGAATGTTGCCTTTCTCAACATGGTTTGCACGGATATTGCCCAGGCCACCGGCAATCATGATGGGCTTGTGATAGCCGCGCACTTCTTCGCCGTCTGCGCCCGGCACCAGTTCCTCAAAGGTTCGGAAATAACCGGTGAGATTCGGACGCCCGAACTCGTTATTGAAAGCCGCACCACCGATGGGGCCTTCAATCATGATGTCCAGTGGTGACGCAATCCTCTCCGGCTTGCCATAACCCAGTTCCCAGGGTTGCGGGTCATCCGGCAGATTGAGGTTGGACACGGTAAATCCTGACAGGCCCGCCTTCGGCTTGGAGCCACGGCCAGTGGCCCCCTCGTCACGGATTTCACCGCCGGACCCGGTTGCCGCACCGGCGGCCGGGGCGATTGCCGTCGGATGGTTATGGGTTTCAACCTTCATCAGAATGTGGATATCTTCTTCATGGTAGCGATAGACACCGGTTTCCGGCTCCGGGAAGAAACGACCACCACGGCTGCCGGCAATCACCGACGCGTTGTCCTTGTAGGCCGAAAGCACGCCTTCGCTGTTCATTTCATAGGTATTGCGGATCATCGCAAACAGCGATTTTTCCTGGCCCTCGCCGTCGATATCCCAGGACGCGTTGAAAATCTTGTGCCGGCAGTGCTCCGAGTTGGCCTGGGCAAACATCATCAGCTCGACGTCCGTAGGGTCCCGCTCCAGGTCGGAGAAGGACTTCACCAGGTAATCGATCTCGTCTTCCGCCAGAGCCAGGCCCAGTGACCGGTTAGCGTCCACCAGAGCCTTCCGCCCACCAGACAGCACCGGAACGCGGTTGAGAGTGCGTGGCTCATCGGTATGGAATAGCAACTCTGCCCCGCCCATTTCATGAAACACTTTCTGGGTCATCCGGTCATGGAGCAGCGCTGCAATCTTTTCCCTCTGGGACAGCCCCAATTTGCGGCTTGCCTTGATATAATAGGCGGTGCCGCGCTCAATCCGCCGGATCTGCTTCAATCCGCAGTTGCGGGCTATATCGGTGGCCTTGCTCGACCAGGGTGAGAGAGTACCCGGCCGTGGAACCACCAGGAACAGAACGCCCTCAGGCTCTTCAGCAGGTACGCTGGGGCCGTAGGTCAGCAGACGATCAAGGACAGCCTGATCGGATTCCGAGAGCGGCGCCTCAAGATCCGTGAAGTGCATGAACTCGGCATACACATGCTCCACCTCGGGAACAATGTCCTGAATGCGGGTGTGCAGTTTGCGGGAGCGGAAGGGCGAGAGCGCTGGAGCGCCACGAAGTTCAAGCATGATCGAAACCTGTACGCGCGAAACTGGGAGCCATAGCAATTTTTCCTGTCCGCCGGAGCGGCCGGAGACAGGAAAATGCTGGCCATTTGAAAGGCCGCAATGATACTTGAAACAGGGTCCGGGATACAGCGCCAAAACGTCATAGCCGGGCCATTCCATTTGACATTGTTTTGCACATTAAATGACCACTTCCATTGACCGGTCACCTCCGACCGGGGATTATCAAGAATGGAACAGGGAGTTCAGAATTTGCAAAAAACAGATTGCCAGTCACTGGTGTTTGCACTGACAAAATACATTTGTCTGCTCACGCTCGCCTTCGTCACTGCCGGATGCTCCAGGCCAAGCACGCTTCAGGAGATCCGCTCCGAGGGTGTGCTGCACGTCGTCACCCGTAACGCGCCTTCCGTTTACTATGAGGGGCGGGACGGGCCCACCGGTTACGACTACGAGCTGGCGCGGATGTTTGCCAACGAACTGGGTGTCGAGCTCAAGGTTCGCGTAGCAGACGACAATACCGGCGTGCTCGCTGTGGTCGACCAGGACTATGCCCACCTGGGGCTGGCCGGGCTATCTTCCAGGCCGGATTTTTCCGGCAGGTATCACACGGTCTCCAATGGCGTTGAAGCAAAGTCCGTGGTGGTTTATAACCGCGACACAGACCGCCCCGACTCCGTCAAAGATCTTGAAGGCCAGACTCTCCACCTCGTTGCGGACAGTAACCACGAAACTCAGCTGAAACAATTGCAGGCAGAAAACGAAGACCTGCAATGGGAGGTCCATGCGGGGCTGGATGCAGCGGGCATACTGGCGCGGGTGGAGTCCGGAGAATACCCGCTGGCGATCGTCTCCTCCAATGAGCTCGACCTCAACCACGTGTTTTTCCCGATGGTCAAAAGTGCGTTCAGCCTGGGTGAACCTGCAGAACTGGTGTGGCTATTTCCCGGAGAGCAGGATGATACCCTGGCCAGGGCTGCCAAAGATTTTATCAGCCAGCTGAGAGAGTCAGGCGCATTGGCCCAGATTTCAGAACGGTTCTATGGCCACTTGGACCGCCTCAACTATGTCGGCGCGCGGACGTTTGTGCACCACGTGGAAAACCGCCTGCCAAAGTACGAAGAGTTGTTCCGCGACTATGCTTCCTCCTACGACCTTGATTGGAGGCTGCTGGCTGCCATCGGCTACCAGGAATCCCATTGGCGGCCCAATGCCGTGTCTCCCACCGGTGTCCGCGGCCTGATGATGCTGACCCGCACAACCGCCGGCCACATTGGTATAAAGAATCGCCTCGATGCAGAGGAGAGCATCCAGGGCGGGGCCAAGTATTTCACGATGGTTCATCGACAGGTTCCCGAGCGCATACCCGAGCCTGATCGCACCTGGTTTGCACTGGCCTCATACAATGTTGGCTGGGGCCACGTGGAAGATGCGCGACGACTGACCCAGGGCGCCGGAAAAGATCCCGATCGCTGGATGGACGTCAAGGAATTCCTGCCGCTCCTGACCCAGAAGGAATGGTATTCAAAAACCCGTTTTGGCTACGCCCGTGGCCACGAGCCCGTTATCTACGTGCAGAATATCCGTCGCTACTTTGATGTTCTGGCCTGGATGACCGAGCCCACGGAAATTGCCGAGACGCCGCAAAAACCCTGGTTCAAAGACCTTGAGGGAATGGAAAGCATTGTCCAACCCATGGACACGCTCCCTCAGGAAGAAACCAGGGCAAGCCTTCCCGGTGAACTAGGCTTTGTTCCTCCCACCCTATGATCGGTGTTCCAGCGCCGACTCGACCTGATCGGCCGCGAATCCCCTTCTGGCCAGAAACCTCGCCTGGCGTGCCTTTTCGCCCCAGTCTTCACTGATATCACCGAGACCAAACCGCTTCTCCCGCAGCAAAGTGGCCCGCTCAGTCCATTGGGCGTCGGTCATGTTGCCGATGCACTCAGGGGTTGTGTGGATCCCTCGTTGCTGAAGCTCTGCCAGAATCCGCAAAGGCCCGTATCCGAGATCCATACGCTGGCGCGCGTATACATCGGCAAACCGCTCATCACTCAGCCAGCCCTCTGCTTCGTAATCGTCCAGCACCCGCTCGATAACCTCAGTTTCGATCTTTCTCTGCCTGAGTTTCAAAGACAGCTCCAGGCGGCTGTGCTCTCTCCGGGCCAATAACCGCAATGCCGCCGAACGGGCCTTGTGATCCTGATCGTCCTGATTTAATGGTTTTCCCATACTGACCCTTCCCGCAAATGCCGACAAAACGCTAGACTAGCCCCCACCCGAGACAGCTGCCCGGCCAGGCCGGTAAAAACAGCTGACGTACCCGGCATCCGGAATCCCGGATAAGGCCGATGTTCGGTGCAGGCTTACTTTGCCGGCACCGGGAACTGGTTTCAATATCAAAGGATAACCCCATGGCTGCATTCATCCAGAAACTGTTCAGAACCCGCAAAGCAAATACAACCAGTCCTGCAGCGGCCCAACAAACAACTCCAGACAATTCCGAGAAGGTGAACAGACAGGATGACAAGCGCGAGCAACAGCTCAGCGCCCTGAACTCCACTCCTTCCGGCGAACAGCTTGAAGAACTGGCGATAGCGGGCGTTACAGCCGGCATCCGACTTGAAGCGGCCGAGGTACTGACAGAAAAGTCAGCACTACAACGGGTCCAGAAAATCGCTAAGGGAAAGGACAAAGGGGTCTATCAGGCGGTACGCCAGAAGCTTCAGCACATTCGTGCTGAAGAGGAAAGGCAGCAGAAGCTGGCGGAAACCATCCAGACACTGGTACGCAATGCCTCCGAACAGGCCCGCAGTGACGACACCAAGCTGTTTGAAGCCCGCCTGGAAGCACTACTGCAGAAATGGGCCAGCGTCGAAACCAGCGCTTCCCAGGAACAGACCACCGAGTTTTTGCAGGCCGTCCACCAGTGCCGTGAACGCCTGAGCGAAATGCAGGCGGAAAAAGAACAGTTCAGGCAGCAGCAGGAACAGAAAAGCCAGCGCGAAGAAACCCTGTCTCTGCTGAAAAGCACCCTTGATGGGCTGAAACTGCAAGACCCGGATCTGGAGCCTTCACTTGCGTCACTGGACGCCTTGCAGAAAACCCAGGAAAACCGTTGGCTGGAGGCAACCCGGGACACCCAGGTCGACAAACAGGAACAGAAGCTGTACGAAAACCTGATGCAGTCACTGCGGACGTATATATCCGCCGTCAAACGGCTGGGCCAACATCGGGAAGAGATCAGTGCCCTGCAAAACCCTGCTGGAGGTGAGCCCGAGGACGAATCAGCTGCGGGCAAAGCCAAAGAAATACTCGAAACGGTTGATTGGCCAAAGGATTTCCAGCGCCCCTCCATGCTGGATGCACTCTATCGCCAAGCCGGCAAGCCTCGTCCTGCGAAAACTGCGAAACCGGATACGGAAGAGCAGCAACAGCAGGCAGAATCGCTTCAACAGACGCTGGACAGGCTGGACGCTGCGCTGGAAGCCAAACAGCTGAAAGAGTCCCGCCAGCTGTTCAAAACCGCACAGCAACAGCTTAAGAATCTCGACCATCGCCACAGCAAATCGTTGCAGCCCAGAATTCACCTGCTGGGGGGACAACTCCGGGAACTGACGGACTGGCAGGGCTTTGCCACACGCCCGAAACAGATCTCCCTCTGCGAGCAGATGGAGTACCTGGCAAACCAGCCAATAGAACCGGAGGCCAAAGCTGAACGCATCAAAGAGCTGCAAAACGAATGGCGTGAGCTGGGCGGCTCTTCAGACCGCGATTTGTGGTCACGCTTCAAGCAAGCCTCTGACCTGGCCTATGAGCCCTGTAAGGCCTACTTCTCGGCAAAGTCAGGCCTGAAAAAGGCGAACCTGGAAACCCGGCAGACCATCTGTGAACAGCTCCGCACCTTCCTGGAAAACGCCGACTGGCAAGCCATCGACTGGAAAGCCGCCGAACGCATTCATCAGACTGCCCGGGAAGAATGGAAAGCCGCCTGGCCGGTGGAGTTCCGTGACAACCGGCGGGTACAGAAACAGTTCGATGGCCTGCTCAAGCAGTTGGAAGAACCGCTGGATGTCGAGCGTAAAAAGAACGAGGCCCTCAAACAGGGAATCGTGGAGCGTGCGGAAGCTCTGATCGATCATGAGCCCCTTGGTGATGCCATGGGCCAGGCCAAGGCACTGCAGAATGAATGGACCGGCATTGGCATCACGCGTCATCGTGAGGACCGGAAACTGTGGCAATCGTTCCGCAAGGCTTGTGACCAGATTTTTGCGCGCCGGGATGCCCATAAGAATGAGCAGGAGCAGATCGCCCGTGAAGCGGATGAAAAGGCCGAACCGGTGCTTGCTGATAGCCAGTCAGTGAATTCAGATGCCAGCATGGAAACGATGCAGGATGCTCTTTCAAAACTGAACGCATTGAGGAATGAGCCGCTTTCAGCAGGCACCAAAGAGCAGGTAAGCAACGAGCGTAGCCGGCTTTCTGGCCTGACATCCAGCCGCAAGCTGCAGGAGCGGATAGAAACCTGGAAGCAATGGATTACCGCCAGAAGCGAAACCACTCTCGACAGCGATTCACTGCCCGGCCACTGGCCGGAACTTGCCGCACAGGTGGGGCAGCCAGACCCGACAGAGCTGGTTATCCGCGCGGAAATCCTCGCGGAGGTGCCTTCCCCGAAGGAGGACCAGGGCCGCCGCATGGAAATACAGGTGCAACGTCTGGCGGAAGGAATGGGCAACACTGCCAACAGCGACGACAAGTCACAGAAACTGGAAATGCTGATTGCAAACTGGTGCCTGGTACAGCCAGTGGATGTGGTCAGCGAACCTCTGGCCAGGCGGCTTGGCCTGGCGCTGGAGGCGGTTCTGGGGCAGGAGAGTCAGCCGTCCCGCTGATGGGCCTTCACAAACTCCCTGGCCTCCCGAACGGCGGCCAGGGACTGGGTTTTCATGGTTTCCAGTTCGCCGTCGGCGAGGTAGAACATCATGTCGATACTGTGCCGATAGTATTTGGCCGGTAGCCGGTTCAGGGCGACACACAGCACATCCGTCAGGTAATCCTGACTGTCTTCCTTCTCCCTGGTTTCGTCTATAGCGTCGGCAACCAGCGGCTCATAAAAGTTATCAATAGCATCTCTCAGGGACATCGTCTTGCTCCTGCTGGTGATGTAAGTACCTTCCTACAACATAGAACCATCCACAGCAAATGTCATGACCGGCGTGAGCAGTTTCGCCAATGTGATTGGCAGCGCACGTCATTACGCACCGGGACCACAAACCGCTATGGTTATCGATTGATTATGCTATTCCCGAGTCAAAGACCAACAGAGGACAGGAAATGACCACCGAAGCCTATATCTTCGACGCCGTTCGCACTCCACGTGGGCGAGGCAAGAAAGACGGTTCCCTGCACAGCGTCAAACCCATTACGCTGCTGACGACCGTGCTCAAGGCACTGCAGGAGAGAAACAGCCTGGACACCGCCCAGGTTGACGATATCGTTATGGGCTGTGTCACCGCCGTTGGCGACCAGGGTGCAGATATTGCCAAAACGGCTGCATTGGCAGCAGACTGGGACGAAGTGGTCGCCGGCGTTACCCTGAACCGTTTTTGCGCCTCGGGCCTGGAGGCGGTCAACCTGGCCGCCATGAAAGTCCGCTCCGGCTGGGAAGATCTGGTGGTGGCCGGCGGCGTTGAGGCCATGTCCCGTGTACCCATGGGCTCCGATGGCGGCGCCTGGGCGACCGACCCGGCCACCAACCTGCACACCGGTTTCATGCCACAAGGTATCGGGGCTGACCTGATTGCCACCCTGGAAGGCTTCAGCCGCGAGGATGTGGACGGGTTTGCCGTGAAATCCCAACAAAAAGCCGCCAACGCCTGGGAAAACGGGTATTTTGCCAGATCCATTATCCCTGTCACCGACCAGAACGGCGTCATGATCCTGGACCGGGACGAGCAAATCCGTGGCAACACCACCGTGGAATCTCTGTCGGGCCTCAAGCCCTCGTTCCAGATGATGGGCGAGATGGGCTTCGATGGCGTCGCCCGGGAAAAATATCACTACGTGGAAAAAATCAACCACGTCCACCACGCCGGCAACTCCTCCGGCATTGTTGATGGTGCAACGGCCATGCTGATCGGCAGCGAAGCCAAGGGCAAAGCCATGGGCCTCATGCCCCGTGCCCGCATCCTGGCCACCGCTGTGACCAGCACCGACCCCACCATCATGCTCACCGGCCCTGCCCCGGCGGCCCGCAAGGCACTGGAAAAAGCCGGCATGACCGCCGACCAGATCGACCTGTTTGAAGTCAACGAAGCCTTTGCCTCGGTGGTGATGCGTTTCCAGAGGGAATTGTCGGTTCCCGACGAGAAGGTGAACGTTAATGGCGGTGCCATCGCCATGGGCCACCCACTGGGTGCCACCGGCGCCATGATTCTGGGCACCCTGCTCGACGAACTGGAGCGGAGAGAACTGCGCTACGGCCTGGCCACCCTGTGTGTGGGTGGCGGAATGGGTATTGCCACCATCATTGAGCGCATCTGAGCCGAACACTGATTCTGAGAGGAGAACCGATTATGAGCGCCATTCACTACGACCTGGGTTCAGACCAGATCCTTATCCTGACCATCGACATGCCGGGCCAGTCTGCCAATACCATGAACGCAGACTTCCGCGCTGCACTGACCGAGACCGTGGGCAAGGTCAAGAAAGACCTCGACAATATCCGCGGCATTATTATTTCCTCTGCCAAGAAGACCTTTTTTGCCGGGGGTGACCTGAAAGAACTCCACAGAGTCACCCGGGAAGATGCCGGTGCCTTCGAGGACATGGTCAACGGCCTGAAATCTGAAATGCGGGCAATGGAGACCATCGGCAAGCCCATCGTAGCGGCTATAAACGGCTCGGCTCTGGGCGGCGGACTGGAAATCTGCCTTGCCTGTCATCACCGCGTGGTGATGGACGACGACAACATTCAACTCGGCCTTCCGGAAGTGACCCTGGGCCTGCTGCCCGGCGGTGGCGGTACCCAACGCCTGCCCCGGATGATTGGCCTCGAAGCCGCATTCCAGTACCTGATGGAAGGCAAGAAGATTAACCCGAAAGCGGCGCTTAAGGCCGGCATTGTGGATGAACTGGCATCGTCCAGGGATGACATGATGGCGAAGGCCAGGGCCTTCATCGAAGCTAACCCGAAAAGCCAGCAACCCTGGGACCAGAAAGGCTTCAAGTTTCCCGGCGGCGCCCCTCATCACCCGGCTATGGCACAGAAGCTTTCCATTGCCCCCGCCATGCTGAAGCAGAAAACAAAGGGCTGCTACCCGGCGCCGGAACGAATTTTATCAGCCGCCGTGGAAGGCGCTCAGGTGGATTTCGATAACGGCAGCCTGATCGAGACCCGTTATTTCGCTGAACTGGTCACCGGCCAGGTGGCCAAAAACATGACAGGCACCTTCTGGTTCCAGCTTAACGCAGTGAATGCCGGTGAGAGTCGCCCCGAAGACATTGAAAGGGAGACCTTCCGCCAAGTCGGTGTCCTGGGCGCGGGCATGATGGGTGCCGGCATCGCCTACTCCACGGCGACGCGAGGCATTGAGGTGGTGCTCAAGGATGTGTCCACGGAAAATGCCGAGAGAGGCAAAGCCTACTCGGAAAAATTGCTGGCGAAGAAGGTCAGCCGCGGGCGCATGACCGAAGAACAGAAAACCGGGGTACTGAACCGGATCAAGGCAACCGGCTCCGCAGAAGACCTGGAAGGTTGCGATCTGGTGATTGAAGCGGTGTTTGAAGACAGCGGCCTGAAAGCCAAAGTCACCAAAGAAGCTGAAGCCCGACTGATCGAGAACGGCATCTTTGCATCTAACACCTCCACCATACCCATTACGCAATTAGCCGAAGCCTCGGCGAAGCCGGATAACTTTATCGGCCTGCACTTCTTCTCGCCAGTGGACAAGATGCAGCTGGTGGAAATCATCGTGGGGGCGAAGACTTCGGACACCACCCTCGCCCGCGCCTTCGACTATGTCCAGCAGATCGGCAAGATCCCCATTGTCGTGAACGACAGCCGCGGATTCTTCACCTCTCGGGTCTTCGGCACCTTTGTGAACGAAGGTATAGCCATGCTGGGCGAGGGCATCCATCCCTCCAGCATCGAGAATGCCGGGGTACTGGCCGGCATGCCCGTCGGCCCGCTGGCCATTTCGGACGAAGTCAGCATGACCTTGATGCAACACATCCGTGACCAGAGCAGAAAAGATACGGAAGCGGCCGGTAAAACCTGGAATGCACATCCGGCGGAAGCGATAATCGACCAGATGGTCGGTAGCCACAACCGCAAGGGCAAAGCCGCGGGCGCCGGGTTTTACGAGTACCCGGAATCCGGCAAGAAATACCTGTGGCCGGAACTGGAGGACCTGTATGTGGATCAGGAAAAAGCCAGGGCCACAGAGCTGCAGGACCTGAAAGACCGCATCCTGTTCATCCAGGCCATCGAAACCGTTCGCTGCCTCGAGGAAGGTGTGCTCCGAACCGTTGAAGACGCCAATATCGGCAGCATCTTCGGTATCGGCTTTGCGCCCTGGACCGGCGGCGCTATCCAGTTTATCAACCAATATGGTGTGAGGGCCTTCGCAGAGCGGGCAAAAAATCTCGCGGCGCGTTTTGGTGACAGGTTTACACCACCGGCTCTGCTTTTGGAGAAGGCCGAAAACAACACAACCTTCAGCTGACACCTGCCTTCCCTGCCGGGGACAGAGACTCCGGCAGGGAATCTGGTAATGTGTGTGCAACTTTCCGCTTACGAATCTGCCCACTTCATGGACAGATTGTCACGAACCGATACTTCAACGCTATGGCAACCGCCCCTGTGCTTGCCTACAATAAAATCATGAGCCAATCCGGCGATATCCGAAAAGCGTATAGTCTCTTGACAGCGGTTGCTGCATTCACGCCCCTTCCGCTGGCCCTCGTATCGCCACCCACCGTCAGGTACACAAGCTTATGAGCATTGCGGAACGATTCATGAACCGTTATAGCAAATCGGTGAAGGGAGGCAAGACCGGCAGACAGGCAGCAATCCTGACGCTGATGCTGGCGTTTACCCTGCCAGCGTCTGCCAAAGTGGATACCGACAAGGTATACGAACCTGTATCACCAACTGTGGAACAGGCCCGGGCGAACATCCTCATCGCCCGCCAGTTGCAGTTTACTCACTTCCGCGACATGAGCATTAACGATTCTCTGTCCGGCGATGTGTTTGACGCTTACCTTGACTACCTCGATGGTCAGCGTATCTACCTGACGGAAAAAGATGTCGAAAACTTCAATACCGTACGGATGGGGCTTGGCTCCTCCCTGAAGACAGGCCAGTTGCAGCCCGGCTTCGATATCTACAATCTGGTTCAGCAGCGGATCATCCAGCGCCTTGAGTTTGCCCTCGGGCTGATTGATGAAGGCATCGACAAGCTCGACTTCAGCGCCGACGAAAACATCGAACTGGACCGCTCGGAGGCAGCCTGGGAAGCTGACGTTGACGCACTGGATACACTGTGGGTAAAAAGGATCAAGAATTCTGTCCTTTCTCAGCGTCTCAACGGCGCAGATGACGAAGACATCGAGGAGGCTCTCCGCCGCCGATATGAGGGCCAACTGAAACGCGCCTACCAGGCACGCAGTGAAGACGCTTTCCAGGCCTACATGAACGCCTTTGCGGGCATGTGGGACCCCCATACCTCCTATTTCTCACCGCGAACCTCCGAAAACTTCAACATCAACATGAGCCTTTCTCTGGAAGGGATTGGCGCGGTGTTGCAGGCTGACAACGAGTACACCAAGGTGGTTCGCCTGGTTCCAGGCGGGCCGGCAGCCAAACAGGGCCAACTGGAACCTGCAGACCGAATCGTTTCTGTAACCCAGGAAGATGAAGACAAAGCCGTAAACGTGATCGGCTGGCGCCTCGACGAGGTGGTTGATCTTATCCGTGGGCCAAGAGAATCTACCGTAACCCTGGAAGTGATTCCGGCGGACG